>CAYYLW010000011.1:0-36298 GCA_964472465.1 uncultured Oscillospiraceae bacterium | reverse complement strand
GGAACATTCTTTGCTTCCTCGTCTCCTACGATGAAGATTTTGCCCGGCAGATGGAATCTGGCATCCGGGTGGCGGAAAAGGAATTTTCCGGTTGGGGGGCCAAGGCGAAGGTGTTCTGCCACAGCCCCAAAAACCTCAGCCAGCAAATAGTGGATTTTGAGCGTGAAATCCAAACAGAAGAGGTGGACGCCATTCTGATGGCGGCCATGGACCCGGCGGCCGTGCGTGCAGTCATGGCGCGCTACGGCAAGGAGGCCCTGCCCCTGGTGGCGCTAAACCTGCCGATGACCACGGGCGAATATCTGTGTTATGTGGGCAACAATGACCTCCACGCTGGCACCATTTGCGCCGATATGATGGCCAAATTGCTGGGCAACCAAGGCACCGTGCTGTACATCAACAATTTTGGTACGCACGTGGCGCTGGACAACCGCTTTTCCGGTTTCTTTCAAAAAATCAAGGCCTTTCCCCACATACAAACCATTGTGGAGAATGGCTGGCAGGATATGGCGGCTTTTTACGAGAACACCCTGGCCGCGCTACAGCGGTATCCTGAACTGAGCGGCATTTATTCCAACACCAGCATCGAGGGGATAGACCGGGCGCTGCGTAAGGCAGGCCGCCAGGATATCAAACTGATTGGCAATGACTGGAGCGTGAAATACCGGGACTATTTTTTGGATGATACCATAGACTGTATTGTATGCCAGCGGCCCACCTTGCAGGGCTATCTGGGGCTGAAATACCTGCTGAAATACTTAATTTCAAACGATATGCCGGAAACGACTTCCATCTGTGTGGGCTTTGACATTGTGACGGCGGCCAACCTGGACACAGAGGATTACTTTAAACTTTTATATTGATGAGGTGCAGAGCGTGACGAAGAAGGAATTAGTGGGGCAAATACAGGCCCAGATGAACCACCGGGTGCTGGAAAATGTGCAGGATGGCCCGCTTACCAGGGCAGAGGCTGCCGCTATGCTGATACAGCTAAAATGCCTGGCAGGCAGTGCGGAGACACTGGCGCAGTACCCAGACGGCATGGAAACCCCAGAGGCCTGGCAGGGCGCGCTGGGCATGGCCGCACGCTATGGCTATTTGGAGCCAAACGCCCAAGGCCATATTGAGCCAAACCGGGCCCTTAGCGCCGAAGAGGCCGCGCGGATGCTGGCGGTGGCAAACCCGGGGCGCCATGGCATACGCGCCTACACCAAGGAACTGAAACGGCCCTGCGGGGAACTGAACGTGGAGCAGCTTTGGTTCCGGGTGAACACCCCCCAGTTTTTGGACCGCTGGGTGGAACTGGACCAGAAATACTGGACGCAGTTTTTGATGGGCTGGGACGCCATTGGCCGGAAAGATTACTGGATGAGCCATGCAGACCCCTGCGCCTTCAACACGGTAATTTACGGCACCCTGCCCATTTGGAAAGAGATAGGCCCAGAGCGGTGCCAGGCGCTGGACAAACGGTATATTGCAGAAATGGGGGAGGAAAATTACCATTTTCTGCGTGGAGAAAATGATTACCGTGTGGTAGCCTATGTGGCAAACCAAAACTATGAGGCCTCCAAACACGTGCAGACGGCAAAGCTGATTAAACCCATGGCGATAGAGGAGCTGAAATTCCGGCTGAAAGACCCCTGCCTGCTGGAAACCTGGTTGCAGGCCGACCATAGCATCTGGACCCAGTCTCTGGCCCAAAACGATGGCTTCTACCGCAAGGATATCTGGCAAAGCACCGAGAATCCCTGCCTCATCAAAACCGTTATTTATTGGCGCACCCGGGAGGATTGGCTGGCCTATGACCACAACCTGCTGGCGCCCCTGGATAGCGCGATGGAAACCGCGCTGGGCGAGGGGAACTGCCTATTTGTGGAAGCCGAGCACGAAAGTGCGGAAAATTACCTGCATTACATGGCGGAATAGGCGCTGGACGGCACACGGAAAACCTGCCCTAAGCCTGCGGGCAGGTCTATTTTCTGGTACCCAAAAAAGGAGGCAACACCGTGAAAGTGGTGGTTCTAACGGCCACGGGCCGCCCGGCAGACAAGAGCAACACCCTGTTTGTGGTGCGGGAACTTTTGGCCCATTTGCCACAGGCAAAAGTACAGCTTTTCAATGCGCAAAAGATGAAATTTGCCGCCTGCCAGGATTGCGGCTGGTGCCATAGCCACCCGGCCTGCTGCCTGCAAGACGAAATGACCCCGGTGTATGCCGCGCTAAACGAGGCCCAGTTGGTGGTGGTGGCCTCCCCCATGGTGTTTGGTACCCTGGCGGGGGACCTTCTTCGCCTGTTTAGCCGCCTGGCTATCTTGTATGGGCACCATGTGCAGGGCCTAGCCCACCCCTTCGCCCCCAAACAGGCCGTTTTTGTGGTAACCGCCGGGCAGGACTGGCTGAATATGTTCCTGCCCTGCGAAGCGGTGTATCCCATTATGTTAAGCCACCTAAACGCCGAAGAAAGCGGCCGGCTGTATGCACGCAAAACCAACTTCACGCATGTGGGCCAGCAGGTGGATTTTTTGCCCCTGCTAGAACAGCAGTGCCAGGAGATAGCCGCCTGTGTGCAGCGCAAAGCCGCCGGGGGCTAAACAGCCCTGCGGTATGGCGGCAGGCAAACAACAAACAGAAGAGCCAATGAAGAAGGCGACAGGAGGAAATACAATGGCGAAAATTTTGTTTATTTCGGGTAGCCCCCGCCGCGCGGCCACGGAGCGCGCGGTACAACTGGCCATGGATGCGGTGCGGGATATGCCGGGAATTGAGGTAGAGTATCTCTCCTTGCACGGCAAAAAAATTGCCCCCTGTATGGATTGCCAGTACTGCAAAAAAAACAAGGCCCCCTGCGTGCTGAAGGACGACATGGAGGGCCTGGCCGAACAATTTTTAAGCGCGGACGCCTACTATGTGGCCTCCCCGGTGTACATGATGGGGCCCACCCCGCAACTGCTGGCCTTTTTCAGCCGCCTGCGGCCCATCCCCGTGATGCACGGGAAAGCCCTAAGCGGGCGGCTGGGCTGCGCCCTGGCGGTGGGCGGCACCAGAAATGGCGGGCAGGAGCTAACCGTATACACCCTGTTTAGCTGCCTGGCCACCTATATGATCAACCTGGTAACGGGGGACGGGGGCGCCTACCACGGCGGGAAGATATGGTCGCGCGATTTGGGCGGCCCAGGCGTGGAAGAGGATGAAATAGGCCTGGCCACCGCCCTGCCCCTGGCCCAAAAATTGGCCGAGACCGCCCTGATTGTGGAAGCCGGACGCAAGGCCCTTGGGGCCGGCGGGGAGGCAGACTGATGTTTCACGCGGAGGACTGGGCCAGGACAGCCGAAAACTACACGGCGTTTTGGAACCACAGCCTAAAACGCCCCCTGCTAAAAGCGCAGGTGAGCGACGGAACCGCCTATACCGGGGAGATTCCCCTTCTCTTGCAAAACACGGTGCACCGCCTGGATGTACCGGCGGAGGAACTGGTGGAGCGGATGGACTTCTGCCTGCGCCACACCGTTTTTTTGGGCGATGCCTTCCCCTTTGTCAGCTTTGATGCCTTTGGGCCGGGGGTGCTTTCGGCTTTTGTGGGCGCGGAGCTGCGCAACGACACGGGCCACGTTTGGTTTGAATGCAAACGTTTTTCTAGCCTGTCGGACATCCACATTGCATTTGATAGAGAGAACCGCTGGTATAAGCGCCTGCGGGATATCTACCAGGCCGGCATGAAAAAGTGGCAGGGAAGCGTGTTGATGGGGATGGTGGATTTGGGCGGCGCCTACGATATTTTGGCGGCGCTGCGCGGCACCCAAAACCTGCTGATGGATTTGTACGACGAACCCGAGGAACTGGAGCGGGTGGCGAATGAGATTCAAGAGGCCTGGTGCCAAATGTATGGGGAAATTTGTGAAATCCTGTTTCCGCAAAGCCCCGGATACGCCGATTGGTCGGGGCTGTTCAGCGCCAGCCGCTCCCACATCATCCAGTGCGATTTTTCCAGCATGATTGGCCCTGCCCAATTTGAGGAGCAATTGTTGCCCCTGCTGCGCGGCCAGGTAAACTGGCTGGATAACAGCGTGTACCACCTGGACGGCAAGGGCAGCTTGCAGCATTTGGACAGCTTGCTAAAACTGGAAAAGCTGGGCGCCGTGCAGTGGGTAACCGGGGCCGGGGAGCGCCCGCCCCGGGAATGGATAGGCGAATATCAAAAGATAAAGGCGGCGGGCAAAGGCATCCAGGTGCTGGGCGAGTGGCAGGATTTTACCGCCATTGCCCAGCAGCTGGGCGGAGACGGCCTGTACTATGATATCCAGCCGCTGGAAAGCTGCGAATATTTGTGGGTGGGCAACACCATGGGCCTGCCCGCTGGCCAGCCACCCCGCCTGTACGCAAAACAAGAACTGGAAACGATGTTGCAAGAATATGGCGTGCCTGTATAGGGCGCCCAAGGAGGAAGCATATGACAAGCAGGGAAAGACTGCACGCAGCGCTAAACCACCAGCAGCCAGACCGCCCGCCCCTGGATTTGGGCGCCACTGCCATCACGGGCATTTCTGCCACGGCGCTGGCCCAGCTTCGGGCCGCCCTGGGTTTGCCGGAGCAGGCCATAAAAGTGCACGAGCCGTTTCAGATTTTGGGTTATGTGGAGGAAGACCTGCGGCAGGCGCTGGGCGTGGACGTGGTGGGTGTTTGGGGCCGTAACAACATGTTTGGCTTTGCCAACGAAAACTGGAAACCCTGGACCCTGCCCAGTGGCCTTACCGTGGAGGTAGGGGGGGATATGGCGCTGAGCCAGGCCGAAAATGGAGACTGGATGATGCACCCCTGTGGTGACGCGGCGGCAGCGCCTTCGGGGCGCTTGCC
This sequence comes from uncultured Oscillospiraceae bacterium, assembly GCA_964472465.1. Classification (GTDB taxonomy): domain Bacteria; phylum Bacillota; class Clostridia; order Oscillospirales; family Ruminococcaceae; genus JAAYCI01. The sequence continues at coordinate 31,447 of CAYYLW010000011.1, read as the reverse complement.
CAAAGATGGCTACTACTTTGATAACATCACACGCACCACCGGCTTTGACCCCGACCAAAACAATGGCCGGGAGGATTTTGCCGGGGACTATACCCTGCTTACACAAGAGGATTTAGACCATATTGGCCGGGAGGCCGAGCGGCTGTATGAAGAGACGGAATACGGGCTGATAGGCACGCTTGGCCCGCTTGGCCTGGCGGATTCTGCCCTGATACCCGGCCCCGGGGTGCGCCAGCCCAAGGGGATGCGCGCACTGGAAGATTGGCTGATGGCCTACTATCTGAACGAGGACTATGTGCGGGAGGTGTTCGACCTCCATTTTGAAGTGGCCCTAGAAAACCTAAAACGCTACCACCAGGTGGTGGGAGACCGCATTGCCGCCATCACCATCAGCGGCACAGATTTTGGCACCCAGCGCAGTGAATTTTTGAACCCGGAAATCTTCCGCAGCTTTTTTAAACCCTATTACACCAAAATAAACGCCTGGGTGCACGAAAACACAAGCTGGAAAACCTTCTACCACTCCTGCGGCAGCATTGTGCGCCTGCTGGATGATTTTGTGGAGATGGGGGCGGATATTTTGAACCCAGTGCAATGCTCGGCCGAGGGCATGGACCCTGTGATGCTGAAAGAAAAATATGGCGACAAACTGACTTTTTGGGGCGGCGCTGTGAACACCCAGCAAACCCTGCCCTTTGGCAGCCCCGCCGAGGTGGAGGGCGAAGCCCAGGAGCGGCTGCGTATTTTTGCCCCGGGGGGCGGTTTTGTGTACAACGCCATCCACAACATCCAGGCCAAAACACCGCCCGAAAATATGTTGGCTTTTTTCCGTACCCTGCGGGAATATTCCTAAAAAGGAAGTAGAGAGGCGTGCTATGGGATATTTTTCTTTGCGTTTGCCTTTCCCGGCGGAGAAGATGCGGCTGGAAAAGGTGTACGAAAACCCCAAACTGGCCACCTTTCAGCAAAGCCCCCTGGTAAGCCAAAAACTGGAACAGGTGTACGGTGGCCCATTGCAGTTTCCCGATGTGCCAGTGGATAGGCCCTATCTGCTGGGCTCTTTCGTGCAAAGTATTGACGGGCGCATCACCTTCCCAGACGACCCCTCTGGGCCGCTTGTGGCCCAGAAAAACGCCTACGACCCGGCGGGGGGCCTGGTGGATTTTTGGCTTTTGAACGTGCTGCGCGCCACCTGCGACGGCACCATGGGCAGCGCGGGCTGGAAGCTGGAAAAACAGGCCTCAGAAAATTACGGCGACGTGGGGGCCGACCTGGAAGGCAACGGGATGATTTTTGACGAGGAGCTGGAGAGGGACCGCGTGGCGATGGGCCGCGCGCCCCTGCCGGATGTTCTGGCCGTCTCGCTGGATTGTAGCGAGGCCGATTTCCGCCACCCCCTATGGAACAATGCCGAGGGGGTGCGCCTTACCATCTGCACCGCCCCCAGTGGCTATGCACGCATACGGGAAAATTGCCCGGGGCGTTTTTACCAGGTAACCGCCCAAAACCCACAGGCAGAGGGGGAGGGTTTTGCCGTGGTGGTTACCGGCGAAGGGGCCTGCCCCTGCGCTGTTGAGACCATGCGCATCCTGCGCCGCAGGGGCTACCGCCGCCTGCTGGTGGAGGCCCCCAGCTATGCGAACCACCTGCTGGTGCAGGGGCTGATGGACGAGCTATTTTTAAACACCTCCGGTGTGTATGTGGGCGGCGCGGGCCTGGCCCTGGGGCAGGGTGGGCAGGCGGCCAGTGTGGCGAAGCACCCCCACGCCGAGCTGCTATCCATCCACAGCCACAGCCCGTTTTTCTTCTATTACCGCTACCTGTTTCACCACTAGGCACCCCCCGCTGGGCAGAAAAGAGCCACGGGCATGCCCGCGCCGGTGTAGCGGAAAACCCAAAACCCGGCCTGCACCCAAAGCCCCGGCAAAGGGTGGCCCAGGGGCTGTGCCGGAAAAGCAGTGAAAGAAGCAAGCGAAAAGCCACAGAACGGAGGGTTTGGCATGACGTCCAGAGAGAGAATTTTGCACACCGCCCGGGGCCTTCCAACAGACCGGGTGCCCATCTCCCTGTATGAGCTATCCCCCATTCCAGGCTCTCACTATGCCAGTTTTGCCAACCGGCAACCGTCCTACGCGCGCCTGCTGGGGGAGATGCTGGAAAAAACCGACACCATGTTTCTCACAAAGCCGAACATCCGTAGCCCCAAAATAGAGGCCCTGACGGAAACCACACAGTGGCGGGAAGGCCCCAGCCTGTTTACCAAAACCGTGCTGCACACCCCCAAGGGAGATTTGCAAAAACTGACGCGGGACGATGACGGCATCTTCACCACCTGGACGCTGGAACATTTTCTCAAAGAGGAAGAGGATATCGAAAAATATTGCGCGCTACCCTTTGAGAGCACGGTGGACAACACGCCCCTGCTGCTGGCCGACCAAGCCGTGGGCCAGCACGGAATCATCTGCCCCAGCTTGGGCGACCCTGTGGCCCGTGCCTCTGATTTATTCGCGATGGAGGATTTTTCCGTAATCGCCCTGGTAAACCCGGCGCTGGCCGAGGAATTTTTGGATTTCCTGTGGGAGACCTGTGTAAAAAAAGAGCTGCAAGCCATGCTGCAATGTGGCATTGCGGACTGCATGTACCGCATTGTGGGCCCGGAATATATGACCCCGCCCTACATGCCGCCGCGTTTTTTTGCCCGGTATGTCACCCAGTATTTACAGCAGGCCGTGGGGATGATTCACGAAAAGGGGGCAATTTCCCGGGTGCATTCGCATGGGAAGGTGCGCCATGCCCTTGGCGAATTTGCCAAAACAGGGGTGATGTGTGTGGACCCTCTAGAGCCCCTGCCGGATGGGGACATCAGCCTGCAAGAGGTGAAACAGTTGTACCCAAACCAATTCACCTTGCTGGGCAATATTGAACTGAAACATTTGGAGAGGATGGAGCCGGACGAGATAGAACGGATGGTGCGGGAGGTGCTGCAAGACGGCATGCCCGGGGGGAGATTTATTTTGATGCCCACCGCAAGCCCCATCAACATACCCCTGGCTGCCAAAACCGAGGAAAACCTGCTGCGGATGATAGAGGCAGGGCACCGCTATGGCCGGTACAGCTAAGGGGAAACCCCCGCAGATGTGCCAGGAAAAGGAGGGCCAATATGCCCAGTACAAGAACACCAAACTTTGAAAACCTGCTGGCCGTGTTACGGGGCGAAACGCCCGCTCGCCCCGTGCTGTTTGAAATTTACCTCAGCGAGGGGCACTACCAGCGGCTGGCGGGCTATTCGGTACCAGACAAACACTCGTTGGCGCATATGAAGATGGTGGTAGACGCCTTCGCCGCCGGTGGTTATGATTATGCCACCGTGCAGCCGGGCAACCTGCATTTTCGCCCAGAGGAGGAAATGGACCACGAGACCATCTCCTTAAACGAGGGCTTTGTGATCACCGATAGGGAGAGTTTGGAGCGCTATGTTTGGCCAGACCCTGCCGGGGCGGATTTTTCGCAATTGGCGGAAATAGAAAGCTACCTGCCGCACAACATGAAACTGATGGTGATGAGCCCGGGCGGCGTGCTTGAAAACACCATCGCCCTGCTGGGCTACGAAAACCTGTGCTATTTGCTGGCAGATGAGCCGGAGCTGGTGGAGCTGGTGTTCAACAAAGTGGGCAGTGTACTGTATGAATATTACCGCCAGGTGCTGCGGTACCCCGCGGTGGGGCTGCTGATGGTGAACGACGACTGGGGTTTTAACCGCCAGCCATTTTTGCCGCCGAACCTGATGCGCCGTTATGTGTTTCCCTGGCATAAAAAAATTGTGGAGATGGCCCATGCACAGGGCCGCCCCGCTGTGCTACACTCCTGCGGCAACATGCAAATGCTGTGGGAGGATATCATAGAGGAGATTGGGTTTGACGGCAAACACTCCTATGAAGACAACATCCTGTGCGTGGAGGAAAGCTACCGGCTGTACGGTGGGCGCATTGCCATATTGGGCGGCATCGATATGGATTTTTTGGTGCGCTCTAGCTGTGAGGAGATAGAAAAACGCAGCCGTGCTTTGCTGGAAATGGCGGCGGCAGGGGGAAGCTATGCCCTGGGAAGCGGCAACAGCATCCCGGATTATATCCCGGCCGAAAAATTTGACGCCATGCGCCGTGTGGCGCTGGAACACTAGAGCAGCCCAGTGCCGATTGTGTTTATTTGCTGCTGGGCGTAAAGCCAAGAAAGGAGGATTGCCATGGGTGGCAATGCGAAGAAACCCTACCGGTATTGCAGCGGGGAGCGCTTGCCGGTGGAGTATTTGATATTCCGGACAGACCCGGCGCACCTGGAAGAATATTTGCAGGCAGACCATACCGTGTGGACCTTGGGTGAAGCCTTGCAGGAGGAGTTTGACCACATCCCCTTCCTTTCGAAAGAGGTGTGGGTGAACGAAAACCGCCCCGGGGAAATACACTTCATTTTTGTGTGGGAGAGCATGGAGGCCTATAGGAAAATGGGGCGCAGGGATATTCAAGAAAAGCTAGAGGCGGACTTTGCGGCCCGGTTTCAAAAGCCCTACGAACTCCTACGCGGCGTTGACCAGGAAGAGGGCCATAAAATCTACCGTTATAGCCGCTTTGAGCGGGCGTAACGGCGGCGCCCGGCATAGGCCAGGGAAACAAGAACCGCAAAGCGGAAGAAGGGGAGAGAGACTTTGAACGGAACCGAGAGAATACAGGCTGTGCTACAAGGTGGCAAGGCCAGCCGTGTGCCCATGATGCTGCACAGCTTTATGCCCGCCGCCGCAGAGCAGGGCCTAAGCATGGCCGCGTACCGCGGCAGCCCGCAAAATATTGCAAACGCACACCTGGCTTTTGCCCGCAAATATGGGCTGGATGGTGTTTTGATTGACATAGACACCTGCCTGGAAGCGGGCGCCATGGGCGTGCCGGTGGATTTCCCCGAGGAGGAGCCAGCCCGGGTAACGGGGCCGCTGGCAGGCAGCCTGGATGAACTGATAGAAAAAATGGAACCGGACAAGCTGGCCCGAGATGAGCGGGTGAAAATAGCGCTGGAAGCGGTTTTCCTGGCCAAAAAACAGGCGAAAGGAGAACTTTTGGTGCGCGGCAACTGCGACCAAATGGCCTTTAGCCTGGCTATGCTGGCCTACGGCATGAGCGACTTCATGGCCGACTTGCTGGACGAAGAAAAAGAGGAAAGCCTGCTGCTACTGATAGAAAGGGCCTATGCCGTGCACCTGGCGTTCCATAAGCTGATGCGGGAGGCAGGGGCCGATTTGACCAGTTTTGGAGATAGCTCCTGCGGGCCGGATTTAATCAGCCGGGACATGTATTTGAAGTATGCCCACCCCTTCCACCAACGGCTGCAAAAAGATTTGGCGTGCGCGGGTATCCAAACCGTGTGCCACATATGTGGCCGGCTGGACAATATCTTGGAGGATGTGGCCGGGATTGGTTTTGCCGGGGTAGAGGCGGATTATAAAACCGACCTAGTACGCGCCCAAAAGGCCCTGCAAGGGCATTCGGTCATGTTTGGCCCCATCGACCCTTCCGGCGTGTTCTATTTTGATACGCCCGAAGAAGTGGCGGCGGAAACCCGGCGTGTGCTGGAAATTTTTGCCGGAGGCAACCTGGTAATTGGGGCGGGCTGTGCCCTGCCCAAAGGTACCCCCGAGGCAAACATACGGGCCTTTGTAAAAACCGTAACAGAGTATACGCAGTGAGGTATGGCTGAAGTGCTGGGGCTACCCGCCCCGGCGCTTCAGCCTGTCGAAAAAGTGCGCATTGCAGCGTCAACTGCAAACTCGCGCTGCCGTTACATATGTTGAATATGCGCCGTTGCGCGAATTTTTGTTTCCTTGCACTGCATCCCTTTTTCTCTGGCTGATGTTTTTGGCACTCTGCGGCGCTGGGGCTACCCGCCCCGGCGCTTTTATATTTAGGCAAAGAGAGGGCGCAAAAAACCGCTAGGCCTATACCGGCCCAGCGGAAAGGTGTTCTGTTGCCCCGTGTGGGTGCACGCAGGGTTTGGCTTCCCGCAAAGCGGGCTGTTTTGGGCGAGTTTCTGAGAAGGCAAAGGGGCCTATTCTGCCAATTTTTGCGCCAACTGGCGCAACTCTGCCTGCAAATCGGCCCGGTCGGCCAGGCTGTCACGGTCGGCGTTCGGCAGGGCTACCGTCCCCTCATGGCTAGCGCGTAGGTCGTGCAACACGCGCCGCAGCATAAGGCTGGCGGGCAAGAACTGATCCTCGAACGAGGGCGCGCCCCCCACCAGCAGCAGGCCCCCTTTTTTGGGGCGGTAGCGCTGGCCGTCTTTGCGTACCGTGGCCGCCCAATAGGGCTGCAAACGGTCGATGATGGTTTTGAGCGGGGCGGGCACGGAATGAAAGTACACCGGGGCCGCAAACACCACCGCATCGCTATTTTCCAGTTTTTCATCAATCTCGCCCATGCCGTCCTTCACCGCGCAGCAGGGGTGTTTTAGGCAGTAGCGGCAATCCAGGCAGGGGCTAATTTTCTGCTCATAGGCGCGAATCACCTCGGTTTCGCCCGGCAGACAGGCCTGCAAAAAGTGAATCATCTCGGCGGTGCGGCCATTTTTACGCGCCGAACCTTCCAGAATCAGGGTTTTCATGCTTTGCCTCCCACTTCGCGCAATAGTGCCGCCTGCCGCCACAGCTCTTGCAGGGCATCGGCCTCGTTCACCCGGCAAATACGGCCCTCCTCCATCACCACCTGCCCTTCGATGACGGTGGTTCTCACGCCGTTTACGCTGGGGCAATACACAATGGAGGAGATGGGGTCGAAGCTGGGGGCGGTGCTGCAATTCATCGGGTTGTACACAAACAGGTCGGCTTTTTTGCCTGTTTCCAGAGAGCCGATTTCCTTTTCTTGGAAAATGGCGCGTGCACCGCCAATGGTGGCCATCTCCAAAATTTGCATCGCAGGCAGCACGGCCGGGTCGCGGTAGAAGGCTTTTTGCCACAGCGCCGAAATTTTGAGTACCTCCAGCATGTTCTGGCTATCGTTGCTGGCGGCGCCGTCGGTGGCAAGGCCTACCGGGATACCCTTTTCCAGCAGCGAGCACACCGGCAGGGTTTGGTAGCCCATCAACATATTGGAGATGGCGTTGTAGGAAACGCGTACCCCGTGCCGGGCGAACACCTCCACTTCCTGGGGGGCAACCAAGGCGCAGTGTACGGCCAGCAGCTTGGTGTCCAAAATACCGGCTTTTTCGTAAAATGCGATGGTGGACAGCCCGTGTTTTTCCAGGCAGAAGGCGTTGTCCTCCTCGGTTTCCAGAATGTGGATGGTCAAGAGGATGTCCAGTTCTCGCGCCAGTTCGGCGCAGCGGCGAAAGCCCTCTTCAGAAAGGCTCCACACAATGCCGGGGGCCATCCCCACAGAGATGGTGGGGCTGCTTTGGTGCGCTGCATGCAGCCGGCGTACCTCGGCAAAAAAATCCTCCTGCGTCTCTATCCGCCCAGGTTGTGCCGCTGGGGGGTAATCCTCGGTGTTGGCGTGCCCCCGCGCCAGCACCCCGCGCATGCCAATGTCTAAAAAGGCGCGAATCACCGCGTCGCTCAGGCCCTCGGCCCCGTGGGCGTACTGGTAATCCACACAGGTGGTCACGCCGGAATGCAGTTGGTCGATACAGCCGCCCAGCGCCGCCCAGTACAGGTTTTCGGGGTTTATGTGCCGGTAATTGGCAATGATGCAATCATCCAGCCAGCGGATGAGGCCACAGTCTTTGGCGATGCCCTTTAGCAGCATTTGAAACAGGTGGTTGTGGGTGTTGATAAAGCCCGGGTACACCACCTGGCCCTGGGCATCAATGGTTTTGGGGGCGCTGTACCGGGCCTGCAACTCCCCGTTTGGCAGAATGGCTTCAATTCTGCCCCCCTTCACCGCCAGGCCATAACCCTCTAGCACCCGGCGCTGTGCGTCCATGGTTACCAGGGTTCCCCCCAGTATCAGCAAATCAGCCTGCACATCCACACACCCTTTCTGTTTTTCATAATTATAAAACAGCTATACAAAAATATCAATAGAATAGCACTATAATAAAATGAATATGCATAATTTTTTATTATAGGAAAATTTGACAAGAAAATTCCCCTACTATACAATGGTGTGAAACCAGGGCCAAGGAGGCGGTATAGATGCAAACGGGTGGAAAATTAAAAAGGCTGAGAAAAAACAAACAGATTACCTTGGCCCAGCTTTCGAAGCAAACAGGGCTATCGGTTAGTTTTTTAAGCAACATGGAGCGCGAGGCCACCAGCCCCACGCTGCAACAACTGGAAAAGATTTGCCTTGCCCTGGAGACCACCATCTTGGATTTTTTGGCAGAGACGCCGGCTGGCCCCGGCGCCTTTGTAAAGCGGGGGGATTTTGAAGAGGTGTTCAGCCTGAAGGCGGGCATTCGCTATGAGCTGGCCTTGTGCGGGCAGGCGCGTTACAAGTGTGTATGCATTACCTTGCAGCCGGGCTGCAACCGTGCCGAGCACAGCCACGAACTGCCGGAGGACAATGTTGTGTTTGTAACCGAGGGGGTATTGGAACTGGAAATGGCAGGAGAGCGCTATACGCTTTGCCCGCACGATGTTTTGCTGGTGCCTGCCAAAACCCCGCACAGCTACCAAAAACGGGGGGATGGCGCCTGTGCAAGCTATTGGTTTGCCCTGGCGCCCTGCCCACCGGATGCCCCGGTGGGCTTGCCGGGTATGACATAATGTGTAGGGCGTGCCCGCCCGCCTTATATGTTGTATGGTACTATGATTAAAAAGATGTATTAAAAAGAAGCCGTAGGCCCGCCAGGGCCGCTGTTTCCCAAAACCCACGGGGTCACGCAGCCAATGCGTCCCGTGGGTTTTTCTTTTGTGGGCGATACACGGCCCCTTTGCGCACATTTTACATTTCGGCCATTTACTTACATGTTTTTTACAGGAACCTGCTTTTGGCCTTAACCTGCGTTTTGTAGAATATGCAGCGACACAGAGAATATTGGAAAAGAGGAGAGACGACGATGAAAAAACTGAGTGCCATGTTACTGGCGGCCCTGCTGGCGGCCACGCTGCTGGCTGGCTGTGTAACCGCAGCGGCCGCCCCCGAAACCCAGCCCGAGGGCCAAAATGCCGCGGCGCTAGAGGAAAATACCCTCAACATTTATACCGCCCTGGAGGATGATATCGTGGCCGTGTATCTGGAAAGTTTCCAGGCGGCCCACCCCGAGGTCACCCTCAACATCACCCGAGACTCCACCGGTATCATCACCGCAAAACTGCTGGCGGAAAAAGACAACCCGCAGGCGGACGTGGTCTGGGGAACCTCGGCGGCGTCCTTGCTGGTGCTGGAAAGCCAGGGGCTGTTGCAGCCCTATGCGCCCGCCGGGGTGGAGGACATTCTGCCAAACTTCAAGGATAGCGCCGCCACCCCTGCCTGGGTTGGCATCGACGCCTGGGAAACCGCCTGGCTGGTGAACAAGGACGTGCTGGCCGCTAGCGGCATAGACACCGTGCCCGAGAGTTTTGAAGACCTGCTGGACCCGAAATACAAAGGCCTGATTCAAATGCCAAACCCCGCTTCCTCCGGCACAGGGCTGCTTACCGTGAACGGCATTCTCAGCCTGATGGGGGAAGAGGAGGGCTGGGCCTACCTGGATAAACTCAACGAGAACATCGACATGTATGTCCACTCCGGCTCGGCCCCGGCCAAAAACGCGGCCACAGGCGAATGCGGTATCGGCATCAGCTTTGGCTACCGCTGCTTAAAATCCCAGGCCGACCTGGGCGACATGGGCGTTACGGTTTTTCCCAAAGAGGGCTCCGGCTGGGACGTGGAGGCAAATGCCCTGATGAAAAAACCAGAGGGGGAAAAAGAGATTGCCAAGGCCTTTTTGGACTGGGCCATTGGCGACGAAGTGATGGCGGAATACGCCGTGAACTACCCCATGACGGCGAAGGGCGTGCTTTCGGGTGCGGCGCCTGCCGGTTACCCGGCCGACCCCATTGCCCAGTTGATACCCGAGGTGGACCTAAAATGGTGCGCCGAAAACCGCGAGAGCATTTTGGACGAGTGGACGGCCCGGTACGACGGCAAGAGCGCCCCACAATAGAGGCCTTTGAAAGGTACGAAAAAACCAATGCAGGCAGCCTTTCGCCGTGTTCCCAGCGGCGGGGGCTTGCCTTTTGAGAGGCAGTTTCATGAGCAATTCGGCAATTACTGTGGAGAACGTGTGTAAGGATTTTGGCCCCACCCGCGTGCTGCGTGAGGTGAATTTGGAGGTGGCCCAGGGGGAGTTTGTGTGTTTGCTGGGGCCATCGGGCTGCGGAAAATCCACCCTACTGCGCATCATCGCGGGGCTGGAAAGCCCTACGGAGGGGAAGGTATACCTCTCTGGGAAGGACGCCACCCGCCTGCCTGCCGCCAAACGCAACTTTGGCATCGTCTTCCAGTCCTACGCGCTGTTCCCAAACCTCACGGCCTTCGAGAATGTGGCCTATGGGCTGCGTAACCGGAAAATGGGGGAGCGCCAAATTACCCAAACGGTGGACCGGCTGTTTGATATGATTGGCCTAAACGATGCGAAAAACCGCTACCCGGCGCAACTTTCGGGCGGGGAACAACAGCGGGTGGCCCTGGCGCGGGCGCTGGCGGTCAGCCCTTCGTTCCTGCTGCTGGACGAGCCCCTCTCGGCCTTGGATGCCAAGGTGCGCCAGAAGCTGCGCCGCCAGATATGCGCCATCCAGCGGGAGCTGAAACTCACCACCATCATGGTGACGCACGACCAGGACGAGGCCCTGACCATGGCGGATAGAATTGTGGTGATGAACCGCGCGGAGATTGTGCAAACGGGCAGCCCGCAGGAGGTGTACAGCCGGCCCCAAAGCCGCTTTGTGGCCGATTTCATCGGCGCCATCAATTTTTCCTCCCCCCAAAATGGGCAGATGGCGGCCATTCGCCCCGAGGATATTCAAATTCTGCCCGGCCCCGCGCCAGACGCCTTCCACGCCAAGATACTGGATATGGAGTTCCGCGGCGCCTTCTGCCGCCTGCACACCCAGCTTGTACAGGTGAACGACCACGATGAATACTACATAGATATGCTGTACCACGAGGTGGCCGAGCGGGGGCTTGCGGCGGGGAAAGACGTGTATCTCTCGTTTGCAAATGGCAAAGTGCTCCATTTTGCCGTATAGGGGTGGGGCATGAAAAAAACATTGACCGGACAAGATATCTGGAAGGCCAGTATCATTCTGTGCCTCTGCCTATTTTTGGTGCTGTTCCTGCTGCTGCCCCTGCTCACCCTGTTTATCAAGGCCTTCCAGGATACTTCAGGCGCGTTTGTGGGCCTTGCGCACTTCGCCAAATATTTTGGCTCTGCGGGGATGCGGGCCTCCCTGGTGAACACGGTGTTCGTCTCTGCCGTGGCCACCCTCATCTCGGTATCAGTGGCTTTTGCCCTGGCCTACATCCTCACCCGCAAGGCCGTCCCCTTCAAAAAAGGGTTCCAGTTCATCACCATGCTGCCGCTGTTCGCCCCCACCATGTTGCTGGGCATCTCTCTCATCTACCTGTTTGGCAACCAGGGCATTTTCACCCGCCTTGGCTTCGTCATCCCGCTGTATGGCGCGGTGGGCATCATCATCGCCGAGAGTATCTTCTGCGTTCCGGTGGCCATGATGGTGTTGATGGTGGCCTTTTCGGCCGCCGATAACCGCCTGTATGAGGCCGCCGAGGCGATGGGAACCTCCGCTTGGCGCAAAATGCGCACCATCACCATCCCAAACATCAAATATGGGCTGATGAGTTCCTGTTTCATCTGCTTCACTTATAGCTTCACCGATTTTGGCGCCCCCAGCGTGATTGGCGGGAATTTCAATGTGCTGGCAACCGACGTTTACAAGCAGGTGATTGGCCAGCAAAATTTTGGCATGGGCGCGGTGGTGGGCCTGGTGATGATGGCCCCGGCGCTGGCCAGCTTTTTTGTGGATAAATATGTCTCGCAGCGGCAGGGTAGCGCCATCTCCTCCAAGGCGCAGCCCTATGTCATCAAGCCCTCCGTGGTAACCGACCGCCTGGCCCTGGGCTTTTGCATCCTGGTTTCGGCGCTGTTTGTGGGTTTCTTCGCGGTGTCGCTATATGCTTCGCTGGTAACAAGCTGGCCCTACAACCTGGGCTTTACCCTGCGCCACTACAATTTTGCCAGCGTGGCGGCGGGCAGCGGGGCTGTGGCGCTGCAAAATTCTATCCTGGTGTCTTTGCTGGTGGCCGCCATTGGCACGGCCCTGGCCTTTTTCACGGCCTACGCCATGGAAAAATTGCCGCTGTTGCCCCGCCTAAAACGCCTGCTGTATTTTTTGTCCATCACGCCCATGGCCATACCCGGCACGGTGGTGGGCCTCTCATATATCCTGTTTTTCAATGCCCGGCAGTTTGCCATACCCGGCACCGGCCTGGCCGTTGTGAATGGGCTAAACGTACTGTACGGCAGTTTGGCCCTTTTGGTGGCCGTGAACATCATCCACTATTTTTCGGTTCCCTTCGTCACGGCCTCCACCGCCCTAAAACGCCTGGACCGTGAGTTCGAAACCGTCTCCGATTCCCTGCGGGTGCCCTTTTACCGCACCCTGTTCAAAATCACCCTGCCCATGAGCCTGGCGGCCATATTGGAAATGGCGGTGTACTATTTTGTGAACTCCATGATCACCGTATCGGCGGTGGTGTTCCTGTACACCCCGGCCACCAAACTGGCCTCGGTGGCCATTTTGAACATCAAGGACGCGGGCGATACCCAGGCCGCCGCCGCCATGAGCATGGTCATCCTGCTGATCAATATCCTGCTGCGCCTGGTGTACGAGGCCGTGCGCACCCGCACCGCCAAAAAAACCGAAGGCTGGCTGAAACGCTAGCGGAAAATACGAAGATGAGAAATGAGGAACCATATGATACAAGCGGTAATTTTTGATTGGGCCGGTACCACCATCGACTATGGCTGCATGGCCCCCATCGCGGGCTTTATGGCGGCGTTCGAGGCCATTGGGGTGCCCATCACCATGCAGCAGGCCCGCGCGCCCATGGGCATGCTGAAAATAGACCATACCCGGGCCATCGCCGCCTCGGTGAAAGAGCGGGCCATCAGCGAAGAGGAGATTCAAAAAGCCTACGCCGTGTTTGAGGAAAAACTGTTTGCCAGCTTGCAAAACCACTGCGGCGTGATACCACACGTGCTGGACACCGTGCGTGCCCTGCGTGCGGCGGGGCTAAAAATAGGCTCCACCACTGGCTATACCAGCGCCATGATGGAACTGGTGCTGGCCCAGGCGGAGCAAAACGGCTACCGGCCAGATTTTTGCATCGCCTCCGACAAGGTGCCTCGGGGCCGCCCCGCGCCCTACATGATTTGGAAAAATTTGGAGGAATTTGGCATTGAAAACCCCCGCCATGCCGTGAAGGTGGGCGATACGGTGGCCGACATCTGCGAGGGTGTGAACGCCGGTTGCTGGAGCGTGGGGGTGCTGCTGGGCTCCAGCGAAATGGGCCTTACCCAAGCCGAGGCCGCCGCCCTGCCCTCCGCCGAACTGGCCGCATTAAAAGAGACCGCCCGCCAGCGTTTTTATGCGGCCGGGGCGGATTATATCATCGAGGATATCCGTGCCTTGCCCAGCGTTATTGAAGAAATCAACCAGCGGCTGGCCCAAAATGCCCCCCGCAAGTTGATGACCCCCGGCCCCCTCACCACCAAGGCCGCCGTGAAACAGGCCATGCTGACCGACCATTGTACCTGGGACCAGGAGTATAAGACCATCACCAGCGAACTGATGGCGGAAATTACGGCCATTTCGGCCAATAAGGACTATGCCACCGTGCTGCTGCAAGGCAGCGGCAGCTATGCCGTGGAGGCTATGCTGACCGGGTTTTGCGGGCCGGAGGATAAATTTTTGCTGCTGACCAATGGCGAATACGGCAACCGGATGGCGCAAACCATGCAAAAAGCGGGGAAGGCCTATGTGCAGCTTGCAAGCGACATGTGCCAGCCGCTGTGCGTAAGCGCGGCCAAGGCCGCCCTGGAAGAGGATTCCGCCATCACGGGGGTGGTGTTTGTGCACTGCGAAACCACCACCGGGGTGCTGAACCCCCTGGCAGAACTGTGCCAGCTTGCCAAAAGCCAGGGCAAAAAAGTGCTGGTGGACGCCATGTCCTCCTTTGCGGCCTACGACATTGACATGCCGGGCCTGGGCATAGACGCCCTGGCCGCCAGTGCCAACAAATGCCTAGAGGGCCTGCCCGGCCTGGGTTTTGTCATTGCCAAAAAGGCGCTTTTGGAAGAGAGCCGCGGCAATGCCTGTTCCCATAGCCTGGATTTGTATGCCCAGTATAAGGAACTGTACCAGGGGGGCGGCAAATTCCGCTTTACCTCCCCCACCAACATTCTGCTGGCGCTGTGTGAAGCGGTGCGGCAGTTCCACCAGGAGGGGGGGCTGCCCGCCAGGCAGGCCCGCTACCGGGAAAACCATAGAATTTTGGTAGAGGGCCTGGCGTGCCTGGGCATCCAGCCCATCGTGCCCCCGCAGCACCAGTCCCACATCATCACCACCTTCCACCTGGGCAAGCTAGATTTTACCCGCCTGTACGAACACCTAAAACAGCAGGGTTTCGTCATCTACCCCGGTAAATTAACCGATATCCCCACCTTCCGCCTGGGCAATATTGGCGACATCTACCCCGGCGATATGGAACGCCTGGTGGAGATTTTTGCCGCCTATCTCGCCGCCTAAACGCAACGCGGCCCCCGCTTTAAGCCCCGGCGCTTTTCCCCACAGCAGAACCCACCAGAGCCTGCCGCCTTGGCCACTCTGGTGGGTTTTTGCGTCCCCGTTATTTTCATATTGACAAATCTCGATATGAGGGATACACTATACATATCGAAAAATATAGATGTGAGGTGTGGCATGGACACGCGGCATATAGAAAACGCGAAGGTGTTCAAGGCTTTTTGCGACGAAAACCGGCTGATGATTTTGGAGATGCTGCAAAGCGGGGAGAAGTGCGCTTGTATCTTGCTGGAAAGGCTGGAAATTGTGCAATCCACCTTGTCTCACCACATGAAAATCCTGGTGGATAGCGGCCTTGTGGCCGCCCGCAAAGAGGGGAAGTGGACCTATTATTCCTTTAGCCCGGCCGGGGTGCACCGTGCCAAAACCCTGCTGGCGGCCCTTACCGAGGTGGCGGAGATACAGGGAGAAGCGGGGTGCTGTGAATGAGCAAAGAAAACGGCTGTGCGCCCGAGGCTTGCTGTTGCTGCGCATGCGGGGCGGAAAACGACCTGCTGGCCCAGTACGACAAAGCCAAAGACCGCTTTGTGCTGGGGGAGCGCGAAACCCCCGAAGGGCGGGTGCCGGTGGCGGCCACGGCCCTAAATGCGAGGGACAGGTGGGGGGCTTTTAAGGTGCGCTGGGATGTGGGGCGGATGCAATACCGCGTGGCCCCCGGGCTGTATGCGGTGGGTAGCCCCGGCCCCGAGGCCCCGGTGCTGGTGAGCGCCAACTACAAGCTGAGTTTTGACGCGCTACGCCGGGAACTGGCGGGGTTGGACGCCTGGATTTTGGTGCTGGACACCAAGGGCGTGAATGTGTGGTGTGCGGCGGGCAAGGGCAGCTTTGGCACAGAGGAGTTGCTGCGCCGCATCGAGGCCTGCCGCCTTTCGGGTGTGGTGGCCCACCGCCGCCTGGTGCTGCCCCAGTTGGGCGCGCCCGGGGTAAACGCCGCCGAGGTGGCCAGGCGCAGCGGGTTTACGGTGCACTACGGCCCGGTGCGTGCCAAGGACCTCCCGGCCTATTTGGCCGCGGGCGGCAAGGCCACGCCCGAGATGCGCGCGGTCAGCTTTGGCATGGCAGAGCGGGCCGTGCTGGCCCCTACCGAGCTAAAGCACGCGGCCAAGCCCCTGCTGCTGGTGTTTGGGTTGCTGTTTTTGCTGAATTTGGTGGTGGCACGCCCCTTTGGCCTGGGGGATGTTCTGCTGATAGCCGGGGCGGTGCTGGCGGGCACGGTGGGCCTGCCCCTGCTGCTGCCGCTGCTGCCGGGGCGGGCTTTTTCCTGCAAGGGCTGGGTGCTGGGCCTGGTGGAAACGGCGCTTCTTTTGTGGCTTTTGGGCTGGTTTTCCCCGGCGAACTGGATGCTGGCCGCAGGCTACCTGCTGGTGTTGCCCGCCTGCACGGCCTACCTGGGCCTAAATTTCACAGGTTCCTCCACCTACACCTCTTTTTCGGGGGTGCAGCGGGAGATGCGGCTGGCCCTGCCGCCCATGCTTTGCGCCGGGGCGCTGGGTCTTGTGCTGATTTTACTAAAAAGTTTTTTGGGCTAGGAGGCCAGGGATGAGACAGCAATACTTAAAAGATGTGGCCAGCCTTGCGCTGGATGAGGAAACATGTGTGGGCTGCGGGCGCTGCGCCGAGGTGTGCCCCCACGGGGTGTTTGCCATAGAGGGTGGCAAGGCCCGCCTATTGCAAAAAGACCGCTGCATGGAGTGTGGGGCCTGTGCCCAAAATTGCCCGGTGGGGGCCCTGTGCGTGACGCCCGGGGTGGGCTGCGCCTATGCCATCATCATGGGCTGGCTTACGGGCAGTGAGCCCAGTTGTGATTGTTCTAGCGGTGATAGCTGCTGCTAAAGGGTGTGTACACCCGCCAAACAAGAGGGGGATAGAACAGGTATGGAAGAAAAGCAGAACAAAATGGGTTTTTTTGAACGATATCTCAGCGTGTGGGTGGTGCTGTGCATGGTGGCCGGGGTGCTCATTGGGCGCTTTTTGCCCGCCGTCCCGGCTTTTTTGGGCCGTTTTGAATACGCCCAGGTCTCCCTTCCCATCGCCGTTTTAATCTGGCTGATGATTTACCCCATGATGATGAAGGTGGACTTTGCCAGCGTGAAATATGTGGGGCAGAACCCGAAAGGCCTGTTTGTTACCTGGGTGACCAACTGGCTTATCAAGCCCTTTACCATGTTCGGCATTGCCAGCTTGTTTTTCTTTGTCATTTTCAAGGGCCTTATCCCCCCGGCGCTTGCGAAGGATTACCTGGCCGGGGCCATTTTGCTGGGGGCGGCCCCCTGCACGGCCATGGTGTTTGTGTGGAGCCACCTCACCCACGGCAACCCGGCCTACACCGTGGTGCAGGTGGCCACAAACGATTTGATTATCCTTCTGGCCTTTACCCCCATCGTGGCGTTTTTGCTGGGTGTGGGGGGCGTGCGTATCCCCTGGGATACTCTTCTGCTCTCGGTGGTGTTGTTTGTGCTCATCCCGCTTACCGCCGGGGTGCTAACACGGGTTTTTGTCACGAGGAAGAAAGGCACCCCATATTTCGAAAAGCAATTTATCCCAAAGTTTGGCAATGTCACCATCGTCGGGTTGCTGCTCACCTTGGTCATCATTTTTTCTTTCCAGGGCGAGGTGATTTTGCAAAACCCCCTGCATATTTTGCTTATCGCGGTGCCGCTGGTGCTGCAAACCTTCCTGGTTTTCTTTGTGGCCTACCTGGCGGCCAAGTTGCTGAAACTGCCGCACGATATTGCGGCCCCGGCGGGGATGATTGGGGCGTCCAACTTTTTTGAACTGGCCGTGGCGGTGGCCATCTCGCTGTTTGGGGCACAGTCGCCCGTGGCGCTGGCCACCATAGTGGGGGTGCTGGTGGAGGTTCCGGTGATGTTGATTTTGGTAAAAATTGCCAACAAAACCACAGCCTGGTTCCCCAAAAAGGAGGGCCCTGCCCATGGTTAAGCCCAAGGTGGCTTTCGTGTGTGTGCACAATTCCTGCCGTAGCCAAATGGCGGAAGCCCTGGGCCGCCGCCTTGCCGCGGACAGTTTTGAGAGCCATTCGGCGGGTACCGAGACAAAGCCCCAGATTAACCCAGACGCGGTGCGGCTGATGAAAAAGCTTTATGACATCGACATGGAGAAAGAGCAGTACCCGAAATTGCTTTCCCGTATTCCGCCCGTGGACATAGTGGTGACAATGGGCTGCAACGTGGAATGCCCGTTTTTGCCCAGCCGCCACCGGGAGGACTGGGGCCTTTCAGACCCCACGGGAAAAGGCGACGCAGCCTTTGAAGAGACCATCGCTGCCATTCACGAAAAGGTGCTGAACCTGGCCGCGCGGCTGCAAAGCGGGGAGATTGCCTGGCGGTAGGGGGTAAAATGCTGGGGGCCGGGACGGAACATGAACAAGAGTGAGTACCGGTGTGCCCCGCTGAATGCCAAAACAAAAATCCCGGAGAAACGTGTGTGTTTCTCCGGGATTTTTGTTTTGACCTGCCAATTCAGTAAAAAAGCAGGATTAGGTTTTCTTTTCAAAGAAGACATCCAGCACCAGTTGTTTCAGGGCGTCTTCATCGGGGTAAAATTCCATATAGGTTTCCCCCTTGGTCATCTCGCCTTCAATGGCGACAACACTGTTTTCCGAAAGGCCGGCATTCAGCGCCTGGTTGCCAAAAAACAGCATTTCTTCCATGCTTAAATTGGTGTAGAGGAAGTCTTGCAAGGAGTTGTAGGCAGAAACCAAAAACAGCGGGTTTTCCTGCACCTTGGCCTGTACCGCCTTGAAGTAGGCTTTAAAATATTGTATCTGGCGTTTCAGCCTGTCTGCGCTGGAGCCTTCCTTGTAAATATCCCGGTATTGCACATAGTTGTATGCTTGCTGCCCGCTAAGGGTGAGGGTGGCGCCTTGCACCATACTGGGGTCATTTTTATCGGGGCTGGTTTTTAAATTCGTAAAATCCTCCAGCAGGGTAAGGGTGACGCCGCCAACCAGGTCGTTCGCCTCGGGCACGCCGCTTACCTGGAACTGCACGGTGTGGTTGATAGGCACGCCGTACAAAAGCTGGGAGACGGCGCGCTGGCAGAGTGAAACGGAATCGGCATCGTTTTTGCCATAGGAATGGGCTAGGGCGAGCTGTGCGTAAAGCTGGTCTGTAAAGGAACCATATTGGTTTTGCCGTGTGATATAGGCCATGGTATCCCGCGGGATGCTGATGATGGTCATTTCGTTTGTTTTCGTGTTGAGGGCCATCACGGCAATGGCGTCGCACTGGCCGTTGTACTCCTCGCTGCCGTGGCCTTTTTTGTCAATTCCCAGCATCAAAACGCTGATTACGTCAGGGTTCAGTACATATTCCGCTTCGCTGGCCACCGTGCCGGTTATCTCATATTCGCCGGTTTCAAACATGGTGTTGCGGTTCCATACCGTGGTGGCCCGTAGTAAATTAAGGGCGTACAGCACCATGCCCAGCACCAGAACAATGAGCAGAGAGATGGCAAGAATGATGATTTTTTCCTTGCGGGATAGGGTGGAAAGACTGAAAAACCGTCGTTTTTCAGAGGGGGCCTTCTCTTTTTTGTAATGCGTGCTCATTCGATGGTGTCCTCCAATACAGCCTGCACCAAATAGCGGCTGGCCCCTGGGTAGGAGGTTTCACAGGTGGAGAGGGTGATGATTTTGTCGTCCGAGGTCAGTGTAACATCATCGGCCAGCACGGCCTCCATGTCCCGGTTTTGGAAAATACTGTCCAGATAGTTTTGGAAAACCGAGGGGTTCCGGCTGTCATAGGTATATAAAAGGTGTTCTTCACCCCAGGTGTAGGCGGAAAAAACCGTATAATGTAATTCTTTATTAGGTAGGTAAACCACAATCTCGCGGTGCTCGTTAAAAAAGTCCTCCAAACGGTACTGGTGCACTTGGCTGAACATGGTTCCATCTAAAGACTCCATATTGTGCCCATAGATGACGGTGTGGGGGTCGTCAAAGGTTCTGGTGTTGTAGGTGGCCTGGGTGAACAGCGAGCCAGCCAGTAAATCGTTGCCATCCACATCCCGGCGCAGGTAATACTCGTCATCAATGTTGGATTGTAGGATGGGATAGTCCACATTGGTGCCGGGGATGGTAATCCAGGCATAGATATCCGCGTTTCTCTCCTGCCAGGTTTTCCAGTCGATGGGGGAGGCGTAGGGTGGCTCCGGCTGGGAAGAGACGGCAGAAGAAGGGCTGCTGGAAGGCAGAGGAGGCCCACCGCTGGAAACCGATGAACTGGCGGCAGGGGCGCAGCCGGCCAAAAACAAGCAGCAAAACAAGGTGGATAGGACAGCGGCGAAAAATTTGATGAAATGTCTCATAAAAAATCTCCTAGCCGATAAGGCAAAATAGATGGTTTAATTGTAAGAATATAAGCTGGCTATTGGGCCGATGGGTGGCAGGAAAACGGAAAAACCCCAGCATTGCAATTAAGCAATAATTAAGTATAGCTGGATGCCAAACAGTTGTCAATCTGAAGCGTGAAAATAAAAAGTGCACAAAAACAACAAAAACACTTGCATTATTTAAAAGCATTGACTATAATTAAGAATGTCTTAACTCAAAGTACGCTTGGCACACGCTGAGTGACTAACATCAGAAAGGATGAATCAAAACCATGAAAAAACTAGTTGCGGCCTTGTTCGCCCTGGCGCTGGTAGTGTCCATTTCCTCGGTTGTGTTGGCGAATGCTACGCCTTCCCCCACGCCGTCCTCCAGCACCACCAGTTCTTCCAGCTCCTCTAGCTCTTCCAGTTCTTCCAGCTCTTCCAGTTCTTCCAGCTCCTCTAGTTCTTCCAGTTCTTCCAGTTCCTCTACCCCTTCTCCGGCTCCTGCCCCGAATCCCGGGCCTGCGGGCATGTCGGTTGCCACCCCGGGTGTGGTTCTGGCGGCTCATGACGGCACAGGCGCTACCGAACTGAGCACCAAAGTGCAGTCTGTTGGCGGTACCCTGGTTGCCGTGTTCGATCTGTCTGGCACACCTGGCGATATCACCGTGAACAGCAGCCAAATCGTGGCGAACCAAAGCTACAAAGTACTGCATTTCACCGGCGGCCAATGGGTTGAGTGCGCCGTGAAGAGTGTGGCGGCGGGTTCTCTCGTCTTCCATGCCCCCAGCTTCAGCCCCTTCGCTATCGTGGCGGTTCCCGCTGCGGCCAGCACTGGCAGCAGTTCTGCTGCGGTTACCTCCCCCAAAACCTCCGGCTTTGATGCCGGCATGTTGCAGGCAGGTTTGTCTGTGGCTGGCACCCTGTCCCTGCTGGGTGTTTCCGGGCTGCGTTTCGTGAAAATCATGAAATAAGCTGGCAGTTTTTGCCAAGAACCAGAACGTTTCTGTAGGAAGTTTGCCCCGCACTGCTAGCCGGTGCGGGGTTTCTTTGAAAGGGTAGGAGCCATGGTGTCGAAAGAGAAAGCCCCACCAGGCAAACGTGTGGGCTATATGTTTGTGAAAAACCTGTATGATTTGTTTTTGCCTTTGGTGCTGGTGCTGGTTTTTTTGCCGGTGTACATCATTCTTGCCATTGCGGTAAAAGTGGATAGCCCTGGCCCGGTGTTCTATTGCCATAAGCGGCTTGGGAAAAACGGCGTGCCGTTCAAGTTGCTGAAATTCCGCACCATGGTGGTGGATGCGGAGGAGAGAATGGCGCAATTTACCCCCGAGCAAAAGGCGGAATTCCAGCAGAACTACAAGCTGGAGCATGACCCTCGCATCACCCGGCTGGGGCGTTTCTTGCGGGAAAGTAGCCTAGACGAGTTGCCGCAGTTTTTCAATGTGATTTGGGGAGATATGAGTTTGATAGGCCCCCGGCCTGTGGTGGAAGCCGAACTGGAAAAGTATGGCGAACACAAGGATAAGTTTTTAAGTGTGCTGCCAGGGGTGTCTGGTTTTTGGCAGGTGAATGGCCGCAGCGACACCACCTATGAACAGCGCATAGAGATGGAGCTTTACTATATCGACAATGCCACCACCTGGATGGATTTCCATTTGATGTTTGGTACAATAGGGGCGGTGGTACGAAAAAAAGGGGCGAGATAGAGGTGGGGCAGGAGTGTATTCGGGTGGCCCAGATTTTGGGCCGTTTCGCCGGTGGCGGTGTAGAGGCTGTGGTGTGCAACTATTACAAGGCTATGGACAAAAGCCGGGTACAATTTGATTTTTTTATCGAAGAACACTCCCCACATTCTTTCCCTGATGAATTTTTGCGGCAGGGTGCGGGCTTATTTCGGGTGCCGGCTTATACGAGGTTTCATGCCTATATAAAAACTCTGTATCGTATTTTTAAAGAAAAGAAATATACCATTGTGCACGCCCACCTCAATACGGTGAATGCATTTCCTTTGCTGGCCGCTTTTTTGGCTGGGGTGCCGGTGCGCATCTGCCACAACCACAGCACGGCCGAAAAGGGTGAAAAACTGCGCACTGCCATGAAGTATGCTTTTCGCCCATTTGCCAAGTTGTTTGCCAGCCACTATTTTTCCTGTGGAAAACACGCGGGCGAGTGGATGTATGGTAAGCGCGCCATGGAAAAAGGCCGGGTGGTGGTGGTGCCCAACGCGATTGATTTGCCCCGATTTCGGTACCAGGAGCAGGCAAGGCAAACTCTGCGTAAAGAACTGGATTTAGAGAATTGCCATGTGCTGGGGCATATTGGGCGTTTTATGTACCAAAAAAATCACCCATTCTTAGTGACGCTATTTGCGGAGTTGCAAAAGGAATGCCCGCAGGCAAGGCTTCTACTTTTGGGCGAGGGGGAAACCAAAAAAGAGGTTGAGCAGCAGGTGCAGGCGCTGGGCGTACAGGATAAAGTGGTATTCGTGGGGTTTTCCCAAAACCCCGAACGATACCTCTCTGCTATGGATGTGTTTTGCCTGCCCAGCCATTATGAGGGGCTGGGCATGGTGGCTATTGAAGCCCAAGTGTGCGGTCTGCCAGTAGTTGCTTCCAGCCAGGTACCGCGTGAAGCAGACATTACAGGCAAAATATGTTTTCTACCATTGGAAGATCAAAAGGCATGGATGAACGCACTGCAACCCAATATTCAAAATGCCACGAGATTGATAGAGCCAGGTGAGCGCATGCAGGGCTATGATATCGTTTACCAGGCAAACTGTTTAGCGGGTTGTTACATTCGCTTGCAAAGAGAAGAGTTGAAGGAGCAAACGGCGTATGGAGTACCCAATTGATTTTGTGATTCCATGGGTAGATGGGAATGACCCCGCTTGGAGGGCAGAAAAAGCGAAATACAACCCAGAAGCTGGCACGGATTCCAGCGAGACGCGCTACCGCGATTGGGACAATTTGCAGTATTGGTTCCGGGGGGTAGAAAAATTTACCCCCTGGGTGAACAAAATTCATTTTGTTACCTGGGGGCACCTGCCGCCATGGCTGAACACGGCCCACCCCAAACTGCATATTGTAAAGCATGAAGATTACATTCCTGCTGAGTACCTGCCGGTTTTCAGTTCGCACCCCATTGAACTAAACTTGCACCGTATCGTGGGGCTATGCGAGCATTTTGTCTATTTTAATGATGACTTTTTTGTGATTCGTCCAAGCTCGCCCGAAATGTTTTTCCGTAAAGGTTTGCCTGTGGAAACGGTGGGGGAAAGTTTAATATTCCCCGCTGGAAAAAGTGAGTTGATGATGAAGTCTATTCACGTGCAGAATATGGCTATATTGAACGAGCATTTCCCAAAAAAAGAAACGTTAAAACGTATAGGTAGGCGCTGGTTCTCGCCCGCAAACAGAGTTTTTTTAGCTAGGTCTGTGGCCTGTTTGCTTCTTTCTCCCTCTGTTTTTACCGGCATATCTAAGGACCACCTGCCAAGTTCATTTTTAAAGAGTGTGTATGAAGAAATTTGGCGTTTGGAACCGGAGGTGCTTGAGGCTACAAGCCGGAATCGGTTTAGAGGTATTGGCGATGTAAACCAGTATTTGGTGAAATATTGGCAGGTGCTTAGTGGACGTTTTGTACCGGTTTCTGTTCGTGGGCGCTATTTTGATACTGGAAAACAGATGGAGGCTTTATTCAATTATGTTCATGGGCAAAAAGGAAATTTGGTTTGCTGTAACGATGAGGGAATAGATCAGATGGGAGAAGATGCATTTATACAGATGCGTGAGCAGCTTAAACAGGCCTTTGATACGATTCTGCCGGAAAAATCTAGCTTTGAGGTGTAGACCAAATGCAAGAAATTCCGCTCATCAGTGTGATAGTTCCGGTGTACAACATGGCACCGTATTTAACAAAATGCTTAAACAGTGTTCTTGCGCAAACCTATACAAACTGGGAGCTTTTATTGGTGGACGATGGCTCCACAGATGCATCGTCTCATATTTGTGATGCCTTTGCGGTGCGGGATAACCGTATTGGAGTATTTCATCAAGAGAATCAAGGTGTTTCTTCGGCGCGGAATTTAGCGCTGGAGAATGCCAAAGGCGAATGGCTGTTTTTTTTAGATAGTGATGATTGGCTGGCCGTGGATTGTCTTGCCTATTTGTTTGAACTGGCTAGGCAAACCGGTAGTCCACTTGTTGTAATGGGGCGCTGGGAAGTTCTTCGCGGCCAGGCTTCTCCTGTCGAGTCTTTGCGTCCGCAACTGGTTAAATGCTTGTCCAGTGACCAAGCAATGGAACAGTATTGCCTGGGAAGATTCTATCATGGTGTTGCAGGAAAACTGTACCATCGGAGACTTTTTGCTGGAATAGTATTTCCATTGTGGCTTGCCAACGCCGAAGATATATATGTGAACTACCAAGTTTTCTGTAATGTTGATTCCATCGCTGTTGGGGACGGAAAAAAGTATTACCGATTACTACGCACTGAAAGTGCCTGCCATTGCGGCTATGCGCGCGAACAGGCGGAAAGCTTAATAAAACTGGCAGATAGGATTCATCAGGATATGCTCTCACGATTTGGAAGATTTAGAGAAGCCCTATCGTGTTTAGAAGTGGAGATTCTTTCGGATATTTTGGCCAAATTGAATGAGGAGAAAGAGAACGCAAAAATAGAGAAAGAAGTGGCATGCCTGGCCAAATACCGTTCAAAGCATGTGCGTTTTTTCACTTTTCTTCCTTGGAACAAAAGAATTAAGTATTGGTTGCTTTCAATTAGTCCGATATCATACAAACGATATCAAAGACAGATAAAAAGAAGTGAGTTCAGGAAGGAGAGATCCAGTGAGCATATTTCATAAAAGAGGAGAACAATATCTGTATCAAGCGGCCTGTTTCTTTTTTGTCTTAGCCTTCTTTCTTTCCAACATCACCTCAAACTTTACAGGTGAAACCACCGCAGACATTTTCTACCAGGCAAACAGAGCATTTCGAATTGTAGCCTATCTGCTTTGTGCCTTAAAGTTAAGTTTATTTTGCAAAACCAGCAAACGCAGATGGGTACTGTTGGTGGCGGTGGGGATATTGGGTCTTGTAGCCCTGGTTCTCAGCGATAATTTTATGGTGATAGACGCCATTTTGCTAATGTTCTGCGCTACTGGACAGAATTACGACAAAGATTACCGCATTCTTGCCACTGCTATTTTTGCGGTCATCGCCATTGTGTTTTTGCTTTGTGCTTTTTCGGTTATTCCTTTCACAGACTGGGGCATTGAGGGTTCAACACGTGGGTGGCGTTATTCCTTAGGGCTTGGTCATCCCAATACCCTCGGTTATTTTACATTGTATGGTATTTGGTTCTGGATGTATTGCAGGTTTAGGAAATGGTCTTGGATAGATGTGTTAATCCCTATTTGGCTTACAGCCATGATGTGGGCTATTTCAAAAAGCCGGGCGTCTATACTGGCAATCTTTCTTACAGCCCTCTTGCTTCTTTTTTATAAGTTGCCTAAAATACAAAACTTGCAAAGTAAAGTGGGAAACGTGTTGGTGTTTTCTCCATTGATATGTGCGCCTATCGGGTTTTTAGCCGTCTGGTTTTACAAAACAAACGATGTAGTGGGTTCAGTAATGAACAGATTTTTTTCGGGACGGCTTTGGCTCTATTCCCACTTTTTAGAAAAAAGCCCATTTAGCCTTTTGGGCTATACTCCAGAGAACAACCCGGAGTTGATGGAAATGCGAAAATATGGGAGAGAAAGCCTTATGCCTCTGGATAATATCTATATGAAAACATATATATATTTCGGCTTAGTATTCCTGCTCATCCTTCTGGCGTTGTGGGTATATGCCTTACGCCGCGCCTATCTTGCAGGCAATATCCCGCTGCTCATCATTGGGGTGGTTTCGGCTATTTACGGGGTTGTAGAGCCTACTCAAATGAATGTTTTACTCTCGCCCATCCTCCTCAGCGCGTTTGCGCTGTACCCAGGGGCAGAGGAAAATAGCGCCGTGCCCGTCTATTCCTTCTGGGCGCTGTTTAAGCCCGGAACCTGGAAAAAGGCCCATGAATAGCCGTGCCAAACGGGTGCTGCACAACCTTGGGCTTGGTCTGGTAGCCCAAGGTTTTTCGCTGGTGCTCAGTGTGGTGATGGGCCTGGTGGTGCCCAAATTCCTGGGTGTAGAGGAATTTGGCTATTGGCAGTTTTTCACCTTTATCAGCACCTATGTGTGCTTTTTTCACCTGGGCATTGTGGATGGTGTGCTGCTGCGTTATGCGGGGCAGCCCTTCGAGAGTTTGCAGCACCCATTGCTGTTTTCCCAGCTTTTAGCCATGCTGCTGTTTCAGGCCGTGGCGGGTAGCGGCGTGCTGGTGCTGCTGGCCTTTTGGCCCATGCCCTGGCAGTATCGGCTTATTTTTTCGGCAAGCTGTATTTTTATGCTGCTTATCAACACAGGCACCTATATGTGTTACCTGTTTCAGGCCAGCGACAACACCCGCTGGTATTCCTTTTCTGTTTTGGTGCAGAAATGGATTTTGCTGGCCGTTACCCTGCTGATGCTGGTCTTCCGTGTGGATTATTTCTGGGTGCTGGTGGGGGGCAACCTGCTGGCGGTGGGGGGCACGGTTCTGTACTGCCTTATTAAGGGCAGGTTGCTGTTTTCTGGTGGGCTGGAAAAAAACAGGCCCCTCATCAAGCAAGAACTGGTCACCAATATCCGCGTGGGTAGTAAGCTGCTGCTGTCCTTCATCAGCAGCAGCCTGATTTTGGGCCTGGGAAAACTGGCGGTGAGCCTGCGCTGGAACATTGAAAGTTTTGGCCAATTTGCGTTTGCCCTTAGCCTTACCAACATGTTTTTGGTGTTTGCCGGCCAGTTTGGCCTGGTGCTTTTTCCGGTGGTAAAAAAAATAGACCCCGACAGCGTAGCCCCCATGTATACCCTGGCCGACCATATCGCCTCCTTGCTGCTGTGCGGGATGTTGCTGTTTTACCTGCCGGCAAAGCTGTTGCTTACCCGCTGGTTACCACAGTATGAGAGCAGCTTTTTGTATTTTACCCTGGCGGTGGCCATGGTGCTGTACGATGGGAAAATGAACATGGTGAACAACGTTTTCCTAAAAGCCCTGCGGGAAGAAAAAGCCATGCTGGTGATAAACCTGTGCGGTGTGGCTTTGAGTGCCGTGCTGGTGGGCATAGCGGCGTTTGGGTTTTCTAGCATCTTTCTGGTGATGGCAGCGGTGGTGGTGGCCACCATCTTGCGCAGCATGGCCTTCGAGTGCTACCTTTCCCGGCTGCTAAAGCGGCGGTTTGTGCCTGGCATGCTGGCGGAACTGGGGCTTGTATTGTTCTTTGTTATATTTGTGGCCTTGGGGGAAAGTTTTGTGGCCCTGGGGGTGTACGCGGCTCTTTATGGGGTGTATACATGGAGCCGGCGGCGCAGCCTACACCAGTTGCGCACCCTTTTACGAAACACCAAAGAGCCGGGGTAAGCACGGGCCATGCCGACAAAGCGTTTGGCTTGGTCTTTTATTTTTTACGAAAAGTTTTACTATACAGACAAAGAGAAACGGTTTTGGGCGCTGGTTCCCAAAACCGTTTCCTATTGTTGGTATATGTTGCAAGGCAGGGCTTAGTTTGTCTCAAAAAACAAATCATAGGGTACATTCAGTGCTTGGCAAATTTTTTCATACTCTTCCAAACTCAGCTTTTTTTCACCTTGCAGGGCAATTTGAAAAGAATTTGGAGGAAGGCCGGTTTGTTGGCACAATTGTTCTTGAGGAATCTCATGATGCTCTA
The DNA here is from genome assembly GCA_964472465.1 of uncultured Oscillospiraceae bacterium. Taxonomy (GTDB): domain Bacteria; phylum Bacillota; class Clostridia; order Oscillospirales; family Ruminococcaceae; genus JAAYCI01. The sequence continues at coordinate 3,461 of CAYYLW010000011.1, read as the reverse complement.
AAAAACGAACAATATTTTCTACCACCATCCACAGGACCTCCTCAAAAATAATAAAGATATACTTAAACCTTATGCCCATGTTAATACAGATTATCTTTACTGTCAAGAATAATGTCGACAATAAATGCGCGTGGTACCGAGTGGTGTCGTTTTGTATAAAACAGTGGCCCTTTTGCTGTTTAAATCAGAAGCCCCAGTGTGGCAGGGTGGTTGACGGCAAAACCAGGGTACAAAAGAGCCGTTTTCGACAAAGCACCCCGCGAAAAATGGGGTATGATAGGAGAAAAAGAAAAAAGAAGATACAAGGGGAAAAAACATTTTCCCCCCGCACCTTTCTTATTTTGTTTACAAATCTCTAAAACTTCGGTATCATTTTGAGTGACGAGTGATTGGAGAGTGGATAGTATGGGAGAAATTCGCGAGAATGTCAAGCGGAACCTTGGTTACTACCTTTCCCTTACGGGGTTAAGCCAAAAAGAGTTTGCGCACGAGCTGGGTGTTTCCCAAGCAGCCGTTACAAACTGGATTAAGGGGAACAACTCCCCGGATATTGAAATGGTGGCCAAAATATGCCGGGTGCTGAACCTTCAAGTGGCCGACCTTTTTGGTGACTGTGGTAAGGCGGATAGGGTGAAAAGGGAAGAAGAACTGCTTCGCCTATACCGTGCGCAGCCGGAAATGCAGCCGGCGGTTCATCGCCTGCTGGGCCTGGACGTGAACAAGCTGAAATAGAAATTCCCTTCTGGGAGGTTTCTTTGCGTTACCCAGAAGGGGCAAAAATAGGATGACCGATAGAGAAAAGGCCCCGAAACAGACCTGTTTCGTGGCCTTTCTGGCGTGTAACAATTACACGGCGGACAGGCATATTTTACTTACCATAGGGCGCATACGTCTTTGTACATATCCAGGTATTGCTTGGCGGAAGTCTGCCAACTATAATCGCACTCCATGTCCCGGCGCACCAGGGTGGCCCAGCCCGTTTGGTCCTCGTGGCCGGTTTTGGCACGCAGGCAGGCTTCCTGCATATCGTAGGCGTTGTAGCTGGCAAAGGTGAAGCCGTTGCCTAGGCCGTCCCCAGAATCGCTAATGGTGTCTTTCAGCCCGCCGGTAAGCCGCACGATGGGCACGGTGCCGTAGCGCAAGGCCACCATCTGGGCCAGGCCGCAGGGCTCGGATTTGCTGGGCATGAGGAACATGTCTGCCCCGGCATACACCTTGCGGGCCAGTTCCGGGATGAAGCCGATGCGCACACCCACCATATCGGGAAAGCGCAGGGCCAGGTCTTGGAAAAAGGCCTCGTATTCCATCTCGCCAGAGCCCAAAATCACCAGCTGCATGCCGTTTTCCACCAGGTTTTGGGCCACGTGGCGCACCAGGTCAAAGCCCTTATGGCTCACCATACGGCTCACCATGCCCACCACGGGGCACAGGTTTTCCGCCAGGCCAAACTCCCTCCGCAAATCCTCCTTACACAGGGGCTTGCCTTTGGGGAAGCTATCTTTGTCGTAGTGGGCGGCCAGGCTGGGGTCTGTGGCGGGGTCATAGACGCTGGTGTCGATGCCGTTTAAAATGCCGCAGGTTTTAAATTCCTTCTTGCGCAAAAAATCGCTCAGGCCGTGGCCATACCAGGGGTCTAAAATCTCTTTGGCATAGCTGGGGGACACCGTGGTCACCTTGTCGGCCGTTTCAATGGCCCCCTTCATGTAGTTCACGTCTTTGTCAAACTCCACGATGTGGGCGTCCTTGCGGCCAATGCCGATGGTCTCTTCCAGCATCTCGGGGCCATAGTGGCCCTGGTACTGGATGTTGTGGATGGTGAACACCGTTTTGATGGTGGTGAATTTTTCCAGATGCCGGTAGTAGAGGTTCAAGTACACCGGGGCCAGGGCGGTTTCCCAATCGTTACAGTGCAGGATATCGGGGCTGAAATCGATGTGGAACAGGGTTTCTAAAATGGCGCGGGAGAAAAAGGCAAAGCGCTCTCCGTCATCGTAAAAGCCATACAGCCCCTGGCGCTTGAAATAGTACTCGTTGTCTAGAAAATAGTGGGTTACCCCGCCGTGGCTCAGCTCAAACAGGCCACAGTACTGGTTGCGCCAGCCCACGGGCACGGTGAAGTTGGTGACATAGTTCAGCTTCCGCCGCCATACAGGGGCCATGTCTCCATACAGGGGCAAAATTACCCGCACGTTCGCCTTGCGCTTTTTCAGCGCTGCTGGCAGGCTGCCCGCCACATCGCCCAGGCCCCCGGAGGTGAAAAAGGGGTAGGCCTCGCTCGCCGCAAACAAAACCTTCATGTTGCATCCTCCTTGTGTAGAACTGGTATTCACAGAAAATAGCGTTTCATGCTGTGAAGATAGGTTCTAACTCCTTGTGTGAAGAAACCCGTGTGAGATGGCCCGCCGCCAGTGCGCGGGGTGGCTATTCGCCGAAGGGCAGCGAGGCCGATTGCGGGATGCCCACGCTGCTGTTTTTGCCGATGTACACCGGGAAGTTGGTAGAGCCGGAAAGCGTTTGCCCGGCGTGCACCACCACGTTTTTATCCGTGACCACATTTTCCAGCCGCGCACCGGCCTCTATCTGCGCGCCTTGCATAATCACGCAGTTTTTCACCACGGCGCCGCGGCCCACGCGCACCCCGCGGAACAGGACGCTGTGTTCCACCTCGCCCTCAATGATGCAGCCATCGGCCAGCATGCTGGTGGTGACGCGCGAGCCTATGGCGTGCCGCACAGGGGCCTCGTCGTGCACCTTGGTGAGGATGGGGCGCTCTTCGGGGAAGAGGGCGTCCAGGTTGCCGGGTTCCAGCAGGCGCAGGTTTTCCTCAAAATAACTGCGCATATCGCAGATGCGCGCGCGGTACCCGGCGTATTCATAGCCGGCTACCTTGTAAATTTTCAGGTTGGGGGCAATCACATCGGCCAGGAATTTGGGCTGGCCACGCACCATCGCCTCGCGCACGATGCTGATGAGCAACTGCCGCCCAATCACATAGATATCCATCGAGAGGTTCTGCACGCCCTTGCGGTAGTCGTTTAGGCGAATCTCGTTTACAAAACCCTCGCCGTCTAGCGAGAAGGTGAAGTTATCCTCCCGCATCCCGTCGCGGATGGGGGCTTTTTCGTATACGGCGGTCAAATCGGCCCCGCTGGCCAGGTGGGCGTCCATCAGTTCCTTAATGTCCAGGTTGCAGGCCACGTTCGAATCGCTCATTACCACAAGGTCTTCGGTGCGCTCTTCCAGATACTGCATCACAGAGGCCAGGCCCTGGATGCGGCCACGGTACTCCCGGCTGCTCTCCCGGCCAAAGGGCGGGAAAATCACCAGGCCGCCGCGTTTGCTGGCCAAGTCCCACTCACGCCCGTTGCCCAGGTGGCCCATGAGGCTTTGGTAGTTTTTGCGCACGATGATGCCGATGTTGCGGATGCCTGCGCTGGTGAAGCAGGAGAGGGTGAAGTCCA
>CAYYLW010000010.1:0-37273 GCA_964472465.1 uncultured Oscillospiraceae bacterium | reverse complement strand
CTTCGATGATTTTTTGGCAGGCATAGGGGTCTACCAGGTTTTGTGCGCCCACCTGCACGGCGCTGGCCCCGGCCGAGATAAATTCCAGCACGTCCTCGGCATTGGCAATTCCCCCCACCCCCACTATGGGCAGGGCGGTGGCCGCACGCACCTCATACACCATGCGCAGGGCCACGGGTTTCACCGCCGGGCCAGAAAACCCACAGGCCCCGGTGGAGACGATGGGCCGGCCCGTGCGTGGGTCTATCCGCATGCCCAGCAGGGTGTTGATAAGCACCAGGCCGTCGGCCCCGGCCTCTTCGCAGGCACGGGCCACCTCGGCCACGTTGGTCACGTTGGGGGAAAGTTTCACCAGCACGGGTTTTTTCGTGGCGGCCTTCACCGCTGCCGTTATCTCGGCGGCATTCTTGGGGCAGGTGCCAAACGCCATTCCCCCGCCGTGCACGTTCGGGCAGGAGATGTTTACCTCCAGCAAGGCCACCTCGTCGCAAGCGTCAAACTGCCGGGCCACCTCCACATATTCCTCCACAGAAAACCCGCTGATGTTTGCCAGCACCGGGCCCTTGTACACCCCGCGCAGCTTGGGCAATTCCGTTTCAATCACAGCCTGTACACCGGGGTTTTGCAGGCCGATGGCGTTTAGCAGCCCGCTGTCACACTCCGCTATGCGGGGCAGGGCGTTGCCGTAACGCGCCTCGCGGGTGGTGCCCTTTAGGCACAGCCCCCCCAAGATATTGATGTCGTACCAGCGGGCCATCTCGGTGCCAAAACCAAAGGTGCCGCTGGCGGGGATAACCGGGTTTTGCAGGGCCACGCCGCACAGTGTGGTGGCCAAGCTGGGGTTTTTCTTCTTCTCACTCATGCAAACGCCACCTCCGTGCTAAACAGTACCGGCCCTTCCTTACAGATGCGCTTGGTGCCCGTAAGGGTTTTGCAGCTACACCCAAAACACGCGCCAAAACCGCAGCCCATCCGCGCTTCAAAGCTCAGTTGCCCCTCGGCGCCCTTCTCAGCCCCCAGCGCGTGTACCGCGGCCAGCATCCGCTCTGGCCCACAGGTAAAGTAATAATCGTATGAAAGGCCTTCCAGCAGAGGGGCCACCGTGCCTTTTTGGCCCAGGCTGCCATCCATGGTGGCCAGGTGTACCCGGCAACCCAGGGCTTCAAACTCGCGTTTATAAAAAGCGTCCGGCAGGCTGTTAAAGCCCAGGGCCACGTCTGGCGCTTGCCCGCGTTTTGCCAGGCGCTTGGCCACATCGTACAAGGGGGGTACCCCCACGCCGCCGCCCACCAGCACCACCTTTTTATCCTTGCCACGGCTAAGGGCAAAGCCATTGCCCAAACCCGCCAGCAAATCTAGCTGGGTGCCCGCGCCATACATGGCCATACGCGCGGTGCCCCGGCCCACCACCTTATAAATCAGCAGTATTCCGTCCACCAGCACCTCGCACACCGAGATAGGCCGCCGCAGGTAGAACCCGTCTATGGCGATATTCACAAACTGGCCAGGCGCGGTGAAGGGGCCGGTGGGGCCGCTTAGCCGCATCAGGAACACATCCCGGGCAATATTGCGGTTGTATTCCACCGTGTAAATGGCATTCAGGGGCATACAATTTCCTCCTTATAAACACGCTTGCGCTTTGTTCTTTAGTGTATCATGGATGCCCCCGCCTTGTCGACCACCACCCACCCCTGTGGCAGTTTTCGGCCGAGACGCCCACCTAATAAAATACCGTTAGAAATAGGCGAAAAATACAGTAATATACCAAATGTATTTTTGTTGTTTAAATATACTCTTTTAAAGCGCGCCCGGCCAGGTGAAGCGTTCTTCCCCCCATACGGTGAGCAGGGGCCAGCCTTTCAGCACCTGCCCCGCAAAGGGGGTACCGCGCGCTTTGGTTTGGAAGCGGCCCGGTTCCACCCGGCGGCCTTCGGGCAGGCGCAGCAGGGTGAAATCGGCCTTTCGGCCCGCGGCGGGGAACTGTTGCCGTTCCCCCAGCACCCGTTTGGGCCCCTGTGTGAACAACCGCAATAGCTGCTCCAGGGGCAGTTTCCCGGTTTCCACGAAAGCCGTGTACAGCAGGGGGAAGGCGGTTTCCAGCCCCGGAATGCCACAGGCCGCTTTGGCAAAGCCACCCGCCTTGTCGGCGGCGGTGTGGGGGGCATGGTCGGTGGCAATGGCGTCCACCGTGCCGTCCAGCAGCGCTTCTATGGCTGCCTGCACGTCCTCCTTGCGGCGCAGGGGGGGGTTCATTTTGTAGTTGCCGTCATCGGCCGGGATATCCTCACAACTCAACAGCAGATGGTGGGGGGCCACCTCGCAGCTAACGGGCAGGCCCTTTTTCTTGGCCTGCCGCACCAGGGCAAAGCTCTGGGCCGCCGAGGTGTGGCAGATGTGCAAACGGCAGCCCGTTTCCTCGCAGAGGCGGATATTCCGCTCCACTTCGGCGCTCTCGCTCTCGCAAGAAAAACCGGTGTAACCATACTGCTCTGTAAACCGGCAGTTTTCCTGTACGCATACACCGCCCGCCGGCAGTAGGCTGTCCACCTCACAGTGGGCCGCCACAAAGCTACCCTTCTTTTCCACCAACCGCATGGCCCTGCGCATCATCTCTTCGCTTTGTACCCCGCGCCCGTCATCGGAAAAGCCCGCCACCTGCCCGGCCAGGGCTTCTATCTGCGCCAGCTCTTCCCCTTGCTCCCCCACCGTAATGGCCCCATAGGGCAGCACCCGGCAACGGGCCTCCCGCCGGATAACCGCCGTCTGTTCTTCTAGGTGGGCGGGGCTATCCGGCACGGGGCGCAGGTTGGGCATGGCGCACACAGTGGTAAAGCCCCCGGCCAGGGCCGCCGCCGTTCCGGTGGCCACCGTCTCTTTTTCCTCATAGCCCGGCTGGCGCAGGTGCACGTGCAGGTCTGTAAAGCCGGGGGCCAGCACACAGCCCTCGGCGTTCAGGCACCGTGCGCCTGGGGCCTCTAGCCCGGGGTTCATGGCCAGTATCTGGCCCTGCCCCAGCAGCACATCGGCCTGCATAAAGTGTTCGCCATCCCAAATGTTTGCCTTTTGTATCAGTATGGTTTCCATTATTTCTCCCTTTTGTTGTTTGGCCTGGTTTGGCATAAAAAAGCCCGCCGTTCTGTTTTCCCGAAGGCAAAACAGGAACACGGGCTAAAAAAGCGGTGATTCTAGCCGAATAACCGGAATACGCCGAACTTCTAAAAAATGAAGCAGGGGCATGGCGGGCCCTCCTTTTGGGCGTATGTGTGTTACACGGCCTGGGCAACGGTACCGCTTACCACCATATCCACCAAATCTGTGGGCAGGGGGCCCTGGGCGGCGTTTGAATGCAGCAGGAACTGGAATTCCCCCTGGTTCCAGGTAACCATGGAGCAGCCGGAGGGTGCGTTGCGGGTGCGCACCTCCACCCCGCCCACATCACGGCTGGTGTCGGAGGCATCGTGCAGTTCCTTATAGGTGATGGTGAGGTAGCCCGCATCGGTAAAAGCGGTGCGTAACACCAGGTGTTTTTCGTCGTTTGAAACAAACTCAATTTGAGAGAACCACCCGTCCAGCGCAAAAAACTTGGTGGGGCTAAGGGTGGCGTTGTTTGGGTACTGGGTGATAGTAAAGCCAAGGGTGGGGCCAAAATTCCCGTTTTGGTAGGTGACGATGGGAATGGGCTCGGGCGGGGGAAGGCTTTCGGAGTTGGACGCGGCATAGCGGTTTTGGTTATCTTTGTAGCGGCCTGCCACAATCTCGCCAAAATTTTGCCCCGCGTTGCTTCTTTTGCACCCGGCCAAAAGGGCACAGAGCAAAACCGCCGCCAGCAAAGCTGCCCCCATCCGTTTCATACTCCGCACCCGCCTTCCCGCTAAAAATTTGGTTTTTCGGCTGTGTTCAGTATACACCAAAACCAAAGGGAAGAAAAGGGGCCTTCCTTTTTGCCAGGCGCTACAGCAGCCCGGCTTCCTCCAGTGCCTGCCACAGGCTGGGGCGCAGGCCAAAGGCCAGGCACAGGGCCTCGGCCTCCTGCATGGCCCGGCGGCGCACCTCCTGTGGCTGGCCGGTTTTCACCGCGCGCAGCAGCAGGTTCTTCGGGGTATTTTCCAGGCCCACAAACTCCAGCACCTGGCTTTTGTAACCGCAGGCGCACAATAGGTTCGCACGGATGGCATCGGTAAACAGCGCGGCCGTACGCTCCTGGATAATCCCATACCGGGTTAGAATCGCCAGTTCCTCGCTGCGCATCTGCTCGTTCAGTTCGTGCTGGCAGCAGGGCACCGCAAAAATACGCCCCGCCCCCCACTGCACCGCCTTGGCCAGGGCCAGGTCTGTGGCGGTGTCGCAGGCGTGCAGGCACACCACAATATCTGTCCCCGCGCCCTCTTCAAACTGGGCAATGTCCCCGCAGGCAAAATGCAGGCCCTTGTAGCCAAAGCGCCGGGCGGTCTCCTCACAGTGGGCCACCACCTCCGGCTTTAGGTCCAGCCCGGTCATCTCCACCGCAAAGCCCCGCCGCTCGGTGAGGAAATGGTACAGCACAAAACTCAAATAGCTTTTGCCACAGCCAAAGTCCACCACCCGCAACGTCTTTTTTTCTTCCCCCTTGAGGGCATCGTCCACTATTTCCACAAAGCGGTTCACCTGGCGGTATTTGTCCTGCATCCGCTTCACGGGTTGCCCTTCGGGGGTAAACAACCCCATCTCCACCAAGGGGGGAATGGGCCCGGCCAGCAAATAGTCCTTTTGCCTGTTGTGGCCGGCCTGGGCCGCTGGGGGCGCACCCGCCCCGCCACCGCCTTGCTGTAAGGCGGTTTTGCTTGCCAGCACCTTGCCCTTTTTGCTCAGCCGCAGGCGGTACTCGGCGGTGGGGGCAAAGGCGGTAAGCTGGGTATATTCCTTTTCCAGCAGTTCTGCCAGTAAAGCGGGCAGGGCCTCCAGCGGGTGGTGGCTGTGGAAGGCCTGGGCCCCTTTTTGCCGGCTTAGCCGCCAGCGGCCCGCCTGCCAGTCCAGCTCGGCCCGGGCCTGCCCCTTTTGCCGGGGGGCACTTAGCACGATGCGCCGTGGTTCCCCGGCCAGCACTTCTTCCAGTTTTTGCCCTAGTTCTTCCACCAAACAACACCTCCCGTATACAAATAGATGAATTATACAAATAGCATTTTACAATTTGTATAATTCATCTTGATAATACATATTCTGCGAATTCTAAAGGGCCTTCCTCGCCGCCGGGGTGGTTTCCGGTTTCTGAAAGCCCGGCCCCTCTAGCCTATGTGGGCTGGTACTCCTGCTCGCAGTACAGGCAGCGGTACATCTGCTCGTCCTCGGCGCGGCAAAAAACTTGGGGCAATTCACGTTCCACGCTGGTGATGCAGCGGGGGTTTTTGCATTTCACCACGTTCACCACCTTCGTGGGCGGGGCGATGCGGCGTTTTTCCACTATCTTGCCCCCCACAATCACATTCACGGTGATATCGGGGTTGATGAAGCCCAGCACATCAAAGTTCAGGTCAATCTCGTCCTCAATCTTGATGATATCCTTACGGCCACTTTTGCCGCTGCGTGCGTTGCGTATCACCGCCACGGGGCAACTCAGCCTGTCCAAATCCAGCAGTTTTACAATCTCCATGCCTTTTCCGGCGTCGATATGGTCAATCACCACGCCGCGCTCAATGCTGTCTATGTTCATTGTTCCTTCACCCCCAGAAGTGTCAGAATCAAGGCCATGCGGGCATATTTGCCGTACAGCGCCTGTTTGAAGTATACCGCGCGCGGGTCGCTATCCACCTCGGTGGCAATCTCGTTCACACGCGGCAGCGGGTGCAGCACCAGCAGCTCTTGTTTGGCCAGGCGCATCTTGGCTTTATCTAAAATATAACTGTCGCGCAGGCGCACGTAATCCTCTTCATTAAAAAAGCGTTCGCGCTGTACCCGTGTCATGTACAAAACGTCCAGTTTTGGCATGGCCTTATCCAGTTGCTCCACCTCTTCATAGGTCGCGCCACAGCGTTTCATACCGTCTATCAGGTAGGCGGGCAGGCGCAGTTCCGGCGGGCTGATGAGCACAAACTGGATGCCCTTACGCGGCAATAGCGCCTGCACCAGCGAGTGTACGGTGCGCCCGAACATCAAATCCCCACACAGGCCAATGGTGAAATTTTCCAGCGCTGGCTCTTGGCGCAAGCTTTTGATGGTCATCAGGTCGGTCAGGGTTTGGGTGGGGTGCTGGTGGCCGCCGTCGCCCGCGTTGATGATGGGGATGGCAGAGTTGTTGGCCGCCACCAGGGCCGCGCCCTCTTTGGGGTGGCGGATGGCGGCGATATCGGCGTAATGCTCCACCACGCGGATGGTATCGGCCACGGTTTCGCCTTTGGTGGCCGAGGAAGAATCGGCCGAAGAAAAACCGAGTACTCCGCCCCCCAGCTCCATCATCGCGGCCTCGAAGCTTAAACGGGTACGTGTACTCGGTTCAAAAAACAAAGTGGCAATTTTTTTGCCGTCACAGAGGTGTGCATACCGCTGTGGGTCCTTCACTATCCGCCCGGCCAGCTCTAGAATTGCATCGGTCTCGGCCACGGAGATATCGGTGGATGAAATTAAGTGTTTCAGTGCCATAACCCCCTTTTTGGTGTATACAGGCGGGTATCTTGCGATAAACCGAATATTTCCTTTGTCCAGAAACCAAGCCGCGCCGCCCGCGTTTTTTTGTTCTGCCCATTATTATGCCGCAAATGGCACGGAAAATCAAGAGGGAACCCCGCCGGGGGCCTGTGCTTTTTTTGTGCTTTGCCCATTTTGTACGCGATGCAGAGGTTTTGCCCAGCAATTTCTTGTTTTTCCCCTTTTAAGATAGTATGATAGGGAAAGCAATAAGCCAAACGGAGGTGGTTGCAGTGCGTCAAAGCGGTATTTTGCTGCCCATTACGGCCCTGCCCTCGCCCTACGGGGTGGGCACATTGGGGCGTGCGGCCTACCATTTTGTGGATTTTTTAAGCGCCGCAGGGCAAAGCCTGTGGCAGATTCTGCCTATTGGCCCCACCGGCTTTGGGGATAGCCCCTACCAGAGTTTTTCCGCCTTTGCGGGCAACCCCTATTCCATTGATTTGGATATTTTGAAGGACAACGGCCTGCTTACCGAAGAGGAAATTGGCGAGGACTGGGGCGACAGCGAAACCCAAACCGATTATGGCCTGCTGTTCAACCGGCGTTTTGCGGTGCTGGCCAAGGCCGCCGCCCGGCTGAACAAAGCCGCCCCCGGCTACCTGCGTTTTAAAGACGAAAACCGCCACTGGCTGGATGATTACGCCCTGTTCATGGCCATCAAGGAGGCCCACGGAAACGCCGCCTTCACCGAATGGCCCGAGGCGCTGCGCCGCCGCGAGGCCTACGCGCTAAAAACCGCCGAGGCCCGGTTTGGCCCCCGCGCGGAGTTTTGGCGCTGCCTACAATATTTTTTCTTCCGCCAGTGGAAGGCGCTAAAAACCTATGCAAATGCCCAGGGCGTGCAGATTGTGGGGGATATTCCCATCTATGTATCGCCCGATTCAAGCGATTTTTGGGCAAACCCCGGCCTGTTTCAAACCGGGCCGGGGGGGCTGCCCAGCGCGGTGGCCGGGGTGCCGCCGGACGCCTTTTGTAAAACCGGGCAACTGTGGGGCAACCCCTTGTATGACTGGGCCGCCCACAAACGCAGCCATTACGAATGGTGGCTGCGCCGCCTTTCCGCCGCCAACACCCTGTTCAATGTCACCCGTATCGACCATTTCCGCGGTTTTGCCAGCTATTGGGCGGTGCCCTATGGCGATAAAACCGCCGAGAAAGGCCGCTGGCGGCAGGGCCCGGGCAGCGATTTCATACGCGCGGTACACCGCGCCCTGCCGGAGATGAAAATCATCGCCGAGGACTTGGGCTTCCTCACCGAGGAGGTGGAGGCCCTGCTGGCCTACAGCGGCTACCCCGGCATGAAGGTGCTGCAATTCGCCTTTAGCCCCAGTGGAGACAGCCAATATCTGCCCCATATGCTGCCCCGCGGCACCACCGTGTACACCGGCACCCACGATAACGACACCACCTATGCCTGGGCGGCCAGCGCCCCGGCAGCCCAGCGCGCTTTCGCCCGGCGCTACCTGGGCCTTGGCCCGAAGGACGACCTGGGCAAAGGCATCCTGCGCGCGGCCCTGGCCAGCGTGGCCGATACCGCCATCATCCCCCTGCAAGATTGGCTGGGCCTGCCCGCCGCCGCCCGCTTCAATACCCCCAGCACCCTGGGGGGCGGCAACTGGCGCTGGCGGGCGCGGGCTGGGCAGCTCAGCCACACCCTGGCCACCGAAATACGCGCGCTCACAAAGTTGTACGGGCGGCTCTCTGTGGCAGAAACCGCCAAAGAGCAGCGTGCGGAAAAGCTAAAGCGGCAGGCCGCACAAAAGGCCAAGGCGGCGAAAAAAACTGCTGCGCCACAAGCCGCGCCGCTGGAAGCAGCCCCACTTGCCCCCGTAAACAGCCCCTCCACCCCTTCAACAGCCGAGGAACTGCGTGATGAATAACCCCCGTGTACTAAACCGTGCACAGATGAAAGCGGCCGAAGCCGCAGCCGATGCCGCTGGCACCAGTTATGCCGCCCTGATGGAAAACGCCGGGGCGGCCACCGCGCAAGCCCTGTTAGAACTGGCCCCAGCCCCCGCCACCATTCTCTTTTTATGCGGCAGCGGCAACAACGCAGGCGACGCTTTTGTGGCCGCGCGCCTTCTGGCCGGGCAGGGCTACGCACTCTGCTGGCTGGACATCACCCAAAAGGGAGAGTATAGCCCCTTGGCCGCACTCAACTTGAAAAAACTACCCAAAAGTGTGCTGCAATTGCCTTTGCACAAAGCACCCTGGACGGCCAACGTGCTGGTAGACGCCGTGTTTGGCACCGGTTTCCGGGGCCAGTTGGATGCGCCGGTGCGCGAGGCCTTTGAAAAAGCCAATGCCGCCGCCGGCCTGCGCGTGGCGCTGGATATTCCCAGCGGGCTGGACTGTGACACGGGCGATGCTTCGCCTGGTTGCTTTAGGGCCCACAGCACCCTCACCTTCGGGGCTTACAAACCCGCTTTGTTGATGCCCGCCGCCGCCTGCTACACGGGGCTTGTGAAATGCCTGGACATCGGGCTGTAAACCGCGGCCGTCACCTCAAAAACAAAAATGCCAAAGACCTTGGGCCCCTTTTGCTAAAAGGGGCCCAAACCATCCCAAAACTTACCAAAAGGGCAAAAGGCCGCAAATGTGACTTTGCGGCCCTTTATTTTTTCGCGCCCTCCCTTTTCATAGAGGGGCGGCTATTTTATTCATCAAAACCCTGCATATGGGGGCACACCTTGTGGGTGATGTCGCAGTAGGGCATGTTGCGCGATTGCCCGCAGCGGCAAAGGGTCATGCGGTTGCGCACTTCATAGGCCTCCCCGTCGGCGCCTTCCAGCAGCACCCCGCCCTTCACCCACAGCGGGCCACGGCAGCCTGCGGCCAAATCCTGCACGGGGGATATCTCCTGCGGCAGTTCCGGCTCCAGCGGCAGCCCGGTTTTTTTGTCTATCAAAGTCAGGCGGCCCGCGGCACAGGCCGCGGCCTCCTCTATAGCCAGTTGCCGTTTTTCCTCCGTGTAGCTTTCTAGGGCGGCCTCCCAAACGCCAATGCCCCTATCGCAAAAGCGCATAGAAGAGCAAAGGCTCCGGTTATCCAGCAGGTTTAAGGTGGCCCCTTCGTACAGCTTACAGTCCTCTAGGTAGGGCATTTTGTCATTGTGTTCGGTACCTTCAAACTCCACCGCCTTATGCCTGCCATCGCAGAAGGGTTTGTTGCGCGAAAGCCCGCAGCGGCACAGGTGGTAGGGCTGGCCGGGTGGCAAGTCATAGGTCTCACCGTCCTCCCAGCGCTCGCTCACGCCCTCGGCGTCCGGGCGGATATGGGCATTTTTCAGCGGAACTTCACCGCTCACCTCATAGGGCCCACCGGGTAATATCTTGATCTTTTTTTCCATAAAAACCACATCCTTTGGGGGTATTCCAGCCTTTTTGGTGACCAGGCAGAAAATTGTATTATTATACCGCCCAAAACAAAAAAAAGAAAGGGGGAAACTGGCTTCCCTCTTCCTTTTACAGCTATTTTTTGTGGTGGGTGCCCCGCTCATGGCCACAGCCCCAGCCAAATATCTGTGCCATCAGGGGCTATACCTCGGTCAGCTTTACGTCTATGTTGAGGTTATGGCTGGCCGCCGCGTGGGAAAAGCTTTCGCGGATACGGTCTCGCACAAAGCGCCCATCCTCCAAAGAGGACACCGAGAGCAGCATCACATATTGGTTGCGGGAATACCGCGCGATGGTATCCGCCTTACGCAGAGTGTTCATGGCCACCACCTTGAACTCCGCCATGGCCCGGGTCAAATCATATTGATCCACCCCGGTTCCCTTGGACGGCACCAGGGTAAACAGTGCCAGCACCAGGGTTTGCTTGTTACGCTCGGCGGCGCGCTTGAGCAGAGAGTACATGTGCCGCAGGTTGCTGTAGCTGCAAAAAAAGGCACCCCGTGCCGGCCGGGCCGATTGTTCGGCACCCGTCAACTCGGTTTTGATCACGATGATATCCTGTTCGGTTTTGTTGATGCGCTCGCTGGCCGCATGGCATATTTTTCTCGCTTCGTCTGGCGGCTCGCTACCAAGGGTGTCCTCATAGCTTTGCGTCACCCGGGAAAAGGTGGTCACAATCACGCGGTACATACGCAGGGCATCTAGGGCGCGGAAAAGGTAAACCACTGATTTGTCGTCCAGCGGATCGAAGGTGTTGGCCGCGGTGGCCACCTCCAGCAAGTCTTCATGCTGCCGCTTTTGCCAAAAATGTTCGCAAAGCTGGTGGGCGCAGCCCAAGTATTTTTGCTTATAGCCCAGCCCTAGGGGCACCACCCAAAGGTCTTGATCCAACTGGGGAAGGAAATCCCCTTGGTAGGCCGCCAGCGCCTTACGGCAATACTCTATCCTGGCCTCCGGCTCCACCTGCGGGTTACGCGCTTTTTCGCACAGTTCGGAAAAAGCGTCCACATCCAACTCAATTTGCACGGCCGGGTCGAACCGGTAGCCGCCCGTAGAGTAGATGATGGGGCTATCGGTAAGGCTTTCCCCGCCGCACAGTTCTTTGCGCAAGCTGTACACGGCATTCTTTAAAACATTGGCCGGGTCCGTCAACACATCTTCCGCCCACAAAATAGCAATGAGTTTGCGGTTGCTGATAAACTTCTCCCTATTTAGAATCAGGTAGCAAAACAATTGCCAGGGCTTAGTAAGCTTGGGCACGTCTTCCAGCACGGGGCGCCCATTCACCCATACCGAAAACCCACCCAGCATCTCCACTTTTACATTCTCAACCTGCAAACCAATACCTCCACAGTTCTTTAGGCCAGCTTTTCTCATAGGAAACCTCTATACATAGCTTATTATATACTAAAGCAGCAGGCCCCCGCAAGCAAAAACTCTCCAATTTGCCTAAAAAAGAACGGCGAAGTTCCAAAAAACTTCACCGTTTGCCCTATTGAGTATTCGTGCTAGGCAACACTCTCGGCCATGGCCCGCATATCGGCCGCTGGTAGGCCCATAGCTGCTTGAATAGAGTAACTGGCCTCGCCCTGTGCCCACACGGCCAAATTTAGCTTCTGTTCACTTTGGCCCGCATAGCTGCGCGCCGTTTCACCGTTTTTCTCGGTGGCGGTGAAGGCGTAGGTGCTCGTATCGTCCGAAAGGTCGTCTGCGCCGGGGGCAGTACGGAACAGCAAAACATTTTTTCCCTGTGCATATTCCATTTCTAAAACACCGCCGCTTAAAGCGCGGATGCCACTAAGGGCATAGCCCTCTGGCAACTGCTGGGGCACCAGGGGGGTAAACCCCAGGGCCTGCGCGGCAGAAGCTAGGTCTTGAAAACTTTCCTCCTGCTGCAACTGCACGGTGGCCGCCGCGCTTACCGAAGAAGCGCCCACAGAAGCACCGCTGACAAACATGGGAACAAACAACACCGCCGCTACTGCCACAAGCAAACATAGCAAGAAAATAAGCGGCGCAGCCTTGCGGGAAGCCGCCGGGCGTACTGCCACAGCAGTGCCCACAGCGCTTCGCTGGGAAGCTGAATCCATTCTGTTATCCAATATCTATACTACCTGCCTTTATTTCAAAAATATTCTTGCAAAATTGGCCTAAAATAGCCACCGCAAGCATTTGCGACCCCGCATGGGTCTACGGGCACCATCCTACCACCTATTTATGAATAAACTATTAACAACCATTTTTTTCTATTTATTGCACAAATATTCCTGCAATGTTTGTGGCAGAATTCGGGCTGGGCTTTGTGCTTTTGGGCGGTTTCCCTCTATTGGCCCCCAAACAAACCATATTGCAACGTATCTTTTTTGCAATATGACGCCAGTACTTTGGCGCCGCCCAAAGCACTGGGCAAACTGCACAACAAGGGGCCAAAACCATAAAATTTCTTTGGCTTTTTTAATGTAATATAAGCACGCACTTTTTGGCGGATGGCATCAAACAGGCTTTTATTAACAGACGACAAAAGCCGCCTGGTGCTTTTCCAGCCGCCGTTTTGGCTTTACCTTTTGGCCCTGCTGTGGTAGGATAGTGGAGGTTTTATTTTTTTCACAGCCGAAAGGAGGCCGGATCATCATGCCCATTGGCTTCAATAACGAAACCTACCTCTTGGAGCAAAGCAAACGCATTTGCGAGCGGGTGGAGCGCTTTGATAAGCTCTATCTGGAATTTGGCGGCAAACTGTTCGATGACCACCACGCGGCACGGGTTTTGCCGGGCTTTGACCTCAACGGCAAAATAAAATTGCTGAGCCAACTGCGGGACCAGGCCGAAATACTTCTGTGTATCAGCGCCGGGGCCATTGAACAAAACAAGGTGCGGGCCGACATTGGCATCACCTACGACCTGGACGTGATGCGCCTGATAGACAACCTGCGTAAAATTGGCCTGTATATCGGTTCGGTGCTCATCACCCAATACTCCGGGCAACCGGCGGCCCAAAGCTTCCGCCAAAAGCTGGAAATGCGGGGCGAGCGGGTGTATATCCACACCCTAACCGAGGGTTATCCCTCCGACGTAGACGTCATTGTGTCGGAGCGCGGCTACGGCGCCAACCCCTATGTGGAAACCAGCCGCCCCCTGGTGGTGGTTACCGCGCCGGGGCCTGGTTGCGGCAAACTGGCCACCTGCCTTTCTCAACTGTATCACGAGCAAAAGAACGGTGTAAAAGCCGGGTATGCGAAATATGAGACCTTCCCCGTGTGGGATTTGCCCTTGCAGCATCCCGTGAACGTGGCCTATGAGGCCGCCACCGCCGATTTGAAAGACGTGAACATGATAGACCCCTTCCATTTGGAAGCCTACGGCGAAACAGCGGTGAACTACAACCGTGATATCGAAATATTCCCGGTGGTGCGCGCCATTTTGAAACGCATTACGGGCGAGGGGATTTACAAATCCCCCACCGACATGGGCGTAAACATGATTGGGCGCTGCATCACCGACGATGCGGTGGTGCAAGAGGCCGCGCGGCAAGAAATTATCCGCCGCTGGTACAAAACCAGCGTGGACTATGTAAAAGGGCGCCAGGACGTGGAGGGCGTGAAGCGCATTGAGTATTTGATGAGCAGCCTGGACGTGCATGCGCACGACCGCATTGTGGTGAAGCCCGCCAACGAAAAGGCCGCCGCCAACGGCGGCAGCGCCATTGCCATCCAGTTGCCCTCCGGCCAAATTGTAACCGGGAAAAGCAGCGAACTGATGAACGACACCGCCAGTGTGGTGCTGAACTCCATCAAAGTGCTGGCCGGTATTTCCGACGAAATACTGCTGATTTCCCCCATTGTTTTGGAGCCCATCATCCGCATGAAAAAGGAGATACTGGGCAGCCGCTACCCGGTGCTGAAACTGGAAGAGGTGCTGCAAGCCCTCTCCATCTCGGCCGCCACCAACCCCACCGCCGAACTGGCGCTGGAACAGTTGCCCCAGCTACGGGGCTGTGAGGCCCACTCCTCCGATATCATCACCCAAGACGACAATGACACCTTCTTGAAGCTGGGGGTCAACCTGACCTGCGAGCCGGTTTTCCCCACCACAGACCTCTATTTCCGCTAGCCCTTGCACAGGGCAGGGGCAAAGGCCGCCCCTTTTTGCAAAAAGGGGCACGAAAAACCCAAAAGGCCACAAACATGCGTTTGTGGCAAGCATACAAATTGTGCCAAACAGTATAGAACCAGAGCTATTATACTATAGGTTTTGGAGGAACCCGCACCATGCAACTCAACCCCCATTTTGGCCGCCTGGCCCAGAGTTATTTGTTCATCGACATCGCCCGCCGTGTGGCGGCTTTTAAAGAGGCCAACCCCAGCGCCGATGTGATTCGCCTGGGCATTGGCGATGTGACCCGCCCGCTGGCAAAGCCCGTGGTGGCAGCCCTGGAAAAGGCCAGCCGGGAGATGGGGGAGGCGGCCACCTTCCACGGCTATGCCCCCGAGCATGGCTACCCCTTTCTGCGCGAGGCCATTCAGGGCTATTATAGCAGCAAGCACGGCGTGGCGCTGGAAACCGCCGAGATTTTTGTATCCGACGGGGCCAAAAGCGATTTTGGCAACATTTTGGAGTTGTTTAGCGACCATAATACCGTGTTGATTCCAGACCCCGTTTACCCCGCCTACGTGGACGCAAACCTGATGGCCGGGCGAAGCATTGCCTATGTGCAGGGCAACCGGGAAAACGGCTTCTTGCCCGCCCCACCCAGCGGCGGGGCCGATATCATCTACCTGTGCAGCCCCAACAACCCCACCGGGGCGGCTTTTACGCGGGATATGCTGGCCGCCTGGGTGCGTTACGCGCAGGAAAACGGGGCCATCATCCTGTATGACGCGGCCTACGAATGCTTTGTTTCCAACGCCGACGTGCCGCACTCGGCCTATGAGGTGCCCGGCGCGCGCGAGTGCGTGATTGAGATTTGTTCGCTTTCCAAAACCGCCGGCTTTACCGGCCTGCGTTGCGGCTACACCGTGGTGCCCAAAACCCTGCGCTGCGGCGGGCAGGATATCAACGCCATGTGGAGCCGCCGCCAGCAGACCAAATACAACGAGGTGCCTTACGTGGTGCAGCGTGCCGCCGAGGCCGTGTTCAGCCCCGAGGGCCTGGCCGCCAGTTTTGAGAATGTGGCATACTACAAAAACAATGCCCAGGTGATTGCCAAAGCCTTGGACGAGGCCGGGGTTTGGTATACCGGGGGGGTCAATAGCCCCTACATTTGGCTGGCATGCCCCGGCGGCCTAACAAGCTGGGAATTTTTCGATTTACTGCTGGAAAAGGCCCACCTGGTGGGCACCCCTGGCGTGGGTTTTGGCCAGAGCGGGGAGGGGTATTTCCGTTTGACGGGCTTCGGCGAAGCCGCCCAAACCAAAGAAGCCGCCCGCCGCCTGGGCGAGTTTTTAAAGAGTTTGTAAGGACGAAAACCACAAAGACCTTAGAACCTTTTATTAAATAAGAGTTTCAAACCCGCCTAAAAAAATCAGAAAAAACACCAAACGCCGCAAACCTAGGTTTGCGGCGCATTGTGTTTTTGGGGGCGCCTTTTTTACAAAAAAGGCGCGGTCTTATTCCTTTTCCCCCGGCGTGGCCCTGCCCCTGTTTAGGGCTGTGGCCCGCTGGCCGCGTTCACCGCGGCGGGCTGGGGTTTTGGGGCAAGTGGCTTTTCTTCCTTCTCGGCGCTGGGCGAGGGCGGCACCAGGGCCGCCGCCAAGATTTCCTCACCGGTTTTGGGGGTTTCCAGCCCCAATATCTTCATAAATTCTTCGCCGGTAATGGTCTCTTTTTCCAGCAGATAGGCCGAGAGTTCGTGCAATTTTGCCTCGTTTTGTTGCAGGATATCCAGGGCCTTCTGGTGGGCGCTACGGATGATGGAGAGCACCTCTTTGTCTATGGTGGCGGCGGTTTCGGGCCCGCAGATTAACTGTGCATCCCCGCCCAGATATTGGTTGGTCATGGTTTCCAGGGCCATCATGTCAAATTCCTGGCTCATGCCATAGCGGGTAACCATGCTGCGCGCCAGCTTGGTAATTTTTTCGATATCGTTGGCGGCGCCCGTGGTGGAAACGCCAAACACCAGCTCCTCGGCGCTGCGCCCGCCCGCCAGGGTGGCAATGCGGTTAAACGCCTCCTCGCGGTTCAGCAGGTTTTGCTCCTCTTCCTCTACCTGCATGGTGTAGCCAAGCGCCCCGGAGGTGCGGGGGATTATGGTAATCTTGGTAACCGGGGCGCTGTTTGTTTGCAGCGCCGCCACCAGGGCATGGCCTATCTCGTGGTAGGCAATAATCTTCTTTTCCTTGGGGCTAATCACCTTGTTTTTGCGCTGGTGGCCCGCAATCACGGTCTCCACGCTCTCCATCAGGTCGTTTTGCATCACCAGGCGGCGGTTGTTTTTCACGGCGTGCAGGGCGCTTTCGTTCACGATGTTGGCCAGGTCTGCGCCCGAAGCGCCCGAGGTAATGCGCGCGATGACGTTCCAGTCGATGTCATCATCCATCATCACTTTTTGGGCGTGTACCTTGAGGATGGCCTCGCGGCCGGCCAGGTCTGGCAGTTCCACGGGGATGCGCCGGTCAAAACGGCCGGGGCGCAGCAGGGCGGCGTCCAGGCTTTCCGGGCGGTTGGTGGCGGCCAAAATCACCACCCCAAACGAACCGTCGAAGCCGTCCATCTCGCTCAAAAGCTGGTTGAGGGTCTGGTCGCGTTCGTCGTTGCCCGAAAGACCCCCACCGTCACGCTTTTTGCCAATGGTGTCCAGTTCGTCAATGAACACAATACAGGGCGATTTCTCTTTGGCCTGCTTAAACAGGTCGCGAACGCGGGCCGCGCCACGCCCCACGAACATCTCCACAAACTCACTGCCCGCAATGGAGAAAAACGGCACCCCGGCCTCGCCCGCCACGGCCTTGGCCAGCAGGGTTTTACCCGTGCCGGGAGGGCCCACCAAAAGCGCGCCTTTGGGCATTTTGGCCCCCACGGATTTGTATTTGTCCGGGTTGTGCAGAAAATCCACAATCTCCGCCAGGCCGTCTTTCGCCTCATCCTGCCCGGCCACGTCCTCAAAGGTGATGCCCGTTTGGGCCTGTACATACACCTTCGCGTTAGATTTACCAAAACTCATGGCGTCTCCGCCCATGCGCTTGGATAGCATCTTAAACAGGAAATAGGAGCAGCCCAGCAGCAGCAACATGGGCAGCAACATGCCCAGCAGTTCGCCTAAAAAGCCCTGTTGTACCGGCACGGTTTGAGAGAACACGATGGGCTCGCCATCGGGCCCCTTGGCCGTTTGCAGCTTTTCCACCAGGCCGGGGTCATCTACAATGCCCGTGTAATAGCTGGCGGCGGCCTCGCCCTCCTGCGCGGGGACGGCAAATTCTATCCGCCCGGTTTGGTTGTCCAGTTGTACCTCGCTCACCTCGCCGGCTTCCACCATGCTTAGGAACTGGTTGTAGGGCACCTCGGTGGTGCGGGTGTTCTGCATCCAGGGAAACACCAGGTATTGCAGAACCAGCATCCCCAGGAAGGCCACCGCCGCATAGATGAGAAACAGCTTCTGCGGGTTTTGCGGCTGCCGGGGTTTTGGGTCGTTGTTCATGAAGGGTCTCCTCAAAGGGGCGCAGGGCCCCAGTGTATTTTTATCCGGTGTGGCGGCCTTTTTGGGGCCAACCCACCCGTGATGTTGGTAGGAAAAACCGGCCCGCCGCCAAAACAGAGAAAAAAACGGCCTACACAGCGGCCAGGGCTATGTTTCCAGTATGTTCATACTACCGAAGAAGGGTGAGAAGGTCAAGAAAAAACCATGAACAAACTGTAAATAACTGCGCCCTGGGGGAAAACCGCTCCCCATAGATAGAGAAATGCCGCAAGCCTTCGCTTGCGGCATAGGTTTTTTAAGAATGCTCTTTTACCGGGAACATGTTGCGATAGCCCACTAAGACGAGGACACTATTTTCTTCGGGCTGAAGTAGAAGCGTGCGCCAGGCTCCCAGCTAACGGGGTAGGCGTCATAAATTCCTTTTAAATAGGCGTCAAAATCATCCTCGTACAGGCTGGTTACCACATTGTCGCGGGCTTCTTCGTAGGCGGTGTCGTCTGCAAAGTTTGGCACGCGGCGGTATACCAAAATCAAGCTGCCCATTTTATGCACACCGTAGGCACCCATCTCCATGCTCTGTAGCTGGGTGCGGAACTCCGGGGGATAGTACTCGTCGTCCTCACCGCCCGCAAACTCAATGTAGCTGGTGGAAAGGGCGCTGGAAGCGGTGTCCTCGGTGTATTCGCGGCCCAGCAGTTCATACACCTGTTTCAGGCCCTCGGCCGCCACGGTGTCGTAGTCCTCGCCGTTTTCCATCCGCGTTTTCATCTCTTCGGCAATGGCGGTCACTTCGGCTTCTTTGTCCTGGGGGGTGTCCCCACTGGTCTTATACGGCAGCATCACATACTCAATTTGGCCAAACTGCTCTTCATACAACTTGCGAATCTCCTCGGCCGGGGGGGCCAGTTCGCTATCGGCCGCATACAGGTGCTTGAAGAGTTCACTTTTCAGCATCCCGTTGGTCAAGGTGAGCATCAAGGTATCGTAGCCAATGCCGTTTTTTTCAAAGGTTTCGGCGCTCATATCCCAGTAACTGGCCATCTGCTCCAGATAACTGCGGTTTTCCTCGCTCAAAACCACCTCATTTTCAGCACACAGCCGCTCAATGGCCACAAACTCCCGCAGCTTTTCTTCGGTGCGGGCCGAGAGCCAATCGCTGAATTTCTGATCCTCCACCGTTTGCTTGAACGGGTCTTTTTCGCTGTCCTCCACCAGGGTTTTTCCCTCGGCAAAGGCGTCGTACTGCATGTTCAAATACAGGCCCGCAGAAATTTCTCGCCCATCTACATTGGCCACATTTTCGTAAAAATTGCCAATGCATCCGGTGAGCCCCACACACAGGGCCCCTGCCAGCAGCAGCGAAATCCATCTGGTTTTTTTCAAAAGAAGTTCCCCCTTCGGGAAAAGCGCCAAGGCGCCAATTTAAAATGTGTGGCACAGCCCCTTTTGGGTAGGGGCAACCTAAAATAGTATACCACATCCTTTTACCGTAGGCAATCTAAAAGGCAAGGCCGTTTTTGGCCTTGCCTTTTGCCCATTTACGGGGTATCTCTAGGGAAGCATCCGCTTATTTCCACAGGGGGCTGGGGTACTGTCCGCTGGCATGCTTTTCAGCCAAGGCGGCCATTACGGCGGGCTTGTCCTCCTGGTAGGTGATGCCCCACCAGCGGCCCGGGCTGGAAAGCACCTGCACATCCGCTTGCCCCGCACGAATCATGCCATCCACCGAAGAGGGCAGCAGGTATTCGCATTTTTCGGGGTTCTTGGGCAGGTTTTCATCCAAAAAGGCCGGGAAGCCGGCTTCCAGTTCGTCCAGCAGGCTGCTGTCGAAACCCCAGAAGTTCATGGAAACCAAGGTGCCTGCGGGCAATTCCTGCCAGCCACCGCCCTCTGCCGGGGAACGCGCACCGGTCTCGGTTTGCTCAATGCCAAAGGTCTCCACAATGTCGGTGAGGTAGCCGTTTGCGTCGGCCTTGCACACGCCGCGGGTTACGCCGCCATGCTCGGTAACGGTGTTTTCCACCTTGTAGCCCACCATGGCGTAGTGGTGCTTGTCGCTGCCATGGTCCTCGGTCAGGAAAGAGTAGAGGGTTTTGTAAGCCTCGGGGCCGTAATAGTCGTCGGCGTTAATCACCACCATGGGGCCGTTTACCAGGCCCTTGGCGCACAGCAGCGCGTGGGAGGTGCCCCAGGGTTTCACACGCCCTTCGGGCACGGTGTAGCCCGCTGGCAGTTTGTCCAGTTGCTGGAAGGCGTATTCCACCTGCATATACTGTTCTATGCGGTTGCCAATGGCGGCCTTGAAATCCTCTTCAATCTCGTGCTTGATGATGAAAATCACCTTTTCAAAACCCGCCTGTTTCGCGTCATACAGCGAATAATCGATAATCACTTCGCCGCCGGGGCCCACAGGGTCAATCTGCTTTAACCCGCCATAACGGCTGCCCATGCCTGCGGCCAGAACTACTAGTACCGGTTTTTCCATATGCCAAACCCTCCTGTTTGTGGTGGATGCCGTCTTACACTGCCTCTATTTTACCCCACCCTGTGCTTTTAGGCAAGGCAGGTGGCCCGGGTGGGTTTGCACATTTTCCGCATTCTTTTTCCAAAAGGGCCAACGGGGCCCCGCCTTTCGCCAGCCCTGGCTAAACCAGTGTCCACAGCAGGGGCGCCAGCCAGCATAGGCCCAGGCCCACCAGGAACACCGCCCAGGCATAAAACCCCAGCGATTTTTGCCCCAGCGCGCCGGGAAAGCCCTCCCCGCCGCACAGCCGCGCCGCGGGGGTGCCGCCGGGCAGGGGCATTTTAAGCACCATTTGCGCCAACACCGCCGCGCCAAACACCGCCATGGGCAGATAGGCCGCCAGCGGCCACAGCCCCACCAGTTTTTGCATGATGCCCGCGCCGCCAAACACAAAACCAAACAGCCGCCCCGGCAGGCCAAAATACAGCATGTTGGCCTCCGCCTGGGCGGGGAAGGCCGCCGCCGTCACCAAGAAAAAGCCCAGGCAGAACAATATATCGGCAAAAAACCAATAGATGCGCTGTTTTTCCAAAAGGGTGGTGAGCACCACGAAGGGGGTCAGCAAAATGAGCCACTGGGGGTGCCACTCGGCCAACAGGAACAGCAGCCCAAACGTGCACAAACCCAGCCACAGCCCACTGCGCACCATTTTCTCCTGCGCGGGCCGCCAAAACCAGCACACCACACACAATAGGCCAAACAGCAGGGCAAACAGCGGTATCTCCCGCCCGCCCATCAGCCGGGTGGCAAACAGGCGCTGGGCCATCAGGGTGTTAAAATCCGCCGCGCCCAGGGTAAGCCCCCGGTACAAAAGCCCGGTGGGCAGCAGCAGCCACAGCGAGGCCCCGCCATACAGCAGCAGCCGCAGGGGCCGCTTCTCCCGCAGCAACAAAAGCGGCAAAAATAGCAGTGCGGGGAAACTTTTTGCCGCAAAGGCCGCACCAAAAAACAGGGCAAAGGGCCACATCCAGCCCTGGGTCCAGCACAAAAAGCCCGCCAGCATCAAAAACAGGCAGATGACGTCGTACTGCCCCATCACGAAGCAGGAAAAAAAGGCCGGGGGCCACAGCGCAAAGAACAGCGCCGCGTAGGCCGCGTCCTTTTCGGAAAGGCCCGCCACCTTGCCCAGCGCCGGCATTAGCAGCACACAGCCCGCGTAAAAAGCGGCGCACACGGCCTTGGCCACAAAGCCCAGCAGGGCCTGCGGGGGCAGGCTGCCCAGCGCGCGGTACAAAAGGTACACCGGCAGTTCCGCCAGGGCGAATACGCTGTACATGGCCGGGTTGTAGTTTGCGTTGTTCACATAGTCATAGGGGTTGTTGCCCGCGGCCACCAGGCCATAAAAACTGCGGGGTTCCCCGGTGAAAATGCTCTCTAAAAACAGGGCCGAATGGGCCGAGGTCTCCCAAAGGTCGTAATGAACAAAACAGAAAAAGGCGGCCAGGGCCAGAAGGCCGGCGGCAAGCCAATGCCACCGCAGCTCCCGCGGGAAAGCCCGCAGCCGCCCCTGCCCGGGGCTACTCACGGTAACCCTTGGGGTTCTTGCTCTGCCAGTTCCAGCTATCGCGGCACATATCGGCCAGGCCCAGGGTGGTTTGCCAGCCCAGCTCGGCCTTGGCGCGGCTGGCGTCGGCATATACCTCGGCAATATCGCCCGCGCGGCGGGGGCATATCTCGTAGGCCAGTTCTTTGCCCGCCGCCTTGCCATAGGCCGCAATCACCTCCAGCACGCTGTAGCCAACGCCGGTGCCCAGGTTGCACACAAACAGCCCGCCGTCTTTCGCCAGCTTGCCCAGGGCCGCCACATGGCCTTTGGCCAGGTCCACCACATGGATATAGTCCCGCACGCCGGTGCCGTCTTTGGTGGGGTAATCGCTGCCAAACACGCGCACGGCGGGGTATTCCCCGGTGGCCACCCGCGCAATATAGGGCACCAGGTTGTTCGGAATGCCGTCCGGGTCCTCGCCAATCAGGCCGGAGGGGTGCGCGCCAATGGGGTTAAAATACCGCAGCAGCGCCACCGAAAGGCTGGGGTCGGCCGCGCAAAGGTCACTTAAAATGCGTTCTGCAAACAATTTTGTGTAGCCATAGGGGTTGGTGGCCGAGGTGGGCATATCCTCCTGCATGGGCACGGGGTTATCGCCGCCGTACACCGTGGCTGAAGAGGAGAACACGAAGCGTTTCACCCCGCTTGCCCGCATGGCCGAAAGCACGGAGAGGGTGCATTCCAGATTGTTTGTATAATATTCCAGGGGCTTTTCCACGCTCTCGCCCACGGCTTTGAGGGCCGCAAAATGAATCACCGCTTCGATGCCGGGGTTTTGGGCAAACAGCTCTTTCGTTGCGGCGTGGTCTGTAAGGTCAATGTTCACAAAGCGCGGCGCTTTCCCGCAAATTTTCTCCACACGGCGCAAAGATTCCTCGCTGGAGTTCACCAGGTTATCGGCCACAATCACCTCATAGCCCGCGTTCAGCAGTTCCACGCAGGTGTGGCTGCCAATATAACCCGCGCCGCCTGTTACCAAAATACTCATAACACATTCCTTTCTCTTGTAGAGGGTGTATATATCGTGCGGGAAGAACGCGCGCCTTCCCCTGGAAGCCTATCTGGCCTTTTCCTCTTTGGCGCGCAGGGCCTGCACGCTGGAGGCATATTCGCTGGGGGTCATCCCGGCTATTTTTTTAAAATGGCGGGAAAAATAGTGGATGGAGGTATAGCCAAGGTCCTGGGCAATCTCGGTAAAATTGCTGCGCCCCTCGCGTATCATCCGCCGCGCGGCCTCCACCTTCATCCGCCCAAAATATTCCATCACACCGCAGCCGGTTTTCTCGCGGAACAGCTTTTGTAGCTGGCTGCGGCCCACTAAGTTATCCTGGCAAATTTGCCCAAGGCTCAGGCGTTTGTCGGCATGGGTGTCAAAATACCGCAAGATGTCATCTAAAATTTCCTGGCGCTCCACCTCGCGCGGGTGGCTGTGCAGCACCGGGGCCTGTGGCTGCTGGCCGCTGCGGTATAGCTGCACCAGCAAAATCTCCAAATAGTTGCGTATCAGTTGCTCGCAGCCCACGGCGCTGTCTTCCCGCCGCCCCAAGGCCGTGAGGAAAGGGTCTCCCAGGGGGGAACAAAAAGCCTGGGCCGCCTCGTCAATAATACGGGCCATCAGCAATTGTTCCTCGTTGCCACAGCGCAACACCTTCCCCGTAAACCAGGCCATTTCGGGGCTTTTGCAGGAAAAGCTGGCCACCACCAGGTTGGGGGCCACCCGCCCGTTGGCCCTCACGTCATGGTGGCTGCCCGGCGGAATGAACAGAATTTCCCCCTTCACAAGCTGGTACATCTGCCCGCCCACGGCGGTGTCCACCTCGCCCTTATCCACATACAAAAATTCCCAAAAACCGTGGGCCTCGCCCGGGAACAAAAAGGTGCTGGCATATTCGAAATAGTGCACCGAAAACAGCGCCTCCACCGGAAAAGGCAACACGGGATAAATAGGGGTGTATCCATCCACCAGCATGCCGGCCCTCCTTCCTGCTTTTACCATTTAGGTTTTCTTTTATTGTACAAATATTCCCCGGTTCTGTCAAAGGGAAATACGCAGAAAACCCGCCCCAAACGCACAAAACACCCGCCGGGAGTATCCCGGCGGGTGTTTTGTGTATAAAAGGAGAGAAAATGTTGTTCTGTTTATTGGCTAGGCGTGTTTTCCTGCAAAGTGACGCTCACTTCAAATTGCTGCCCGTCACGCTCCACCGTCAGTTTCACGGCATCGCCAGGGCTGTGGGCACGCAGGGCCTGCACCAGGTCGCTCTGGGTGGTCAGTTCGCTGCCCTCAAAGCTCACCAGGCGGTCTCCCACCTGCAAGCCGGCCTGTTCGGCGCCACCGCCGGGGGTCAAGTTTTGCACATATATCCCGGGCTGTACCACACCGGCCATGGCGGCCTCATCGCTGCTGCCCACCTCGGCCACGGCCACACCCAGTACGGGGCGCCCGGTTACATAGCCGTTGGCCAGCAGTTCCTCGGCCACGCTCATCGCGGTGTTGATGGGGATGGCAAATCCAAGCCCCTCGGTGCCGGTGCCGCCACTCTTGGCGTTCACAATGCCCACCAGCTCGCCGTTTGCGTTAAACAGGCCGCCGCCGCTGTTGCCGGGGCTCACGGGGGCGCTCATCTGCAACAGGTTCATGGAGCTGCCTTGGATATCAATCTCACGGTTCAGCGCCGAGACGATACCGTCGGTGACGGTGCCGCTGAGGGTACCGGTGGGGTTGCCGATGGCAATGATGAAATCGCCCACTTGGATATTGTCTGAATCGGCCAGCACCGCGGGCACTAAGCCATCGGCGTTAATTTTTAACACCGCCACGTCCGTGGCCTCGTCTGAGCCCACCAGGGTGGCGTCATATTGGCTGCCATCCGGCAGGGTTACTTTGATGCTCTGTGCGCCGTCGATTACATGATGGTTTGTTAAAATGGTGCCGTCGGCGCTGATAACAACGCCGCTGCCTGCGCCCTTGGCCGTTTGGCTGCCGCCAAACAGGGTGTTCATGTTCACTTCGGTCTCAATGGCCACCACGGACTGTACGCTGCTTTGCGCAATGTCGGAAACGGTTTTGTCGGCGCCCGTGGCAACCCCGGAAGCGCCACCACCGCTGCCTTCGCTACGGTAAATCACCGGGCGGCTTTCACCCCCGCCCACGTAATACATGGCCGCCGCGCTGCCGCCAAAACCAGCCAAGGCGCAGGCCAGCACCAAGGCGGTGCCGCCCAGTATCTTAGCGCCCGTGCGTTTCTTTTTGGGGGGCGGGGAGGCAGGGGCGGGGTCATACCGCAGGGAGTGCGGGGTTTGGTAGTGGGCCTGGTAGCCCGGTTGCTGGTAGCCGGGCTGAGACGGCGCATGGTACGGCGCTTGCTGCTGGGCCCCGTACGGTGAAGCACTTGAGCCGGTTTGCTGGGGGCCGCTTTGCGGCCGATAGCCATTTTGAGGGTTCTTCTCGTCATAATAGGGCATGGGTGTTTTCCTCCATTTGTATGGGCATCTGCGGGATGCCGCTCTCTTTTCTTTACAATATACTATACGCAAATCAACTAAATTGGCAGAAACAAAGCCGGGCCAAAGGCTACGCCGCTTTGTCTGTAGTTCTAGTGTACCGCCCGCATGTGTAAGAAATGGCTGCAACTTGTGAAAAGAATGTGAGAATCCACCGGAGGTTTATGGTATACTGGCTTTGAAAAACAGCGCAGGGGAGGGGCGGCCAGGTTGAATATTTTGCATGTGCTGGCGCAGGTGCCAGCGGGCACAGGCAGCGGGGTGTATTTTTGCAACCTTATCTCCCGCCTGGCGCAGCGGGGCCACCAGCAGCGCGCGGTGTATGCCTTCCAAAACAAGGATACCTTCTGCCTGCTGCCCCCCACACAGTGCCGGGCCGTGCAGTTCCAAAGTGAGGAGTTACCCTTCCCCGTGGCGGGGATGAGCGATGAGATGCCCTACCCCAGCACCGTGTACGCCCAGATGGATAAGACCATGCTGGCTGCCTGGCGGACGGCATTTTTGGGCCGCCTGCACGCCGAGCGCGAGGCACACCCCCCCGACGCCGTGGTGCTGCACCACCTGTGGCTGCTAAGCGCCCTGGGGGCCGAGGTATTCGTGGGCAGCCGGCGAGTGGGGGTGTGCCACAACACCGATTTGCGCCAGGCCCAGCTATGCCCCCCACTTCGGGACGTCTGCCGCCCCGGCTTGGCGGAGCTGGACGCCGTGGCCATTCTCAGCCCCCGGCAAGCGCCGCTGGTGGTGGAGGCGTTTGGCCTGCCCCAGGAAAAAATGGCCGTGGTGGGGGGCGGCTTCGACGAGGGCATCTTCTTCCCCGCCCCGCCCCGCCCTGGGGCCAAAACTACAGTACAGATTCTCTACGCGGGCAAGCTCTCCCCCTCGAAGGGGGTGTTTTCGCTGGTGCGGGCCTTCCAGGCGGCAAAGGCAAAACAGCCCGGCCTACGGCTGCATCTGGTGGGCAATGGCAGCCCCCAGCACGAGGGGGAACTAACCGCCATGATGGCCGCCTGCCCCGCCATCACCCGCAGCCCGGCCTTGCCACAGGCCCTGCTGGCCCAGCGGCTGCGCGACGCAGACGTCTTCGCCTTGCCCTCTTTTTATGAGGGGCTGGCCCTCTCGGCCATGGAGGCCCTGGCCTGCGGGCTGCGCTGTGTGGTGAGCACCGCGGGCGATTTGGCCCTGGCGCTGGGCGAGGCCATTGGCCAAAGCGGGGCGGTGGAGTATGTGCCCCTGCCCCGGCTGCTGGGTGCCGACATTCCCGTGGCGGAGGACCTGCCCGCCTACGAAAGGGCCCTATGCGAAGCCCTACTCTTGCAAGCAGGGCGGGTGATGCGCGGGGAACCCTTCCCTCCCGCCTGCCAACAGGGCATTCTGGCGCACTCCTGGCAAAGCGTGGCCCTGCGCTTTGAGACCTTGCTAAGGGGCGGCCCCAGGGAAGAAGCCCGGACGCTTTGAGGCGGTGTTTCCCCCTTTTTTCGTACAAAAAGAGCCTCTGCACACATGGCAGGGGCTCTTTTGGGTCAACTTTAAAGTTTTGCTTTCATCTCTTGTTTTTTTTGGTACATGGCCTCATCCGCGCGCTTGAACACGCATTGGAAGCTCTTGTCTTCGTCGCCATCAAACGCGGCCATGCCGTAGGCCATCTCGAAGCGAAACTCCTTTGGTGTATCGGCGCGGTACACCCGCACCTCGTCCTCATAGTTGTGCAATAGTTCTTGCCTGGCAAGATAATCCTGGTTTTCCAAAAGCACCACAAATTCGTCCCCGCCCACACGGTACACCGGGCTATGTTTAAACACCCGGCAAATCAGCTTCACCGCCTCCAAAATGGCGGTATCCCCTTGGTCGTGCCCGTATTTGTCGTTGATGATTTTCAGGTTGTTCATGTCGAACTCCACCACGGCAAACGCCGCGCTGCCCTGGAACATCTCCCCCTCTAAGCGGGCCTTGGCCTCCTCGTAGGCGTTTTTGTTTTTTACCCCAGTCAAGGGGTCGTGATAGGCTTGGTCGTTGATATAGGCGATGTATTTCCGCAGGTGGCGCACCGTTTGGCGAAAGCTTTCGGCCAAAGTGCCCACCTCGTCCTCCGAATGGTAGCTGATGGAGACGTCCATGCTCCCCTCGGCAATTTTCTTGGCCGCAATGTTCAGCTCCCGCAAGGGGCGGATGAGCTTGCGGGTGAAAAAGATGGTGAACAGAATGGATGCCACCGCCACCGCTAAGGCCGCCAGAAAAATTTGCAGCATCAAGGTGTTGCGCTCGGCGTCAATTTCGGCCACCGGGGCTGTTAACACCAGTTTGTAGCCGTTGATCAGGGTATCAAACACCAGGCGCTTGTTCTGCCCGTTAAACTGGTAGTCTATCAGCTCCCCGCCGCTGCTGGTACGCATCAGTTGGGGCACCAAATAATCCAGCTCGCCGTCGTTCACCTCGCCAAGCGGTGTGCCCGAGGCCAGTTCTCTGTGGCTTACAATATTGGCGTTTTCATCACACAAAAAAGCATAGCCCGTTTGGTATAAGGTGGTTTCGTCCACCAGTTGTTGCAGCACCGCAAAATCCACGTCCATGCCCACCACGCCTAGTACCTCGTCCCCCACATATAGGGGAATAACATAAGAGAGCATCTTCGTCTCCATGTTTTCGTTGTAGTAGGCGCTTAACCAGGTGGGGGCGTGGTTTGCCAGGGGAACATGATACCAGCCCACCCGGCTTAAATCGGCCGCCTTGTAGGCGGAAATGTCTGTGGTGGGCAGGGGTACAAACGCCCCGCTTTGGGCATCTTTGCTGTACAAAAAACCCGCGGTGGGGCTGGCGATATCGGGGTTAAAACGCACATACACCGCCATGGCGCCCTCGGTATTGGCCGCGGCGTTCACCGCCACGCTTACAATCTCATTGGTAAAAACACGAATGTAAACGTCGTTGTTTTTAAATGCCTCAAAATCAGCAAGCTGGCTTTGTACGTACACGGAAAGCGTTTGCGTGGAAAGCTCAATGCCGGAGAGCAGCGCATTGGTGTGTTGCGCCCGGTTCGTGCAGGTAAGGGTCATGCTTTGGGCCGAGCCTTGGTCCACCACACGCTGCGAATACAGAATGCTCACCCCGCCCACCACAAAAGAGGAAAGCAACAGGCAAGAAAACATGAGTACGCTAAACCTGAATTGCAGAGACTGGAATCTCTCTCTCATGGTACCCCCTCACCTTGCGTGATCATAGCCAAGCCCACCGCTATTTTTCTTTCAAACTATCCAATATATAGAAAATATTATACCACAGATACGCCGAACAAGAAAAGCAAAACCCTGCGTAATATGTGGAAAATGACAAAAAACCGGCAGTGCAAGCACTGCCGGGCCAATTGTCCTTCTATGTGTTCTTCACCCGTGCCACCCGCTCTTCGCTGGTTTTGATGAGGTTGAGCAGGCTACTGGCATACAGCGGGTAATCCGCCGAAAGG
This sequence comes from uncultured Oscillospiraceae bacterium, assembly GCA_964472465.1. Lineage (GTDB taxonomy): Bacteria > Bacillota > Clostridia > Oscillospirales > Ruminococcaceae > JAAYCI01. The sequence continues at coordinate 8,554 of CAYYLW010000010.1, read as the reverse complement.
CTCTCCGTGGTCATCACAAAGGCAGAAAGGTCTTTTAAACTGGCCCCGCCAAAGGGGTTTTCCCCTTTTAAAATAGCCCCCACGTTCGCCTCGGCCAAGCTGGCCGCTGCCTGGCTATAGCCCCGCCACAACGGCTCGGGAATGCTGAACAGGCTGGAAGCGTTTTTGGGCGCCGAACTGTACAGCAGGCGGAACATGTGGTACACTCCCATCATCAGGTAACCCGAAATCTCGCTCACCAGGGCCTTGTCTGGGCAGGCATTCAGCTTGTCGTACAAAATATTCAGGCTGTTGGAAATCAGCTTTCGGTTTAAGGTGGGCAATACACTGCCCTTAAAGTGCCCATCTTTTCCACTTTCCGGCGCGGGTATATCGTCCACGTTGAGGGTGAGGCCGCTGCGGTCTGCGCTGCGGCCCAGCAAATAGTCGCAGGAGACGTCATAGTAATCGGCCACTTTCACCACAAATTCCAGCCCGCATTCGCGGATGCCTTTTTCGTAGTGGCTAAGCAGGGCCTGAGACACACCCAGTTCCTCGGCGGCTTTTTTTTGGGTAACGCCTTTTTCTTTGCGAAGCAGGGTGATGATGCGGCTGAAATCTGATGCCATATGGCCTATTTCTCCTCTATGCGGGCTGGCTATGGTGGTTGCCCCTAAAATACCCTGCAAGCCGGCTAAGTGCCCAGGGGATTACATAGTGTAAATTATAGCAAGTACAAAACCCTTTGTAAATACCACAAAACCAAGAAAACCGCCTTAAAACGTGCCAAATCTTGGGCCGGTTTTTTGGACAGGCCCAAGATGTACACCCCGGTATAAAGCCTGGGCGCAAAATGTTGTGGTTTGGGGTATTTTTACAAATAGCGAAAAAAGTGAGGAAAAAAATGAAAACCTACAAACTGCATCTGATACGCCATGGGCTAACCCAGGGTAACCGGGAGGGAACCTTTGTGGGCGGGGGGCTGGATATTCCCTTGTGCCCCGAGGGGGAAGAGGCGCTGCGGGCTTTGGCAGGGCGTTTTCCCTACCCGGCGGTGCCGCTTGTGTTTTCCTCGCCCATGCTGCGGGCCCTGCAAACGGCAGATATCCTCTACCCCGGCGTAAAAGAGCGCCTGGTGCTGGAAGAACTGCGGGAAAACCGCTTTGGGGAATTTGAGGGAAAGACCATGGGCGAACTGCAAGAGAACCCCAGCTTTGCCGCCTGGCTGAACCCCAAAAGTGGCTACGTGCCCAAAGGGGGGGAGAGCGGCAGCGCCTTTGCCGCCCGCACCGCCGCCGCTTTGATGCTGATGATGCGGCACCTGGCCCAAAATGGCATCCAGCAGGCGGCCTGCATCACCCACGGCGGGGTCATCATGTCTATGCTGGGCCAAAAAGGCCTGCCCCAAAAGGCCCCCCACCAGTGGATGAGCGACAACGGCTGCGGTTTTACGGTGCAGGCCGACGCCGCCATGCTGATGCGCGACGAACTGGTGGAGGTGACGGCCGTGTTGCCCAGTGGCTATCTGGGCGGGCATGGCGAGGACGTGATGAGACGTTTTGGAGGCAGAGGCGAATGAAAACCGGGAGGGTACATCTGTACACAGGAGACGGCAAAGGCAAAACAACGGCGGCGGTGGGGCTGTGCGTACGCGCGGCTGGCCGTAGCTTGCGCGTGGCTTTTTTTCAGTTTTTAAAAAATGGGCAAAGCGGCGAGATAGCCCCCCTGCAAAAGCTGGGGGTACACACGGAAACCGCCCTGTGCCAAAAGTTTATATGGGACATGACCGAGGAGGAAAAACAAGCCGCCCGCCAGCGGCACCTAGAGACCCTGGAAAGGGCCCGTGCCATGGCCCCAAAGCTGGATTTGCTGGTGCTGGACGAGGCCATATCCGCCCAGAGTAACGGCCTGCTGCCCCCTGGCACGCTGGCGAATTTTATACAAAAAAAACCCCGGGGCACCGAGCTGGTGCTCACCGGGCGGGGAGAATTTGCTGACCTGCTGCCTTTGGCAGACTATGCCACCGAAATGCGGCTGCTGGCCCACCCCTATGAGAGCGAGGGCCTAAACGCGCGGGAGGGCATTGAGTTTTAAGCGCCCCTGGGGGGTACAAAAGAGGCCGGGGGCCCCGGCCCATTTGCTGCGAAAAAATGGAGGAGAACCGATGAAACTGGAGGTTTTGCCCGAAGAGTTCAGCATCTGCCAGCTTACGGAAGTGGCCCTGCCGCAAAGCGGGGTGTATTTTCTGGGCGTTACGGGGCAGGAAATCTCCCTGGTGTGCGAAAGCGCCGCTTTGCCCCCAAGCGCCCAAAAAACCGAGGGCGGATGGCGGGCCTTTCGGGTGGCGGGGCCGCTGGATTTTTCCCTCACCGGCATTCTGGCTTCCCTTTCGGGCGCACTGGCCGCCGCGGGCATCCCGCTGTTTGCCGTTTCCACCTTTGATACGGATTACCTGCTGGTAAAGGCCCCCCTATTGCCCAAAGCTTTGGCCTGCCTGGGGGAAAAGGGCTGGGCGGTGGAGGGCTAGGGGAAGCCGCTTTTACCAAAACCGGGCCCCGTTCATTCCAGGCCCTGCATTTTTAGCAGCAGCAGGGTGTTGGAGGCCATCAGCTTTTCCCCCAGTTTTTCGCGGAAACGGGCGGTGTTTTTCTTGCCCGCTGCGCGCAATTCTTCCAGTTCTGCCGCCAGTTTCTCTTGGTTTCCCAGCAGCGTCTCATAAAAATCTTCAAAGCGGCCCAGGCGGTCAATTGCCTCGGCTTGGCATTCCCCTGGCAGGGTATAACTGTGCTGTGGGCCTTTGGCGGTTAAACGCTGCATGGTGTATAGCCCCCTCTTTTTCCCCATTATACCAGAAACACCCCGGCGGGGGAACGTCACAGGCGCCCTGCTGCCGCCCTGGCCCTGGCTCCCTCTGATGAGGGAGCTGGCTGCGTAGCAGACTGAGGGAGAGAGCCTTTTGTGACTTTCCAGCTGCGTGTTTCTCTCCCTCCACGGCGGCGGGTGAACTGTACCTGCTTTGGCCTTCGTGTATTGCAAAGGTTCCTTTTTTGACACTCTGAGGGCCGCCAACCTCGGTTGGCGGCCCTCTTGTTTTTGTTTTTTCCCTCTGCCGCCCACCCAAAACGGGGCAGGACTTATCCTGGCAGTTTAGGCAAACTGGCTGTTGTACAGCTCGGCGTAGGTGCCGTGCATACCCAGCAGTTCATCGTGGGTGCCCTGCTCCACCAGGTCGCCGTCACGCAGCACCAAAATGAGGTCCGAATCCTTGATGGTGGACAGGCGGTGGGCAATTTGGAAATTGGTTTTGCCCTCCGTCAGGCGGGCCATCGCCTGGCTGATGAGTTTTTCGGTGCGGGTATCCACGCTGGAGGTGGCCTCGTCCAGAATGAGAATTTGCGGGTCTGCGCAGAAGGCGCGCGCAATGGTGAGCAATTGCTTCTGCCCGGCGGAAAGGTTCGAGGCCGACTCATCAATCAGGGTGTCGTAGCCCTCGGGCAGGGTTTTGATGAAATGGTCGGCATTGGCCATTTGGCAGGCGGCCTCCACCTCGGCGTCGGTGGCTTCGGGGCGGCCATAACGGATATTGTCCCGTATAGAGGCCGAATATAGCCAGGTATCTTGCAGCACCATGCCAAACAGGCGGCGCAGGTTATGGCGGCTCATGTCCTGGGTATCCACCCCGTCTATGGAAATTTTGCCGTCCGCCAGGTCATAAAAACGCATCAGCAGGTTCACCAAAGTGGTTTTGCCCGCGCCTGTGGGCCCGCAAATCCCCACCTTTTGCGCCGGTTTCACATGCACGTTCATGTCGGTTACCAGCATCTTTTCGGGTGTATAACCAAACTTCACGTGGTCAAACACAATTTCGCCCTTGGCCGTTTGCAGGGTTTGCAGTTTTTCGCGTTCCCCGCTCTGCTCTGGTTCGTCCAGCAGTTCAAACACACGCCCCGCCGCCGCAATGGTGCTTTGCAGTAGGTTGAGAATGTTGGTGGTTTGGATGATGGGCTGGGTGAACTGCTGCATGTACTGGATGAAGGCCTGGATGGCGCCCACGGTGAGCTGGCCGTTGGAGGCCATGATGCCGCCAAACACACAGATGCCCACATAGCCGATGTTGCCCACCAGGTTTGTCAGGGGCATCATGATAGAAGAGGTAAACTGGGCACGGCGGGCATCCTCATACAAATTGTCGTTCATTTCGTCAAATTCGTCGCCACTTTGGTCTTCGGTGCCATACAGCTTCATGATGGTGTGCCCGCTGTACAGTTCCTCCACATAGCTGTTCACGCCGCCCAGCTTCTTCTGCTGGCCAATGTAGTACTTTTGGCTTTTGCGGATGACGGTGATGCACAGCCCCAGCGCCGCCGGCAGCACCAGCAGGGCAATCACGGTCATCTGCCAGCTCAGGGTTAGCATCATGAAGATGATGCCCACGATGGTGAAGGCCGAGGTGAGGAACTGGGTGAGCAGTTGCTGCAAGGTGGTACTGATGGTCTCGATGTCTGTGGTGGTGCGCGAGAGGATGTCGCCGTGGGTGTGGGTATCATAATAGCCCAGGGGCAGGCCCTGAATCTTATGGTCCACGTCTTCGCGCAGGTCGTACAGGGTGGTTTGGGCCACGTTGGCCGTCACCTTTTGCTGCACATAGGTAAACACCGCCGAAAGGCCGTACACCACCGCCAGGGAAACCAGGGTAAGGCGGAAACGCAGGAAGGGAATCTCGCCGTCCTGCACGCCGCTGGCGATGATGTTGGTGGCGTCGCCCAGTATCTTGGGCCCCAGGATGCAGAAGAACACACCCAGTAGCGCACAGATTAGCATGGTGAGCACACGGTATTTGTAGGGCTTAAAATACCCCAGCAGGCGGCGGGCTATCTGGCCGAAATCCTGCGGTTTGTTCTTTTGCACAGTTTCTTGCTGGTTCGCCATTCTATTCCGCCTCCTTTACGAGAGCTGGGTGGACGCAATCTCTGCGTACACCGGGCAATTTTCAAGCAGTTCCTCGTGGGTGCCTTGCCCCACAATACCGCCTTTATCCAGCACAATAATCCTGTCGGCGTTCAAAATGGTGTTCACCCGCTGGGCCACAATGATAACCGTGGCGTTCGGGGCGCTCTCTTTAATCGCCGCGCGCAGGGAGGCATCGGTTTTGAAGTCCAGGGCCGAGAAGCTATCGTCAAACACGAAGATGGAGGCCCCGGTGGCGAAGGCCCGCGCGATGGTAAGGCGCTGGCGCTGCCCGCCCGAAACGTTTGTGCCGCCCTGGGCCACGGGGTCGTCGAACTGTTTGTCCTTCTCCATAATAAAACCGTCCGCCTGGGCAATTTCGGCGGCACGCTTGATTTTTTCAAAGGGCAGGTTGGGCTGGCCGTAGGCGATGTTCGAGCGGATGGTGCCCGAGAAGAGCATGGCCTTCTGCGGTACATAGCCAATGCGTGCGCGCAGGGCAGGCAGGTCATAGTCTTTCACGTTCACGCCGTCCACAAACACCTCGCCCTCGCTGGCATCCCGCAGGCGGGGAATTAGGCAGATTACAGAACTTTTGCCGCTACCCGTGGCCCCAATAAAGGCGGTGGTTTGCCCCGGCAGGGCGGTGAAGCTGATGTTCTTCACCGCGGCCTCCTTTGCGTCGCCATAGCGCAGGGCCACGTTTTTAAACTCCACCACACCACTGGGCTGCTCGGGCTTTTGGGGGGCCTTGGGGCTTGTGATGCTGGGCTGAATGTCCATCACCTCGTTGATGCGCGCCGCACACACGGCGCTGCGGGGCATTAGGGCCAGAATCAGGCTCATCATGATAAGGGCGTACATAATCAGCATCATGTACTGGATAAAAGCCATCAAATCGCCCACCTGCATGGCGCCCGCGGCAATTTGGTTGCCACCGAACCAAACAATGACCACCGTGCACAGGTTCATCACCAGCATCATGATGGGCATCAGCGTGGCCACGATGGTCTGGCTGCGGATGGAGGCCGCCGTCATGTCCGCATTGGCCTCTTCAAAACGCTCTTCTTCGCGCTCTTCCGCGGTAAACGCACGAATTACCCGTACGCCGGTGATATTTTCGCGCAGCACCAAGTTCACCTTATCCAGCTTGGTTTGCATGCTGCGGAACACCGGCAGCACCCTGCGCAATATCAGGAAAAGCACCAGCAGAATGATGGGCATGCACACAACAAGAATGATGGCCAGACGCCAGTTTTTTTGCAAGCTGAGCGCAATACCGCCCACACACATGATGGGGGCCAGCACAATCACGCGGAACATCATAATGGTGAAGTTTTGTAGCTGCATGATGTCGTTTGTGCTGCGGGTAACCAGGGAAGAGGTGCCCACCTGGTCAAATTCGGCCAGGGTAAAGCGGCCAATATGGCGGAACAGCTTTTTGCGGATGTCGGTGCACAGGCCAACGCCCGCCTTAGAGGCAAAATAGCCCACCCCTATGGCACAAAAGCTGCCGCCCACCGAGATGAGAAGCATCCAAAGCCCACTTTGCAAAATGAACGGGACGTTTTGGGCCACCACCCCTTTGTCCACAATCACACTCATGATATTGGGCAAAAACAAGAGTGTGAAGGACTGGCCAAACAGCAGCAGCACCAGCAGCAAAATCTGCCCGGCATACTTGGATAGCCCGCGGTACAGTTTGAGCAAGATAATTCCTCCTTACCATAATATATTTTGGCAGCGCCCTTTATCTGGGCCAACTGATTACCAAATACCCAATACCCGCCGCCAGCGCCAGCAGCACACCCCCCAAAGCCAGAACCTGCTGGTTTTTGGCGCTGGGTTTTGCCATCCGCCCCAAAATAACCGCGGCCAAGGCCCCGCCCATGCCAACCCAGGGCCAGGGTTCCGCCGGCACGAACAGCAGCAGGCTGATAATACCGCAGCAAAAGGCGGCCAAGGAGAGTACGGCACTTTTTTTCATACACCCTCCTGGTCAAATTTTTTGTTTCCCTAAATGCTTCCTATCTCTTCTGCGTGTTGTACGAAGAATATTACCATGTTTTGGGCGGTTCCACAATTCTATATTGTAGAAAATAATAATTCCGCAAGAGCCAGCCAGACCATGGCTCTTGCGGAACAGGGAACCAGAATTCACCGGGAGGGTGTTCTGCGTTCTGCTTCTGTTTTGCTTTTAGCGCGATCTACGCTTTTGGATTTTTTTGCCACACAGCAGCAAAACACATGCCACTGCTGCCAGCGCCCCAACCGCCAGCCAGCCATCGGCGGGCCCGCTATCCCCTGTTTGGGGGGAACGGGGCGTGTTGTTTTGGGCCGCCGGGCCGCCTGCAACCGGGTTGTTTTTTGCATTTTCTGTGTAGGTGATGTTTTTCACCGTGGCATTGTTTTCTATGGTAATGCCCGGGGCATCCACCACCACATTTTCTATATTGCCGCGTAAAACCACCCGGCTTCCCGCCGGAATAGCCTTGCTTAATGTAACGGTACCAAACCCTTTGGCGCCCTCGGTAAGCCCGCTGGTTTCCAGAATGGCCCCGGTGTTCACTGTCACATCACCCAGCAGGGTGTTACCAGTGGCCAAAATGCGCACCGGCTCTGCGCCTGCCGCCATTTCCTTATCCACTATCACGGTGCCAAACACAGAATTGGTAAACACCACACTGTTGCTGCCGCCGCCTTTTACATATACCTTGCTCTCGCGCGCCACGACCCCCGTAACAAGCACATTGCCATTCGCCACGGTTTTTTCTATGGTCAAGTTGCCCCCTATCCACCCGCCGCGTATTTCGGTGTTGGTGGCGCCTATGGAGACATTTCCGCTGATACGAAGATTTTCTAAAACCACCGTATCGCCCACCGTAACGATACTGCCGTTGATAATACCGTTGTACAGGCGCACATTGGCGGCCTCTATTAAAATATTCCCACTTTGCGAGAGTTTTGCGGCATCGTAGTCGCCGGGGGTGCTGATTCTGGTATACCCCCCGTTCAAACGGTACTGGGCGGTCACGGTTAGGTCGGCCGTGATGTTGGAAAAGCCCTTGTCCCAGCCGGTGAAATCATAGCCTATGCGGGTGGGGGCCGCAGGGGTCTGGGCTGCCTGCCCATGGTTCACCTTTTGGCTGGAAAGTTCGGTTTGGTCATAATCCAGGAAACGCACAGTATATTGGTTGATGCTGTACTGCGCTGTGAACACCGTGCTGGCCTGAAGGCCCGTAAGGGGCTTATCCCAGCCGGTGAAGGTATACCCCGCGCGCTGGGGGACGGTGGGGGCGGTGGCGTCGCCGCCCACGGGAACCCGCTCTGTTTTCAGTTCTCTGCCGTCATGGTCCTGGAAGGTGGCGGAAACCTCCGTTTGGCTAAACAGGGCGGTTATGGTAACATCGGCCCGGATGTTGGTAAGGGGGGTGTCCCAGCCCACAAAATAGGAGCCAGGCCTTGAGGGAACCGCCGGGGGCTGTGCCGTGCCACCCTCTGCCACTTTTTGGGTTTTTAGCACACTGCCGTCATGGTTTTTAAACGTTACGGTATACTCGGTGGCTTTGGTAAGGGTGAAACTGCCGCTCACCTTGCCGCCCCAGTAAAAGTCTATCTCATAGTTGTG
>CAYYLW010000009.1:0-39596 GCA_964472465.1 uncultured Oscillospiraceae bacterium | reverse complement strand
CAGCATCTCAAAGTTCTGCATGTTCCGCGCCCCCACCTGCAGCATGTCCACCCCCGCGTTCAAGAACAGCTCAATGTGGGAGGTATTCATAATCTCGGTGACGATGGGCAGGCCCGTTTGCTCCTTGGCTTTTTTCAGCAGTTCCAGCCCCTCGGCCCGTAGGCCTTGGAAGGCATAGGGCGAGGTGCGGGGCTTGAATGCGCCACCGCGCAAAAACTGTGCCCCACACAGCTTTACGTCCCGGGCCAAAGCCGTGATTTGCCCCTCGCTTTCCACGCTGCAAGGCCCGGCCATCACGGCAAAATGCCCGCCGCCCACCTTCACCCCGCCGGCCTCCACGGTGGTATCCCCCGGGTGGAATTTCCGGTTTGCCTGCTTATACGGCTCGCTCACTCGCTTCACTTCGGCCACACAGGGGTTGGCCCGCACCAGTTCAATATCCACCAGGGAGGTGTCCCCCACCAGGCCAATGAGCTGGGTGTGTGTGCCGCTGGAGCGGTGTATCTGCAAACCGTTTTCTTCAAACGTTTGGCATAAGGTGCCAATTTGCTCGTCTTGTGCTTCGGGTTTAAAAATGACTATCATGCTGGTATCCCTCTATTCACCCCGCTGAAGCGGAGAATTTTATGGCATCTGTGCCCCATTGTAGCATGAAGACCGCGCCGGGGCAAACCTTTCCTTTGGTAAAACACCCGCCTTCCCTTCCCATTTTTGAATAGGAGCTTTACAACAATGAAAAAAACCAACGCCATGCGCCTGCTAGACAGCCTCTCGCTTCCCTACAGCCCCCTGGAATACAGCGTGGAAGACGGCCAGCTAGACGGCGTTTCCGTGGCTGCCAAAACCGGGCAAGACCCCGCCCGCGTTTTTAAAACCTTGGTGCTGCGCGGGGCCAGCGGCGCGCTGTACGTGTTTTGCCTGCCCGTTTCGCAGGAGCTTCCCCTAAAAACGGCGGCCCAGGCCGCCGGGGAGAAAAACATGGCTTTGCTGCCGCTGGCAGACCTGCTGCCCTGCACGGGCTACCGCCGGGGTGGTTGCAGCCCCCTGGGCATGAAAAAAAAGTACCCCACCTTTCTGGAAGAAAGCGCCTTTTCGTTTGAAACCATTTTGGTAAGCGGCGGGCAAGTGGGCTTGCAGGTTTGTTTGGCACCCGCCGCCCTGCAAAAGGCCACCGCCGCCCTTTCCTTTTCCCTGCCCGGCGGCCCTTGCGTTTGCCCTGTGTAATGGTATAATAAAAAAGCGTGAGGGAACAAAATGTCTGCCCTAAGCCTAAAAGCAGCCCCGTTCCCTTTTCCACTTTATCGCACAGTTTTAGGACATTTTTGCAAACTACTTCTTTTTTTGGGAGATCTACATGAAAAAAGTTGCTATACTCATGGGCAGTGACAGCGACCTGCCCACCGTACAAAAAGCGCTGGACACACTGAAAGCACTGGACGTTCCCGCCGAGGCCCATATCATGAGCGCCCACCGCACCCCGCGTGAGGTGGAGGCTTTTGTTGGCGCCGCAGCCCAAAACGGGTTTGGGGTCATCATCGCGGCGGCCGGCATGGCCGCCCACCTGGCCGGCGCCGTGGCCGCCAACACCCTGCTGCCCGTGATTGGCATTCCCTGCAAGGGCGGGGCCATGGACGGACTGGACGCGCTGCTCTCCACCGTGATGATGCCCCCCGGTATCCCCGTGGCCACCGTAGGCCTGGGCGCCGGGATGAACGCCGCCCTGCTGGCCGCCCAAATTCTGGCGGTATCCGATGAGGCCCTGGCCACCCGTCTAGCCGCCCACCGTGCAGAGATGGCAAACAAAGTGCGGGAAAAAGACGCCGAATTGCAAAGCAAGCTTTCTTAGCCTGGTTTCTATTCCATGGCCCGCTAGGGGCCTGGACGTATCTATATTAACGTAGGGGGACGCAAACAATGGAAAAAAAAGACATGATTTACGAGGGGAAAGCCAAAAAAGTGTACAATACCAGCGATGCTCACCTGGTGATTGTGGACTATAAGGACGATGCCACCGCGGGCAACGGGGCCAAAAAAGGCACCATTGTGGGCAAGGGGCCCATCAATAACCGCATGACCAACCACCTGATGAAACTGGTGGAAAAAAACGGCGTCCCCACACATTTTGTGGAAGAACTCTCCCCCCGCGAAACCCTGGTGAAAAAGGTTAGCATTGTGCCGCTGGAAGTGATTGTGCGCAACATCGCCGCGGGCAGCCTGGCAAAACGCCTGGGCCTGGAAGAGGGCGTACCCATGGCCCGTACCGTGCTGGAATTCTGCTATAAAGACGACGCCCTGGGCGACCCCATGGTGAACGACTATCACATCCTGGCCATGGGCTGGGCCACCGAGGAAGAACTGGCTACCATCGCCCGCTATTCGTTTAAAATAAACGAGGTGTTGCGGGAATATCTCAAAGAAGCCAACATCGACCTCATCGATTTCAAGCTGGAATTTGGCAAAACTGCCGAGGGCCAGATTGTGCTGGCCGATGAAATCTCCCCCGATACCTGCCGCTTTTGGGACAGCAGCACCAAGGAAAAACTGGATAAGGACCGTTTCCGCCGCGATATGGGCGGCGTAGAGGATGCCTACCAAGAAGTGATGAAACGCCTGCTGGGGGAAAACGCATGATAGACGGCGCCCCTTTTTCGGATAAACCACACGAGGAATGTGGCGTTTTTGGCGTTTTTGACAAAGGTGATATCGGAGATATTGCCACCCTTTGTTATTATGGGCTATACGCATTACAGCATCGCGGGCAGGAAAGCTGTGGCATCGCCGTGAATGACCGCGGCGTGGTAACCAATTACCGAGACCTTGGCCTGGTGAATGAAGTGTTTACCCCCGAGCATCTGCGCTCTTTGGGGGGCGGCCAAATTGCCCTGGGCCATGTGCGCTACGCCACCACCGGCACCCGCCGCCGTTCCAACGCACAGCCCCTTGTCTCCAGCCATGTCAAGGGCAGCATGACCATCGCCCACAACGGCAACCTCACCAACGCCGCCGAACTTCGCGAAGAAAAAGAATTGCAAGGCGGCATTTTTCACACCACAAGCGACACCGAGGTCATCGCCTACAGCATCACAGGCGCCCGCCTCACCGCCCCCAGCATTGAACTTGCTGTGGCCGAGGCCATGAAAAAATTGCATGGGGCCTACTCGCTGCTGGTGATGAGCCCCCGCAAGCTGATTGCCGCGCGCGACCCACAGGGTTTTCGCCCCCTATGCATGGGAAAAATTGGCCAGAGCACCGTGTTTGCCAGCGAGAGCTGCGCCCTAAGTGCGGTGGGCGCGGAATTTGTGCGCGACATCGCCCCCGGGGAGATTGTCTGCGTGACCGAAGAGGGAATCCAGAGCATTCAAAGCCATTGCGGCGGCCCCTCTTCCCTCTGTGTCTTTGAATACATCTATTTCGCCCGGCCCGATTCCATCATCGAGGGTGCCTCGGTACACGCGGCGCGGGTACGGGCGGGTGAAGAGTTAGCGAAGGAGCACCCGGTGGAGGCCGACGTAGTCATCGGCGTGCCGGATTCCGGCATCGACGCGGCCATCGGCTATGCCCGCCAAAGCGGCATCCCCTATGGCATGGGCTTTTTAAAGAACAAATACATAGGCCGCACCTTTATTGCCCCCACCCAGGTGCAGCGGGAAAACGATGTGCGCATCAAGCTGAACCCCATTGCCGCCACGGTGGCGGGCAAGCGGGTAATCATGGTGGACGATTCCATCGTGCGCGGCACCACCAGTCTCAAAATCATTCGCCTTTTGCGGGAGGCCGGGGCCAAAGAGGTGCACGTGCGTCTCTCCTGCCCGCCCTTCCTCTATCCTTGCCATTTCGGCACCGACATCGATTCCAGCGAAAATCTCATTGCGTTCAATCACAGCATCGATGAAATTCGTGGCATCATTGGTGCCGACACCCTGGGTTATCTCTCGCAGGAAGCCCTGGGGCATCTGGCGCCCGAATGCCCCCTAGGGTATTGCGATGGCTGCTTTACCGGGAAATACCCCGTGCCACCCCCCAGCCGTCAGCAAAAGAGCAAATTCGAGCAAAAGCTGGGCGCCTCCTCCTGTGATTAACGTTTGATTTAACCTGTTTTGTTAAAAACTGGGTTGAATAGTCCATCACTTACTGTGCTTACTGCTGTTTATTGGCCCATTTTCTGCCCGAGGGCAGAGAGGGCCGCCTGCGGCAGACCTGCGGTGGGTTTTGTTTGTTGTTCCTATTTTTGGCCATTCGGCAGCGGCACACCACGGCATGGCCCGGCGGCTGCCGGCGTTCACACTTTTTCCCGAAAAAGGAGTCTGCTCATGCAACACAGCGCAAGCGACAGTTACAAGGCCGCCGGTGTGGATGTCAACGCCGGATACGAAGCGGTTCACCGGATGAAAGCCCATGTAGAGCGCACCCGCATCCCCGGCGTAATTGGGGGCCTGGGCGGTTTTGGTGGCCTCTTCGCGCCCGACCTTGCGGGCTATGAAACCCCTGTTTTCGTCTCGGGCGCCGACGGCGTTGGCACCAAGCTGCGCCTGGCCTTTCTGCTGGATAAACACCATACCATAGGCATTGATTGTGTGGCTATGTGCGTCAACGACATTCTGTGTTCCGGCGCAAAGCCGCTGTTTTTTTTGGATTATATCGCCTGCGGGAAAAACCAGCCCAGCCGCATTGAGCAAATTGTGGCCGGGGTGGCGGAAGGCTGTGTGCAAGCGGGCTGTGCCCTGATTGGGGGCGAAACCGCCGAGATGCCCGGCTTCTACCCCGAAGATGAATACGACCTGGCGGGCTTTGCCGTTGGCCTGGCCGACCAGGCCAAGATGCTGGACCCCGCCCAGGTGCAGGTGGGCGACGTTCTCATCGCCCTGCCTTCCTCCGGGCCACACTCCAACGGTTTTTCTCTCATACGTAAGGTTTTTGACATAGATACAAATTCAAAACCCCTATTTCATGTGTATTCCGAACTGGACTGTAGCTTGGGGGATGCCCTGCTGGCACCCACCCGTATCTATGTAAAACCCGTATTGTCTCTGCTTTCGCTAAGCCCGGTGCACGGCATTTGCCATATCACAGGCGGCGGCTTCCACGAGAATATCCCCCGCATGCTTCCCCCCGGCCTATCCGCCCAGCTAGACCTCAGCGCCCTTCCGGTTCCCCCGGTATTTTCGCTGATTGCGCAAGCGGGGCAAATTCCCCAAAGCGAAATGTACCACACCTTCAACATGGGCGCGGGGCTGCTGTTGGCAGTGCCAGAAGACACCGTAGATACGGCCCTTAGCCTATTGAAAGACGAGGGCGAAGCGCCTTTCCTATTGGGGCGCGTGGTGCCCGGCGAGCGGGAGGTTATCCTATGAAACGTGTAGCGGTTTTGGTTTCGGGCGGCGGCAGCAACCTACAAGCGCTCATTGATGCCTCGGCCCGCGGGGAGATGCCAAGCGTGCAGCTTGCGCTGGTCTCCTCCTCCAAATCCGGTGTTTTGGCGCTGGAACGCGCTGAAAACGCCTGCATTCCCACTGGCATCCTCTCCCTGCGGGATTTCCCCCGCCTGGAAGATTACGACAAGGCCCTGCTGGAAACCCTGTGTGCCCACAACATTGATGTATTGGTGTTGGCCGGTTTCCTCACCATATTGGGGCCCTTGGTGTTGGGTGCTTATAAAGACAAGGTCATCAATGTACACCCCAGTTTAATCCCATCTTTTTGCGGAGACGGTTACTACGGCTTGCGCCCACACCGCGAAGCCCTCGCCCGCGGGGTAAAGTTGACCGGGGCCACCGTCCACCTGGTAGACGAGGTGACCGACGGGGGGCGCATTTTGCTGCAAAAGGCCGTGGAGGTGTTGCCGGGCGACACCCCCGAAAGCTTGCAGCGCCGTGTGATGGAGGAAGCCGAATGGGTTTTGCTGCCTAAAGCGGTGGAACAGCTTTGCCGGGAACTAGAAGAACAGGGCCGTTAACACACATTTTTATTAGAATTGAGGGTTTTTTATGGTTTTGCAGAGTTTACCCAGCCTTCTCTCTCAAAACAGCTACCCCGGGCGCGGTATTGTGCTGGGCCGCAGTAGCACCGGGCACCAAGGCCTTATCGCTTACTTTATTATGGGCCGCAGCGAAAATTCCCGAAACCGTGTTTTTACCGAAAAGGACGGCGGCATCATCACCGAAGCGGCCGACCCTGCCAAACTCACCGACCCCAGCTTGATTATTTATGCCCCTGTACGCAAACACGGCGCACACACCATCGTGACAAACGGCGACCAAACCGATACCATCTACTCCTGCCTGGAACGGGGCATCGGCTTCAATGAAGCCCTGCGCACCCGCACCTTCGAGCCGGATGCCCCCAATTTCACCCCGCGTATTTCAGGCCTTATCGCGGCCGATTTTAGCGGCTTTACCTATGCGCTCTCCATCCTTAAAAGCGGCATGGGTACCCCCAGCTCTACGCAGCGCCAATTTTTTGAGTACCCCCAGCCGCTCTCCGGCCAGGGGCATTTTATCCACACCTACCAGGCCGACGGCGACCCCCTGCCCAGCTTTTGCGGCGAGCCGGTTCCCATTCTGCTGGATGCCCCGCTGAGCACCCAGGGCGAGCTGGACAGCTTCACCCAGATTCTCTGGAATAGTCTGAACCCAGAAAACCGTGTCTCCCTTTTTGTGCGCAGCCTTCACCTTGACGGTAGTGAACTCACCTGTATAGTCAATCGTTTTCGCAAAATATAGCATAGAATGCGGAGGATAATATGCACCAAATAGAACTAAAATATGGCTGTAACCCAAACCAAAAACCCGCCCGCATTTTTTCAGAGACTCCGCTCCCGGTACAAGTTCTAAATGGCAACCCGGGGTACATCAATTTTCTCGATGCCCTCAACTCCTGGCAATTGGTGCAAGAGTTGCATAAGGCTACGGGCTTACCGGCCGCCGCTTCGTTTAAACATGTCTCCCCTGCCGGGGCCGCCGTGGGCCTGCCCCTGAGCCCAAGCCTACTGGCCGCTTACAACATCGACCCCGCCCTGCCCCTCAGTGCCCTGGCCGCGGCCTACGCCCGCGCCCGCGGGGCCGACCGGATGTCCAGCTTTGGAGATTGGGCCGCCCTCTCGCACGAGTGCGACGGGGCCACCGCTCTATTACTGGCAAAAGAGGTCAGTGATGGCATTATCGCACCGGGATATACCCCGGAAGCCTTGTCTATCCTGTCTAAAAAAAGGGGGGGCAAATACAATGTGGTGCAAATTGACCCCAGTTGGCAGCCCCCCGAAACCGAGCACAAGGACGTGTTCGGCATCACCTTTGAGCAGGGCCGGAACAGCGTAGAAATTACCCCCGCCCTGCTGCAAAACCGCCCCACAGCCAACAAAACGCTCACCGAGGCCCAGACGCGTGATTTGCTCATTGCCCTCATCACCCTCAAATATACCCAGTCCAATTCAGTATGTTACGCGAAGGACGGCCAGGCCATCGGGGTGGGTGCGGGGCAGCAAAGCCGCATTCATTGCACCCGGCTGGCTGGCAATAAAGCAGACATTTGGCATCTTCGCCAGCATCCGCAGGTGCTTTCTTTGCCGTTTCTGCCTAACGTTGGCCGCGCCGACCGCGACAATGCCATTGACCAGTTCCTGGGAGAGGCCGCAGACTGCGAGGGCCTTTTGGCCAGCGGCCACTGGGAAGAACTTTTTTCAGAACGCCCGGTGCCCCTCACGGCAGAAGAACGCCAGGCCTACCTTTCTTCTATAGGTGGGGTGGCCCTGGGAAGCGACGCTTTCTTCCCCTTTGGGGACAACATCGAGCGGGCCCACCGCAGTGGCGTGTGCTGTATCGCCCAGCCCGGCGGCTCCATCCGCGACGACCATGTGATAGCCAAATGTGATGACTATGACATCGCCATGGCCTTTACCGGCCTGCGGCTGTTTTTTCACTAAACATGACTGCTTACGCAAAATATTTTACCTTAGAACTTTATTCTTTTCCCCTTGCTGCACCACTTAGGAGAAACCAATGAAAATTGCTGTGATTGGCGGCGGTGGCCGCGAACATGCCCTCATCCACAAACTGCGCGAAAGCCCCCTCTGCCATGAAATTGTGGCCATACCCGGCAACGGCGGCATTGCCACCGGGGCCACCTGCATCGCCTTAAACCCCACAGATATCACCGCCGTGGTACAATATTGCGCCGGAAACCGCGTGGATTATGTGGTTGTTGCGCCCGATGACCCCCTTGCACTGGGCCTGGTGGATGCCTTGGAAGCCAAGGGCATCCCGGCTTTCGGCCCCACCGCTGCGGCGGCGCGTATTGAAAGCAGCAAAATTTTTGCAAAGGCCCTCATGAAGGAACACGGCATTCCCACCGCCCGCTACGAGGCTTTTTCGGACATGGAGGAAGCCCTGCACTATCTGCGTACCGATTGTGAATATCCGGTGGTGGTCAAGGCGGACGGCCTGGCCCTGGGCAAGGGTGTGGTGATTTGCCTCAGTGAGCACGAAGCCGCCGTGGCGGTGCGCAGTATGATGAAAGACCGTATTTTTGGAGAGAGCGGCAGCCAGGTGGTGCTGGAGGAATTTCTCACCGGCCCGGAGATTAGCGTGCTGGCTTTTTGTGATGGCGACACCCTGGTGCCTTTGGCTTCCAGCATGGACCATAAGCGTGCGCTGGAAGGGGACAACGGCCCCAACACCGGGGGAATGGGCGTGATAGCACCAAGCCCTTTTTACAATGAAAGCTTCGAAAAAACCTGTATGGATACCATATTCCTGCCTACAATACGGGCCATGAAGGCCAAAGGCGCCCCTTTTAAGGGCTGCCTATACTTTGGCCTGATGGCCACGGCCACAGGCCCCAAGGTCATTGAGTACAACTGCCGTTTTGGAGACCCCGAAACCCAGGCCGTGCTGCCCCTTTTGGAGGGTGATTTGCTGGAAATTATGCTGGCCTGCACCGGCGGCACCCTGCGTAAAGAGCTGGTGGGCCTGCGCCCGGGCGCCACCGCTTGCGTGGTGCTGGCCAGCGGGGGCTACCCCGGAAACTACCGCCGGGGCCTGCCCCTCAGTGGCCTTGAAAAGGCCGCCGCCCAGCCCAGTATTCAACTTTGCCACGCCGGTACCCGCCTAGAAAACAACGAGCTAGTTACCTCTGGCGGGCGGGTGCTGGGTGTTACCGCCGTGGCCCCCAGCCTTCAAACGGCCATTGAACGGGCCTATGCCGCCGCTTCACACATCCATTTTGAGGATATGTATTACCGCCGCGACATTGGAAAAAAAGCCCTGGATTTGCAAAACTTATTGTCTTAAACCAACCATACATACTATATTGCTTTCATTGTGAACCTGGGGAGGAACCGATGGTATACCGCATCTATGCCGAGAAAAAGCCCGAATTTGCCGTAGAAGCCGCCGCACTGAAGGAGGAGCTTTGCACTCTCATTGGCCTTCAAAACCTGCAAAGCCTGCGCATTTTGCACCGCTACGACGTAGAGGGCATCTCTTCTGAACTCTTTGACACCTGCTGCCAGACTGTTTTCAGCGAACCACCTGTGGATTTGCTGCACCGGCAGTTACCTGCCGCGGCCCACCGTTTTGCCATCAGCTATCTGCCCGGCCAGTTCGACCAGCGGGCCGATTCCGCCGCCGAGTGCATCCAACTCATCAGCCAAGGCGAACGCCCCCTGGTGCGCAGTGCCAAGGTCTACCTGTTAGAAGGCAGCCTTTCCAGCACAGAACTGGAGGAAATCAAGAATTTTTTAATCAATCCTGTCGAATCTCAAGAGGAGAGCCTAGAGGAAAAAGCCACCCTGCACATGGCCTACCCACAGCCCGAAGCCATCCCCGTGCTGGACGGTTTCACGGGCATGGACGCGGCGGAGCGGGTGGCTTTTCGCCAGCAGTGGGGCCTTGCCATGGACGAAGAAGACCTGGCCTTCTGCCAGGCCTATTTCCAGCAGGAAGGGCGGAACCCCACCCTCACCGAACTGCGCATGATTGACACCTACTGGAGCGACCACTGCCGCCACACCACTTTTTCCACCCATTTGGATCAGGCGGAAATAGAGGACATTAACACTCAAAACGCGTATAATCTCTATAAAGAATTGCGAAAACAACTCTATTCTGGCAAGAACAAGCCCGAAACCTTGATGGACCTGGCGGTGATTGGGGCCAAGGCCCTACAGCACCAAGGGCGGCTGCACGGGGTGGATGAGAGCGAGGAAATCAACGCCTGTAGCGTTCATATCACGGCGGACATAGGGGGCAAAGAGGAACCCTGGCTGCTTCTTTTTAAAAATGAGACACACAACCACCCCACCGAAATTGAACCTTTTGGCGGGGCGGCCACCTGCATTGGCGGCGCCATCCGCGACCCGCTGGCCAACCGTGGCTATGTGTTTGGGGCCATGCGCGTGACCGGCGCGGGCGACCCTTTGGCCCCGGTTTCCGCCACACTGCCCGGTAAGTTGCCCCAGCGCAAACTGGTGCAAACGGCGGCGGCGGGCTATTCCAGTTATGGCAACCAAATTGGCCTGGCCACCGGGCAGGTAAAAGAATACTACCACCCCGGCTACCTGGCAAAGCGCATGGAATTGGGCGCGGTGCTGGGCGCGGTGCCGCTTTCGGCCGTGCGGCGGGATACCCCGGAACCCGGCGACGTGGTGCTGCTATTGGGCGGGGCCACCGGGCGGGACGGCTGCGGCGGGGCCACCGGCTCTTCCAAGGCACACAAGCTGGAAAGCCTGGCAAACTGTGGGGCCGAGGTGCAAAAGGGCAACGCCCCGGTGGAGCGTAAGCTGCAACGCCTGTTCCGCAACCCCGAGGCCACCCGCCTAATACGCCGCTGCAACGATTTTGGCGCGGGCGGGGTGAGCGTGGCCATTGGTGAATTGGCCGACGGCCTGGAGATAGACCTGGACGCCGTCCCCAAGAAATATGAAGGGCTAACCGGCACCGAGCTTGCCATCAGCGAGAGCCAGGAGCGTATGGCCGTGGTGGTGGAAAAAGCCGACCTACCCCGTTTCACCGCTTTGGCCGCCGCCGAAAACCTTAGCGCCACCCACGTGGCCACCGTTACGAAAGAGCCCCGGCTGAAAATGCGCTGGCAGGGCCAGTTGATTGCCGATCTCTCGCGCGTTTTCCTGAATTCCAGCGGGGCCGAAAAACACGCCGAGGTGTTTGTTCCCCCTCTGCCTGTGCCCCAGCTACCTCTGCCGGAAGGGGCCACGCTGGCGGAAAAGCTGCAACATTTCGCCGCCGCTTTGCCACATTGCGGGCAAAAGGGCCTGGCCGAGCGTTTTGATTCCACCATTGGCGCTGCCAGCGTGCTGATGCCTTTTGGCGGCAAACACCAGCTTAGCCCCACCCAAGGTATGGTGATGAAACTGCCCACCCTGGCCGAAACCACCACCTGCGCGGGCATGGCGCACGGCTTCTCCCCCGCCATCGCCCAGCAAAACCCCTACGCAGGGGCCTATCTGGCCGTTTTGGAAAGCCTGGCACGGCTGTCTGCCTGCGGCCTCTCCCACAAAAATGCCTACCTCAGTTTTCAAGAATATTTCGAGCGGCTGGGCCAAACCCCCGCCCGCTGGGGCAAGCCGTTTTCTGCCCTGCTGGGTGCACTGGCCGCCCAACTGGATTTTGGCGCCGCGGCCATTGGCGGTAAGGATTCCATGAGCGGCAGCTTCGAAAATTTGGACGTGCCCCCGGCCCTCATCTCCTTTGCCGTGGCGGCGGGCCACGCGGGCCACGTGACAGGCCCGGAATGGAAAACCCCCGGCCACACACTGGTGTGGCTGCGCCCCCAAATGGCCGATGCCGTCACCCCCGAAGCGGCCTCCTGCTTGGCCGTGATGGACACCGTGGAAAGTTTGCTTCGGCAGAAAAAGGCCGTTTCGGCCTGGGCCTGCGGCGAAGGCGGGCTGGCCGAGGCCCTGTGCTGCATGGCCTTTGGCAACCGCCTGGGCCTCCGTCTGGCCGAAAACCTGGGCCCCGCCACCCTGTTTGCCCCTGCTTACGGCAGCTTTGTGCTGGAACTGGCCGGGGAGGCCCCCGAACTGCAAGACCTGCCTGGCTGCCTGCCGCTGGGCACCCTCACCGAAGAATATGCCCTGCTCTTCCCAGCCGAGGCCGTGCCCCTTGGGCCCCTTCAAGAGGCCTATGAGGCAAAACTGGAACCGGTGTTCCCCTACCGCCAGCCCTCCGGCGCGGTGGCCCCCCCGGCCCTGCGCTTTGAAGGCCCCGCCCCCACTGGGCCAAAACTGGGCATAGCCAAGCCAAAAGCCCTGGTTCCGGTGTTCCCCGGCACCAACTGCGAGTACGACACCGCCCGCGCTTTAGAGCGCGCCGGGGCCAGCGCCGAAATTTTTATCATCTGCAACCGCAGCGCCGACGAGGTGGCCCAAAGCGCCAAGGCCCTGGCCGCCAAAATTGCCGAAAGCCAGATGCTGGTGTTTCCCGGCGGTTTTTCGGGCGGGGATGAGCCCGACGGCAGCGCCAAGCTCATCGCCTCTTTCTTCCGCGCCCCCGCCCTTACCGAGGAGGTGAGCGCCCTGCTGGAAAACCGCGATGGTCTCATCCTGGGCATCTGCAACGGTTTCCAGGCGCTCATCAAACTGGGGCTGGTGCCCTACGGCAAAATCTGTGCGCCCAGCCCCAGCGCCCCCACCCTCACCTTCAACGCCATTGGCCGCCACCAAAGCATGATGGTACGCACCCGTGTGGCCTCCACCCTTTCCCCCTGGCTGGCAAAGGAACCGCTGGATAGCATCCAGTCCATCCCCATCAGCCACGGCGAAGGCCGTTTCACGGCCCCGCCCGAGGTGCTGGAAAGCCTGATTCAAAACGGGCAAATTGCCACACAGTATGTGGATTTAGAAGGAAACCCCAGCATGGACGTGCGCTTTAACCCCGCGGGCAGCCTGTATGCCATCGAGGGTATCTGCTCCCCCACCGGGCGGGTGCTGGGAAAAATGGCCCACAGCGAGCGCAGCGGCCAGCATTTGCATGTGAACGTACCCGGCCACCAGCACCAAAAGCTGTTCGAAAGCGGCGTTTATTATTTCAGTTGAAAGTGAAAGGGCCCCGTGAACCTCACACTTTCTTTCCCATCCCCTATTAACTATTATTTACTAAATATGTTTTCGAGGTTTTAACCGGCGGGCGGCGTCCTTGGCCCCTGCGGCCACGCACAATTTTCCATTTTCAACTTTCAACTGCCCATAAGGAGGTTCCCATGTCTCAGTCTCGCTACATCTCCCCGTTCAGCACCCGGTATTCATCGGATGAAATGCAGTATATTTTTTCCAACGACAATAAGTTCCGCACCTGGCGGCGGCTTTGGGTGGCCCTGGCCCGCGCCGAAATGGAGGAGGGCCTGCCCATCACCCCCGCCCAGGTGGCCGAGCTGGAAGCCCATATCGAGGACATCAACTACGAGGTGGCCGAAGCGCGCGAAAAAGAGGTGCGCCACGATGTGATGAGCCACGTATACGCCTATGGCCAGCAGTGCCCCGGCGCGGCGGGCATCATCCACCTGGGGGCCACAAGTTGCTATGTGGGCGATAACACCGATATTTTGGTGATGAAAGAGGCCCTTGCGCTGGTGCGCCGCAAACTGCTGGGCGTGATAGAACTGCTGGCCACCTTTGCCAACACCTATAAGGACATGCCCGCCCTGGCCTACACCCACTTGCAGCCCGCCCAGCCCACCACCGTGGGCAAGCGCGCCAGCCTGTGGCTGCACGAATTTTACCTGGATTTTTTGGAGGTGGAACACCGCCTCTCCTCCCTGGCTTTGCTGGGCAGTAAGGGCACCACCGGTACCCAGGCCAGTTTTGTGGAACTGTTTGGCGGCAATGACCAAAAAATTCTGCGGGTAGAGGCGCGCATCGCCCAGGAGATGGGCATCGAAAGCATCGTGCCGGTATCCGGCCAAACCTATTCCCGCAAGGTGGATTATTTCATCCTCACCAGCCTTTCCGGCCTGGCCCAAAGCGCCGCAAAATTTGCAAACGACCTGCGTATTTTACAAAACTTCAAGGAGATGGAAGAGCCCTTTGGCAAGCAGCAAATCGGCTCCTCCGCCATGCCGTACAAGCGCAACCCCATGCGCTGCGAGCGCATTACCGCCCTGGCGCGCTATTTGGAGGTGGACTGCCTAAACCCCGCCCTCACCGCCAGTTGCCAATGGTTTGAGCGTACCCTCGATGATTCCGCCAACAAACGCATCGCCGTGGCCGAAGGCTTCCTGGCAGCCGATGCCATTTTAAACCTGCTGCTGAACGTGTGCGACGGCCTGGTGGTGTACCCCAAGGTGGTGGCCGCCCGCCTAAACGCCGAGCTACCCTTCCTAGCCAGCGAAAACATCTTGATGCGCGCGGTGAAAAAAGGCGGAGACCGCCAAGAACTGCACGAGCGCATTCGCGAGCATTCTATTCAGGCGGGCCGGGTGGTAAAAGAGGAGGGCGGCCAAAACGACCTCCTCGCCCGCCTTTTGGCCGACCCCGCCTTTGCCCTCACCCAGGCCGACCTGGATGAGACCCTCAACCCCGCCGACTATATTGGCCGCGCACCTGCGCAGGTAAGCCAGTTTTTGGCAGATATCATCTACCCCCTGCTGAAAGAACACCAGGCCGAACTGGGCCAGCGCGCCGAGCTGAAAGTATAGGCCAGCGTACAGCGTAGAAAAACGTTCTATACCACCAGGGCCGCAAACGTCTGTTTGCGGCCCTCTTTTATGCGGTTGGACCCTTTTATCTTTATTCTCTAACGAGCATCTTCCCAGTAAATTTTCGGCATCTTTTTGTCTCCAGAAAAGACCCTTCAGAAAGGCGCCTGTTTGCAGAACGGAATCTTTTTTGTCTCTGCGCCTTCTTTTGGGGCCTACATGCGCTCACCTTTACCCCCAGTTATGAGAGTTTGGTTTCATTTTCGCCACAAGTCCCGTTTTTCAATTGACCCACACCCCAAAGTATCATATAATAAAGGACGGTGAAGTTCGGCTTCACCTGTTGTTTTGTTGTATATTTTCCACACCCGCCTGCCGAGGTAGCCGGGTGCATGGCCAAATAGTCCCTCGCTCTTGGTACTCTTCTCCCTAAATTCGCAAGTGATTTTTCGGTTTTTGGCGAATTTTTGTAGGGGCCACGCCGCGGCATAAAATAGCCGCCGTTCTCTGTGAGAAGGTACCCATGTTTCCAACCGGAACGAGTAAAAAAAAGGAGGCACGAAATGAATTTCTGCCCTCAATGTGGTGCCAAAGTTGAAAACCCCGAGAGTAAATTCTGCGCCGTTTGTGGTGAAGCTTTCCCCACAGCCGCACCTTCCCCGGCCGAAGAACCCTCTCTCTCCAGCCTTCCCCAGCGGCCAAAGCCCGCCCCTGCCCCTGCGGCGGATTTTAGCGGCATCACCGGCTCTTTCAGTTCCCCCTTTGTGAAGGACGCCGTGCCCGCCCCTGCCGCCAAGGAAGAGCCCCTCTTCTCCCCTGTTTTCTCTGAGGACAGCCACTCTCTATTTGAAAACCCCGCCCCGGCCCCGGTGCAGCAAAGCCCGCTACCGCCGCTGGCAAGCGCGGGCGGCACCGGCCCCCGGCTGCAACCCTCTTCGGCCTCTTTGGATGATTTTATGGCGCCGGCACCCAAGGCAGAAATGCCTGTTGCCCCGCCCCTCTCCCCCTCTTTTGCCGCCCCTTTGGGTGGCCAAAGCGCCCCCGCAGCGGATGAGGAGGCCCCGTCTCTTGTGCCACCGCAGGGTTTTGTTGCCTCTATGGCCGCCACGCCCGAGGCCCCGCCTTCGTTTGACAGCCTGTTTCCTGGCCCCGCACAGCCGGCGGCGGAAACCCCTGTCTCCCTGTTTGGGGCTGGCCCCGGGGCCGAAAACCCTGCCCCGCCCACCAAAGTGAGCGACCTTTCCAGCATGCTACACGATATACCGCCTTTAGACAGCGCGGAGCCATCCCTTTTTGCCGATGCGCAGCCTTTGGGCGAGGACACGGCCCCGGCCCTCTTCCAAGACCCCTTTGCCGCCCAGCCTGCTGAGGCTGGCCTGTTTGCAGATGCCCAGCACCTGGAGGAAAGCGAAGCTTTCGCAAAACCCGCCGCCGCGCAGCCCCACCAACCGCCTAAAACCCAGGCGGCGGCCCCGCATAAAGTAGAAACCCAGCGCCATGTAGAGCCCCAGCGGGAAGCCCCAAAACCCAAAGCCCCCCGCCAGGAGATGCCACAGCCTGTGCAAACGCCGCAGCAAACTTTCCCCGGCGGCAAACCCCTGGCCGAAGTGGGCGCAGCCCCGCTACAGGAGGATTTATTCTCGCAGCAAGAGGCCCCCGTGCAGCGCATGCCGGCCCCGGCCTCCATTTTGGCCGAGTCCTCCTCGGCCGCGCGGTCTTCCGCGCCTGCGCGCCGCCGCCCGCCGCCACCGCCCGCCCGTTCCAGCCGGAACAGCGGCCGCCTGGTGCGCAACATCCTCATTGGCGTATTGGTGGGGCTTGTGCTACTGTTTGGGGCCATTTTGGGCTTCCTCTACTGGCAAAACCGCCCCTCCCAAACCATCGATGTGTTTATTGAGGCCCTGGCAACACGGGATTACGAGACCCTGGCCAACGCCAGGAACGTATCCATCGTGAACGTGACGAATTCCAGCAGCGAAGGCTGGATTGCCCTGTGCGACGCTTTCCAAGACGAGGCCACCCGCACCGCTTTGGCCAAGGAGATGTCCCGTGTCTCGGCCGACCCTGCCAGTTCCAATTTTGCCTACCCCTCCATCCGCCTGGTTGGCGACCCTTACTTCCTCTTTATTAAAACCTACCGGGTGCATGTTACCGGAGTAGATGTTTTAGTGCCGGGCGCGGCCGAGGGCATTACCCTGCGGCTGGCCGCAGGCGATGAATTTAATGACCCCGCCGGAGAACTGGACCCCGCCGGCATGCTGTACCGCGGCATTATGCCGGGGCAGTACAGCGCCACGGTCACCCTGCCGGACGGCAACTCCACCAGTTATACCCTCAGCGCTTTCGCCATTTCCCAGCCAAATGCCGTGGAGGGTGAAGCCCCCGCTGGCGGCGGCGAAACGGCCCCCACCTTCGCCAACCTCACCATTAGCA
The DNA here is from genome assembly GCA_964472465.1 of uncultured Oscillospiraceae bacterium. Classification (GTDB taxonomy): domain Bacteria; phylum Bacillota; class Clostridia; order Oscillospirales; family Ruminococcaceae; genus JAAYCI01. Next base: position 22,517 of record CAYYLW010000009.1, on the reverse strand, counting down.
ACTGCATAGCCGACGATGCCCAGATTTTCTTAAACGGCCAGGAAACCCCGGCCAAGCCCACGGATGGCGTGGTGGAATTGCAGCAGGTGGAACTGGGAACCACCATCAGCATCAAGGCCGTGGTGGATGGCGCCACCCAAGAGGCCAGCGTACAGTTTAACGACCCCAACACCACCACACTGGCCTTTGGCGAATACACAAAAACCGAAGGGCCTGCCCCCGACGCCGGGGGAGAACTGACGGCTGAGCAAGCCAGCGCCACCCTCACCAGTTTCTATAAATCCTATCTAGAAGCCATCAATGCGCAAAGCCTGGCCGGTATCCAGTTCTCCACCGAGGCCAACAGCCAAAAGCTGCAAGCGCGCATCAGCTCCCCGGCCAACAAAGCCAACACCTACACCTTTGTAAGCGCCGAGATAGACCCCGCCACCCTCACCACTAAGGAGGAAAACGGTGTGCTGGTGGCAGAGTTTAGTGCCACTTGTACCTTCAGTTTTGTTCCTAAAGAGGGGGAGGCCGCCCCGGAAACCGGCTCCAACAAGCAAGCCGTACGCATGATTCAGCAGGACGGACAGTGGCTGGTGGATAGCTTTACAACCGCATAAACCCAAAGGGCGGCAGGTGTTCTGCCGCCCTTTTCCTTTGCGCTGGGCCTTGTGTTTTTCTGGCAATTTTTGTAGAATAAACCTGGCCTTATAAAAATTCTCATACCCGGGCAGTTTGCCCAACATATAGAAAGGGACACCGCTTTGTCACAGCCCAGCCACATCCCTAGCCGCCCGGTTGGCCCCCCACCCAGCCGCCACCCAAACCCCCAAACCCACCAAAGCCACCACCGCCCCATGCGCGCGGCCTCGGTGCAAAAACAATCGGCCGCCACGGCCGCGCGGAAGCGCCGCCGCGGTAGGCAGGCACTGGCTGTTTTGCTGGGGGGCATTTTGGCCTTAGGGCTGGTTGCCTTTGCCGTGGTGCAGGCGTTTTCCAGCAAAGAGGTGCCGGTTTCTTCGGTGGCGCCCGCCACCGCACCTGCCATTTCGCAAAAGGCGGCGGTTTCTCCCCCCGCCAGTACGCCGGTGGCCCCGGTTATCCCCGCCGCCACCGGCCCACTGGATGTAGGCGGCCTACCCCCCCTCTATAACCGTTTTCATACCATCCCGGAAGCAGACCGCACAGCCCTGGCCCTGGCCCCCATTGGTAGCAGCGGCCAGCAGATGGAAACAAAAGCGGCCGCGGCTTTTCTTGCCATGCAGCAGGCCGCCGCAGAGGATGGCATCACCCTCAGCCCGGTTTCGGGTTACCGCACCTTAGAGCGCCAAACGAACAACTACAACAGCAGTATTCAGAATTATCTGGCCAGTGGCTATTCCCAAAGTGAGGCCGTACGCCTTACCGAGCAATACTATGCCATTCCCGGCACCAGCGAGCACGAGATGGGCCTGGCCATGGATATTGGCCAGGTGGACGATGCCTTTGCCGGTACCCCTGCCTACACCTGGTTGCAAGCTCATTGCACGGAATTTGGCTTTATCTACCGTTACCCAAAGGAATATGTGGATATCACCTGCATCAACTGGGAGCCATGGCATTACCGCTTTGTGGGGGTAAACCATGCCGCCGAATACACCCGCCTGGGCATGCACACCCTGGAGGAGTATATCACCTATTTGCAAGGGGGCACTTCGGCATCCGCAGCCACCGGTACCCCGCCTGCATCGTAGCCGTTTATACAATTAAAAAAACGCGCAAATTTGCGCGTTTTTTTAATTGCCCGCTGGGTTTAGCCATTCTATTCTACTGGCCTTGTGCAGGCGATAGGCCGCGCAGGCAGGCGGGCAGGTTCCCGCTTTTTCTATGCTGGGCCACACACTCGCAGCATTTCCCATGCCGGGCACAGGCCGTTTCGCTGCAAGGGCAGGGCTGGGTATTGTTGCAGGCATCTTCCTTCTCCATTTTCCCATCCTCCTTTTGTTTTTTCTCTTATCCTACCACAGCAAGGGCCTTTCATCAAACCGTTTCGTCCCCCATTGGTGGACATCCCCCCGCCCCTTTGCTATAATAAAGGCCGGAAACACCGAAACGGCCTTTGGCCGATGGCAAGGGGTCTGCTAGCTCTCGCCCGCCGCCTCGTTTCGCTATGCTAATTGCGCGCCTATGCTTCTTTTTTGCCGGGCGCTACCCGCTACAAACACTGCCGCTTTGGACGGCCTTGGAGGTTTTGCATGATCCTCGCCATTGATATTGGCAACAGCAACATTGTGCTGGGCGGCTATGAGAATGACCAAATATGTTTCACAGCCCGCGCCGCCACCAACACCCGCCAGGAGGCAGACCAATTTGCCGTGGAACTGGCCGGTATCTTATCCTTATATAAAATAGAGGCCCATCGTATTGAGGGCGTCATGGTCTCTTCGGTGGTGCCCTCCTTTACCCCCATTTTGCTGCAATCTCTGGCGCATTTCACCAGCGTGAAGCCAAAACTGCTGTGCCTAGAACACGCCGGGGGAGTAACGGTGGATATTGAAAACCCCAAGGAACTGGGCATGGATATTTTGGCCACCGCCATTGCGGTACAGTGCAGCCGCCCCCTGCCCGCCGTGGTGATTGACATGGGCACCGCCACCAAACTGACCGCGCTGGATGCCGGCGGGGTGCTACGGGGTGTTTCCATTGCACCCGGCCTGTTTGTCTCTTTGGAGGCCCTGGTACACAACGCCAGCCTGCTGGCTGGCATTTCGCTGGAGGCCCCCCTGGCCGCTATTGGGCGAAACAGCGCCGAAAGCATGAAAAGCGGGGTGGTGCTTGGCGCGGCGGCTATGCTGGACGGCCTGCTTGCACGGTTTTCCGCCCAGCTTGGCCCCTTGGCCAGCATCGTGGCCACAGGCGGGGCCGCGCCTTTGGTAGTGCCACACTGTAACGCCAACATTGAGGTATGCCCCACCTTATTGCTGGACGGGCTGTACCACACCTACAAAACCTTACAAAACCCGTAGTTTGCCTTCCATTTGCCTAAGCAGGAGTTTTCTTATGAAAAAACAGCATGCCACCAGCATAAAATCTCGCCCCGGGCGGGTTTTGTTTGCCCTGCTGGTTTGGCTATTGCTGCTGGGCGCGCTCTCCATGCAAGTGGGGCTACAGGCCCAGGCCGCGCCCAGCGCGGCGGTGCAAGAGGTGCTGGACCAGCTTGCCACCCTGCAAGGCGCACACATAGACCCCGCCTGGCCACCGGATATCCAGGCAAACCAGGCTTTGGTTGAGGCCATGCTGGAGGATTTTAAAGCCCTGAGCAAAAGCCAGCGGGCGGAATTGACCGCCGCCCAAAACAGTGATTTAAAGGCGTATTTCGCCACGCTTTACGAACTGCAGGGCCGCAGTACCGCCGCGCTGGATTCCCTTTTTACTGGCGCTTCGGGCGAAGCGGAAGCGCCGGGCTCTTCCAGTTCCCGCAGCGCGTCGTCATCGTCGTCGTCGCGCTCTTCCAGTTCATCTTCCAGCGCCAAGGCGGCCAGTTCCTCTTCGCACACAGGCAGCGTGGCCAGTTCTTCCCCTTCCACTAGCACTTCCCCTGCACCGGCCAGCCAAAGTGGCGGCGGGGAAAGCGCTTCTGCTGTGGTTTCTGCCAGCGGCGACATCTCCTCCGGCTCTGTGGGCAGTCTCTCCTCGGCCTTTTCGGCACCGGTGGCTGCACAGTCCTCTTCCAGTTCCGCCCCGGTGGCCGCGGCCGCTTTTCCCCCACAGTTGCCGGGGTCCGGCGGGCCGTTTTCCTTCCTTGGTAGCGCAGCGCTAGGCCGCTTTCTGCTGGTGCTCATCTCGGCTTTGGCCGCTTTTTTGGTGTTGCGCTTCCTGTTTGCCCTGCATGCCGCCGGCCCCGCACCAGACACCCGGGCCTACCTGCGCGCCCAGCGCAGGGCCCTGCCAAAACGCACCGCAGAAAGCGATTTAAACCAGGCCTTGCCCCACAGCCAGGCCCTCCATCCAGATTTTCAAATGGCGGAGGCCCTCACCCCAGCCGAGCGGCGCGCCCAAAAACGCCAGCTTCGTGCCCAGCGGCGACGGCGCGGCCCAGTGGACACAGCCCCCGCCCTACCGGAACTGGATAACACTGCCGCAGAGACTTGGACCAGCCAAAAACCCATCGACCCCGCCGAGATGGATTCCATCGCCCGGATGTTTGCCGCCCCGGCTCCATCGGGGGAGGGCAAAACGGCCAATCCCCTGGGTATTGTGCCCGCCCCCGGTGCGGAAAAGCCAGGCAAGGACGGCACGGCCAAAACGCGCACCGGGCGCCCCCGCCGCATGCGCTTTTCCCAAGGTGACGCGCACGACCTGGACGCCATAGACGATTGACACCTTTTAGGCTGGGCTTTTTCGCCTGCTACCCGCCAGGCACAAGGGCGGCATAGTACAAATACAAACCCGCAGGCGTGGCGTTTTGCCATGTACCTGCGGGTGGTTTGTTCTAACAGCGCCCTGCCTCTGAGGCCGGTGTAATAAAACCAATGAACCCTGCCTGGTTCTGCTGCTTCTAAGCAAACAAGTTGGCGGCTGCGTTTGCTGCCACTATCGTACAGGGAGCCTACTCTAAAAGGCCCTAGCTATTGGTTTTTAAAAAAATGGCTGAAGTTCACAAACACCACAAAACCGATGGTAAGCAGCACAAACACCACGCCCAACGGGGTTACCCCATCTTTTACCCCCTGTATGCCCAGCGCCAGCATCACCGCCAGCCAAATAAAGGTGAACAGAAGGTAGGCCCCCACACCGCGGCACAGCCTTTTTTTGTTCCAGCGGCTTTTCTCCTCTTTGCTAGAGGTGTTATAACCCGCTATTAAAAATGCGCCCCGCCCGCTCAGCAGTATCAGGGCCAATACCAGCACCAGCCCCAGCACCAGGGCCCCCGTTATCACATTCAGCATTCGCGCTCCTCCTTTGAGGCCTGCACCCGCCTAGCGGTTTAGCCAAAACATCATCCCAAACAGCAAAAGGCCCACCAAGGCTCCCACCAGATGCTTCCTGTTGTCGCTGGTATAGTACAAATAACCAAATAGGCCTGTCACCAGGGTGGGAATGGCCAGCGCCAAGGGTTTTGGCATCCTGTTCCCCGCCTGGCCCGCCGTATTAAGCTGGGTGGCCACCTGCTCTGGCAGTAACACAAAGCCCAGCACCAGCAAGATGAGGCCAGCCGCCGCCAGTAGGCCCACCAGTACGTTTTTCTTCATTCGAGCACACACCCTGTTCGCCCTGCGTTCCGGCCTTGCGGCTCTTGTTGCCGCTTGGCCCGGAAACCTGCCAGAGTGGCTTTTGCCTTTTGCCCTCTTGGCGAACCCCTTCCTCTATGCATAGAGTAACACAGCACGGCGGGCGCTGCAAGCCCATTTGACAAGCCCCCTCTGGCATCATACAATAGGCATGGCCGGGTCAATTTGCCTTTTTGCGCCCGCCCTTTGCCCTGGTTCCTTTGCCAGATGGAGGAACTATTTACCCACTGCGGTTTTTCTGGCGCCAACGCCATGAAAAAGCCCTTTTATACTGTATGCCAACACCCAAGGAGGCCCCCATGCACCCGGAAAAACCCTGGCCCATGCGCCGCAAAGACCGCCAAATTCCCGAGGAGGAAGCCTGGCAAATTGTAGAGAACGGCCAGGTGGGAGTTCTCTCGATGACGGGGCCGGGCGGCGAAGCCTACGCGGTTCCCTTATCTTATGCGATGGTGGAGGGCCGCCTGTATTTCCACTGTGCCAAGGCTGGGCGTAAGCTGGACTATCTGCTTGCCCACCCGCAGGTCTGCTTTGTGGTGGTGGGGCCAAACCGCCCCGTATACATAAAGGATTTTACCACCCTGTATGAGTGCGCCATTTTGGAGGGGGATGCCCTGGTGGTGGAGGACCCCGCCGAAAAAAAGCAGGCCCTTGTAGCCCTGTGCGAAAAATATCTGCCTGCGCATTTGGATAAGGCCGAAGGCGACATCCAACGCTCCTCCCCCGTTACACTGGTGGTGCGTTTCGATGTTCAGCGTATCTCCGGCAAAGCCAAAAGGCAGGAAATATTGGGAAATTTTGAATAGGAAATAGAGGGAAATAGCAGGAAATCTACTATGAAATTTATCGATGTTTCAACCAATGAACAAATTCAGAAAACAGCCACCCTGGCCAGTGAAATTTGGCAGGAATGCTATGCCGATATTTTAACACCCCAGCAGATCCATTACATGCTGGCCAACTTGCAATCCGAAACAGCCATTCAAAACCAGATTGAAACCCAGGGCTACCACTATTACCTTTTACAAGAAGGAGACCAAGACCTTGGATATCTTGCCTTGCAACCCGAGGAGGGGAAGCTGTATCTCAGCAAGTTTTATCTGCTACCCGCCTACCGGGGGCAAGGCTATGCCCCAAAGGTGATGGCGTTTGTGCAGCAGCAGGCCGTGCGGTTTGGCTGCCGGGCCTTTTGGCTTACTGTAAACAAACAGAACACCCGGGCTATGGCCGCCTACCAAAAGGCGGGTATGGTTCTTGTGCGCCAGCAGGTAGCGGATATTGGGGGCGGCTTTGTGATGGATGATTTTGTGTTTGAAAAGGCCTTATAAATAGGCAAATAAATGCACCCTTAAATAGGGCAGAAAAACTACACAATAAATATTGCATAATTCAATCATAAATCTTTGCTTATTACCCCCTTGTCTTGGGCACCGGCCTTTTTATTCGGGTGGCTTTTGGCGGGTGTGTGTGATATAATAGTGGGAAAATACACCGCCTTGCCCGCCTTATGGCACGGTACAGCCAGGGAGACACCATGGATTTTACCCCCATTATAGAGGAATTACAGCAACAGGGCCTGGCAGGCCGACGTTATGAGCAGGAGGGCCACAGCCGCTACCGCGATTGCCTAACGGTGTGCCGTTCTGGCAGGCTTTTGCTAGAGCGCTATTGCTATGGGGAGGCCGCCGGGCTGGTGGCCCGTCTTTGGGCAGAACAGCCAGAGGCGGGCGGCAGTATCGCCTGGGAGGCCAGCCATTTTGACGACCTTCCCAAAGCCCTGACCGCTATAGAGGGAAAAGCCTTACGGCTGGACGAGAAAAAGCGCCTGTGGCAACCGCAGGAAGATCTCCGCCGTATCAAGGGGGAAAAATCGGGTTTATTGGGGTTTTTTCAAAATTTGGCCAAACGCTAAAGCCAAAACATCCGTGCTTTATCTATGACACGGGGTTTTCTTTTCTGGCATAGAGATGGTTTTATTTACCTGCTATTTTTCTTTATATGTTTTATTTTTTATAAGAGGGCAATGGGCGCAAAAGATTTTTTGCTCTCTGCCGTATATATAAAAGAATGCCCTACCCCTTGGGCTTAATTTAGGGGAGGTTCTTCTTTTTCCCACGGATTTTTTTCTATTTTTTTCTTTAGAGTTGGTTATAAAAAAGCAAGGATTTTTTGCTTATTAAATCCTAGAATAAACAGGGTGAAAATATGAAGAAAATAGCTCTTATTTTGGCCTTAGGCTTGAGCCTAAGCGTGGCCTTGGCCGCCTGCAACAAGGAGGACCCCGCCAGTTCGGCTTCTGCCGCCAGCGGTAGCGCGGCGTCTTCCGCCGTTTCGGATAGCGGTGCATCAAGCGCCCCAGCCAGTTCGGCGGCTTCGGCTGTTTCCAGCGCTGCACCAGCTTCCGCGTCCCCGGCCTCGGCTACCGTCTCTTCGGCGGCGGCCAGCTCTGGTAGCGCTGGTTCCATGGCGGCTACTTCTGGTACGGCCAGTTCCGGCGCTGCCGGTTCTACAGCAGCCCCTGCTGCGGCCCCCGCGCCTACCAATTTCGCCGGCACCTACAACAGCTACGATACCGAGCGCTACCCTGATGACCGCGCCCCTTATTTGGAACTTTCCGACAAGGGCGGCTTTGTACTGCACTTTAACCTGGGCGACGGACGGCTGGCCGTTATGACCGGCACCTATGTGAACAGCGGCGGCGGGCTGGAAATGGATGTGATGTACTGCGATAGCACAGACTTCCTGGGCCAAGACATCATCTACCTTTCCTTCACCCAAGACGGCACCAACAATCTGGTGTACAACAGCGCCCCCCTGGGTATGACGCGCTCCGGAGATGTGTTCGCACGCAAAGGCGCGATGGGTGGCACAGGTAGCGATGGCATGGGCGGTAAGAACATGTACATCCTGGAGCCTGGCCAAGTGCTGGAGGGCGGCCTGCCCCTCAGCGGCAATTCTGCCGCTACCAGCAGCCAGGCGGCCCCCGCGGCCACGGCCAGTGTCTCTGCTGCCAGCCCTGTACCCATGGCGACCAGCGGCGTTTAACATTTCTTTTTCACCCTATTATTTTGGTTTTTCTGTGCTGGCCCCTACTGTAATTAAATGCGAATAAATATAAGAATAACCCCGGGAAATTCGGTGAATTTCCCGGGGTTATTCTTATATTCTTATCATTTAACCCGCATTTAACATGCGTTTTTTGCATCATCCCATTTTCACAATACTGCCGCTATACCAACTCTTTTTTTACCGTATCGGCAATTTCGTCCGCCGCTTTTTGAATGGATTTGTGGTTGACACCCTCCACCATAACGCGAATGAGCGGCTCGGTGCCAGACACACGCACCACCACACGGCCCTCTTCACCCAGGGCATCTTTGTGTTTTTGAATCATCTCTTTCACGGCTTCATTATTGTAGAAGGCCAGCTTGCCCTCATTGGATACCCGTACGTTGGCCATCACCTGTGGGTAACGCTTCATCACCTTCGCCAGTTCAGAAAGTTTTTTCCCGCTGCTGCGCATGTGGCACAGCAATTGAATGGCGGTAAGCTGGCCGTCGCCGGTGGTGGAAAAATCTCGGAAAATCACGTGGCCGCTCTGTTCGCCGCCAAACCGGTAGCCCTCCAGTTCCATCTCTTCCAGCACATAGCGGTCGCCCACTTTGGTGGCCACAAAGCGGATGTCGTTCTCTTCACAAAATTTATTAAAGCCCATGTTGGCCATGATGGTGCCCACCACGGTATTCCCCCGCAGTTTGCCGCGCTGTTTCATATCCAAAGCGCAGATGGCCATGATGAAGTCTCCATCCACAATATTGCCCTTTTCGTCCACACACAGGCAGCGGTCGGCATCGCCGTCAAAGGCAATACCTGCGTCATATTCCCCGTCTTTCACAAACTGCTGAAGCCGCCCCATATGCGTAGAGCCGCAGTTTTCGTTGATGTTCACGCCATCGGGGTCGCAGCCCATGAAGGTGGCCTCCACCCCCAGTTCTTCAAATAGCAGGGGTGCCGTTTTGGCCGCCGAGCCATTGGCACAGTCCACCGCAATGCGCAGCCCCTCCAGCGAGGTGGGCAGGCTGCTGTGTAAATGTTCTATATAGTCCTTAATTGCGTCTTTTTTATACGAAAGAGCGCCCAAATTATCGTTGTTGGCCAGGGCAGTTTTCTGCTCTTTGTCCAGCACGATGCTCTCGATTCTGTCCTCTAAATCGTCCGGCAGTTTAAAGCCGTCCCCGCTGAACAGTTTGATGCCATTGTAGGCATAGGGGTTGTGGCTGGCCGAAATCATGATGCCGGCATCGGCCTTGTATTGCCCTACCAAATAGGCCACGGCCGGGGTGGGCACCACACCCACACAGTACACATCCGCCCCCACCGAGCAAAGGCCCGCTGCCAATGCGCTTTCCAGCATATCCGAGGAGATGCGGGTGTCCTTACCTATCAATACAATGGGGCGGCGGCGGCGGCCTTTGGTAAGCACCGCAGCGGCGGCCCGCCCAATGCTCATGGCCAGTTCTGCTGTAATATCCTCATTCGCCAGTCCCCGTATTCCGTCTGTTCCAAACAATCTTGCCATTCGTGTCACACCTCATCTGGTTGTTATCTCATATTTTCATCAATTGTACCATGAATACCTACTAGGAAATAATAGGAAAACACCATTTTCAATTACACGTTACCGCTATTTTTTGGGAATATCCCCGCTACACCTTTCACAATGTGCTGTGGAGGAATGGCCCCGCGTACACAGCTGGTGGGGTACACCATACAACCGCTACCCAGCACGGTACCGGGGTTCAGCACGCTGTTGCAGCCCACTTCCACCTCGTCACCCAGCAGGGCACCCACTTTTTTGCGGCCTGTGTTCAACAAAAGGCCCTCCGGGGTTTTGATTACCACAGGGCTTTTGTCACTTTTCACATTGGAGGTGATGGCCCCCGCCCCCAGGTGAGATTTGAAGCCCAGGATAGAATCTCCCACATAGTTGAAATGCGGAACCTGCACACCATCGAATAAAAGTACGTTTTTCAGTTCGGTGGAGTTGCCCACCACTGCGTTTTTGCCTACCAGGGCATTGCCGCGTATAAAAGCGCAGTGCCGCACCTCTGCGCCTGCATCGATGATGCAGGGCCCGGTGAGGGAGGCCGTGGGGGCCACCTTGGCGGTCTCATGTATCCAAATATCGGGCGCTGGGTTATCAAATTCTTCCAAAGATAAGCTGCCCCCAATGGCAAGTATGGCTTCGCCTAGCCCGGCCAGGGCTTCCCAGGGGTAGGTGAAGCGGAACAGGTAGTCTGCCCCCAGGCTGTTGCGGGTGCTATAGAGGTTTTGGGTGGTATAAAAAGACACAGAAAACCCTCCTAATATTGGCCTTCCCATTTGGGTAGGCTTCTCAATTTGGCTTTCCCATTATACGAAAAGGCAAATGAAAAAGCAAATCGGACAAATTTAGCCGTGTATAACCGCGGCAAGGTGCTCTACTAGAACCAGCAGGAGGGCTGGCCCTATCGGTAGCCTACCAAGACCAAGGAGATGGGGATAGTGGCGCTGGTGGCCACCAAGCCCATAACCGTGATTCGCGAGCAGGGGCTGATGCCCAATTGCCGGGATGAAATGGCGAAAATACAGGAAGCGGTACGCTCCTCCGCACAGAAAATAATGGAAGCCAAGCGCGCCACTCACTACGGCATCGGCATGGCGACGGTACGTATCGAACGGGCCATTTTTGGCAGCACGTTTATAATATAATAATAACATCTTTTATTCTCGATTTAAATATAGAAATTTATTCGTTCCATCCTTCTCTTCTACAAAGGCGTCCTGGGGTTTCCCCGGGACGCCTTATTTATTTACTATTTATATGCTATTTAATACGGTTTTTTACACGCAGGGCCCCCTAGCTTCTTTTCTGCGCTTTTTCTATGGGCCTTGCTATCAGCACAGCCGAAAGCCCCCCCACCACCGCTTCGGGGATACCGCTAAACAACACCGTACTGCCCGCAATCAGCAAAAAGGCCTGCCCGGCAAGCTGGGAGTAAGCGTCGCCAAAAAATAGCCAAATGCCGCCCATCACACCCAGGGTGTTCACCAAACTGGCCAGCACCCCGGCCAGGCCATAACGCAACCAGTCCTTCGCGCCGTGGCGGCTAAGCGCCTGGTACACAAGCCCTGCCACCAGCCCCACCAAAACCCGGGGCACCACACTGATAAGCACACTGCCAAAATTGCCGTGTACCTCACCAAAAGAATGCGCCGGGCTAAAGAGAAAGGCAATTAATACACTTTGCGCGGGGGGCATAAAGGTCCAGATAATCAAGCTGAATACACCCGTGCACAGGCCCATGAGGCAGCCGGCGGCTGTGCCCATTAAAATGGCCGTTAAAATAACAGGAATATGGGCCAAGGTAGCCACTATCGGCCCAAGGGCTGGCAAGGAGCCAAGTGGTGTGAAACAGAAAATGGCCTCAATGGCCAGTAGAATAGAAAATTGTACCAAAAATCTTGTTTTGTTTTTTACCTGCATACTTCCTCCTGTGGCCGCCGCCTTTTTTGCATGGCGACGTCACCGCTCCCATGATAGACCAGCGGGCCGCATTTGTAAAGGCCAGGGGCGGGAGAAAATGAAAACGACGCCCGATGCAGCGGGCGCCGCTTTCCTGAAGAGGAAGGGAAAAAAGAAGGAATCGGTTGCCTGGCACAAACAACCGAATTGTAGGGGATAGAAAAAACGTTGGGTGGGGGTCGTCTTTTCTGGCCCTAGTATAGCATCCCTACAACGCGCTTTTTGTAGAATTTAGGTAGATGCTTCCCCTCCACTTTAAAAATGCTCTAGTCTTCGGCCCCGGCGTCCCGCGCCATGCGATAGATGGCGGTAATGTCGTCTTTACCCAGCGGTTTCAGCCCGCCAATGGTTCTTTTGCCATAAAAAGTACAACGCACGGCCATATCTTCTAGGTCTTCGTCACTCAGTTCCACACCGGCTTCAAAGAGATTGGTGGGCATTTCGATGGCCCAGAAGAACTCCTCCATCTCTTCAATGCCCGCTAAGGCCGTGGCTTCTTCGCTATCTTGCGGGGCCACACCCAGCACATTCACAGCCAGTTGAGCAAAACGAGCCGGGCGCACCATATACACATACCGTGCCCAGCTTCCCCACACCGCCGCCAAAGAAGCGCCGTGGGTTAGGCCAAATTTACCACTTAGTTCATGCCCCATCTGATGGCAGGCCCAATCTCCCGCGCCAGCCCCTGCGCCAGTAAGCCCGTTGTGAGACAGTGCCCCTGCCCACATAATTTCTGCCCTCGCCTCGTAATTTTCAGGCTCCCGCATCAACAGGCGGCCTTGGTCTATCACACTGCGTAGCAGCCCTTCCGCAATTTCATCGGTGATTTGCATGGGCTCTTCTTCCGGGGTGAAATACCGCTCTAGGGTGTGCATTAAAATATCGGCCACCCCCGCCGCCGTTTGGAAGGGGGGCAGGGTCTTGGTCAGTTCCGGGTTCATCACGGCGAACTTACAGCGGCCCAATTCCGTGTTAATCCCTCTTTTTTCCTTGGTCTCGGTGTTGGTAATTACCGAAGAGTTGCTCATCTCGCTGCCTGCCGCCGCAATGGTAAGCACACAGCCCACGGGCAGCGCCTTGGTAAGGCTGGCTTTGCCCACAAAAAAATCCCACACATCACATTCGGCCGGTACGCCGTAGGCAATGGCTTTGGCCGAATCAATCACGCTGCCGCCTCCCACCGCCAGGATGAAGTCCACCCCTTCTTTGCGGCAGAGTTCCACGCCTTCCCGCACCAAGGCAAGCTCTGGGTTTGGCACCACACCGCCCAGGCGTACAAAGGCCACCCCGGCTTCCGCCAGCACCTTTTCCACACGGCCCAGCAGCCCCGAGCGCTCGGCACTACCGCTGCCAAAATGCACCAGCACCTTTTTGGCGCCCTGCTCTTGTACCAGTGTACCAAGTTGTGCCTCGCTGTTTTTGCCAAATACCACCTTGGTGGGGGTGTTGAAAATAAAATCGGTCATGGCTGCCTCCTTGCAGTAGGGGGAATATATCCCGGTATTTTTGCGGTATTTATTTCGTATTTATTGCACTGTTTTTCGGCTTATGAATCAGGGGAAATGTTTTAGTAAATAAATCGTAATAACATTAAAAATATCGCAACGAAGTCGTCTTCGAGGTGTGTGTTTTTAATGAATTATTTTTCATATGTATCCTAGGCGGGGCCATTTACCTGGCCAATTTCTGCCGCAATTTCACGCCCCATGGTCTCGCAAGATACAGCCACCCCTCCCGCGGCGATATCCGCCGTGCGCAGTCCCTTTGCCAACACTTCATCCACCGCTTTTTCTACGCAGGCGGCCTCTTCCCCCAAACCCAGGGAGTGCCGCAGCAAAAGCGCCGCCGAAAGGATGGTGCCGATGGGGTTGGCTATGCCTTGCCCTGCAATATCCGGCGCAGAACCGTGGATGGGCTGTATGAGCCCATCCACGGTTCTGCGCCGGATATTGCAGAACCGTGGATGGGCTCATACAGCCCCCGTCCGCCGTCCCCCAAGCTGGCCGAGGGAATCAGCCCAATGCTGCCCGTAATCATACTGGCTTCGTCGCTTAAAATATCCCCGAACATGTTCTCGGTCACCATCACGTCAAACGCAGCCGGGTCCCGCACCAATTGCATGGCGGCATTGTCCACCAGCATATGGGAAAGGGCCACGTCCGGATACTCGGCCGCCACCTCCTCGGCCACCGCACGCCACAGGCGGCTGGTGTCTAGCACATTGGCCTTATCCACACTGCACAGCCGTTTTTGCCGCCCTTGAGCCAGCCGAAAAGCCGTGTGCAAAATCTGGCGTATTTCTTTTTCCTGGTAGCGCATCACATCGGTGGCCACACGCTGGCCGTCTTTTGTTTCGGTCATGTGTTCGCCAAAATATATCCCGCTAATCAACTCGCGCACCACCAAAAAGTCAAAACCCTTCTCGGCCATTTCGGCCCGCAACGGGCAGGCTGCCTTCAAGGGGGGCATCAGCCGGGCCGGGCGCAGGTTGGCGTACACCTGCATCCCCTTGCGCAAGGCCAGCAGCCCCGTTTCGGGCCGTTTGTTGCCCGGCAGGCTTTCCCACTTTGGCCCGCCAATGGCCCCCAGTAAAACGCCATCGGCCGATAGGCACTCCGCCAGTGTTTCCGCGGGCAATGCTTCCCCCGTCTCGTCAATGGCCACCCCACCCATCAATAGCTCACTGTAGGCAAACTCATGCCCAAACCGAAGCGCCACCGCGTCTAGGCAGCGCACAGCCTCTGTCACAATTTCCGGCCCAATGCCGTCTCCCCGTATTACCGCTATCTGTTTTTGCAAAACAAACCCTCCTTAAAGACCTTGGAACCCTTTTTCGAGAAAAGGGTTCCAAGCCTCCCAAAAACTTCTTGTAAACATCTAAAAATACAGAAACCAAAAAATTAATTTTTTTCTAGGCATTTCCCATCCGCGGAACCTAGTGCAACACGCCGCCGCTTTGCCTAGAAAGCACCGTTTTCTTCTTCATTCTACCACAGCCCCGCTTTGCCCGCAAGCCAAAGCAAGGCCCTGCACTGCCGCATAGAAAAGGCCCCCGTACGCAGGGGGCCTTACAATAAAATAAGCGTTTAAACAATTACTTTTTGGCTTACAGGCCCTGTTCGGCACCGTTGTTGTAGGCGCTTACCAGCGCCGCCACCGAAGCCAAGATAATGTCGGTGTGCCGCCCGGCGCCCCAGGTTACCTGGCCGTTCTCCCATTCCAGGCCCACATAGCTCATCGCCTTACTGGAAGAGCCGGTCTCTAGGGCATGCTCGGCGTAGGTAAGCAGCGAGAACTTCTTGCCGGTGGCCTTGCGCAGCGCCCCGGTTACCGCGTCCAAACGGCCATTGCCCTTGTTCATTACCTCGCGCTCTTCCCCGTTGTCATACACGGTTACGGCGGCCATGATGCCATCCTTCTGAATGAAGTGGATGTCCGTGACATCCAGCGGCAGGCTCTTGTTGAGGTAGGTTTCCTCAAACACGGTGCGAATTTCCGTAGCCGAAAGTTCCCGGTGCTCGCTGTCCGATATAGCTTTCACCGCATAGCCCAGGGCCTCGCGCAGTTTGGCGGGTAGGATATAGCCGTAGTTTTTTTCCAAAATGTAGCCTATGCCGCCCTTGCCGCTTTGGCTGTTGATGCGGATGACGTCGGTTTCGTATTCGCGGCCCACGTCCTTCGGGTCGATGGGCAGGTAGGGTACCGTCCAATTTTCCTCGGTTTTTTCCGCCCGCCAGCTCATCCCTTTGGCAATTGCGTCTTGATGGCTGCCGCTGAACGCCGCAAAAACCAGCGTTCCAGCATAGGGGCTGCGGTCATACACCTCCATACCGGTGGCCTCTTCGTAGGCCGATACCACGGCGGGCATATTACTGAAATCCAGCTCTGGGTCCACCCCATGGCTGAACAAATTCAGCGCCAGGGTGGTGATATCCACATTCCCGGTGCGCTCGCCATTGCCAAACAGGGTGCCTTCCACGCGCTGCGCCCCGGCCAGCACGGCCAGCTCGGCGTCGGCCACGGCGGTACCGCGGTCATTGTGCGGGTGGGTGGAGAGAATCACGTGCTCACGGCTGATGAGGTTTTTGCTCAGATACTCAATCTGCCCGGCATATACATGGGGCAGGCTCATCTGCACGGTGCTGGGCAGGTTGATGATCACCGGGCGGGCCGCCGTGGGTTCCAGCACTTCCAAAACGGCGTTGCACACCTCCAGCGCATATTCCGGCTCGGTTCCGGTAAAGCTCTCGGGGCTATATTCAAAACGGCATTGTTCCTCGTGCCCCCGGCTCAATTCTTTCACCAATTTGGCGCCATCTACGGCAATTTTTTTCACTTCTTCGCGGCTTTTGCGGAACACCTGCTCCCGCTGGGCAAAGCTGGTGGAATTGTAAAAATGCACGATGACGTTTTTGGCGCCCTCAATGGCGTCAAAGGTTTTGCGGATGATATGATCCCGGCTTTGGGTAAGCACTTGCAAGGTCACATCGTCCGGCACCATGTTTTTCTCAATCAAGGCCCGCAGCAATTCATATTCGGTATCGCTGGCGGCGGGAAAACCCACCTCAATCTCCTTAAAACCCATCTCCACCAAAAAAGAGAAAAAGCGCAGCTTCTGGTTTAGGCTCATGGGCACCACTAAACTTTGGTTGCCATCGCGTAGGTCTACGCTGCACCAAATGGGGGCTTTCTCAATGCGGTCCTTCTTCACCCAATCTACACAGGTCTCGGGCGGCATGAAGTAACCAGGGGCATAACGGTTGTAGTTCTTCATTGCTTTTCCTCCTTCCGGGAAAAATAAAATGGTTGGCCCAAATAGGGCTTTAGCAGAGCTTTGGCTGCAAGGGCCAAGGCTTGCTAATACGCCCTAGTATACCACAGATGCAAAAAACACGGGTAGAGATATTTTCTAAAAGTAGGCATATGCTTTTGTGCAGTTTGCCGGTGTATTTATGGAAACGAGCTTTTTCACACAGGGTGGCAAAATGGTCTATTGTTGGCACCCCCGCCTTGTATTCGTTTGGCCTAAGTAAATACCGAATATGCCGTATAATCCTTGCCAACAAATGGATATGCACTTAGCCTGATTGCACACAGGAAGCCATTAGAGCCAGCTATTATTCCGGGATTATCCCATGTTTTTGCCCACATAAATTTGCTTCCTGCGCCGCTGCCGTGCTATAATTTTGCCTGGATAACACCGCTTTATATGGCAATTATTTTGTATTTTACTAGATTTTTCTTCCTTTTAGGAGGTAGCCATGAAAACCCGCCTTGCCCCCACCCCCAGCGGGCGCATGCACCTGGGCAACGCCCTTTCTGCCTTGCTGTGCTGGCTTTCGGCGCGCAGCCAGGGCGGCACGGTGCTACTGCGTGTAGAAAACCTAGATTTACTGCGCACCAGTGAAGAATATACCCAGGCTATCCTGGAGGATTTGCGCTGGCTGGGCCTTTCCTGGGAGGAGGGACCCCTCTACCAGAGCCAGCGTTCCTCTTTTTATGAGGAGTGCCTGGCGAAACTGGAAAAACAAGGCCTGCTGTACCCCTGTTTTTGCTCACGGGCCGAGCTTCACGCGGCCAGCGCCCCCCACCAAAGCGACGGCAACTACGTGTACAGCGGGCGCTGCCGCCGCCTAACCGCGGAAAAGGCCGCCGCCAAAGGCCGGGCGGGCGCGGTTCGGGTGCATGTGCCAAACGAAACCATCGCTTTCACCGACGGCTGCCAGGGGGAATACCGCCAAAATTTGGCAGAGGAGTGCGGGGATTTTATTCTGCGCCGCAGCGATGGCGTGTTTGCCTACCAGCTGGCTGCCCCCGCCGATGACGGCGATATGGATGTGACCGAGGTGGTGCGCGGGCGGGATTTACTGTCCAGCGCGCCGCGCCAAATTTGGCTGATGCGGCAGCTTGGCTACACCCCCCCGCGGTTTTGCCACCTGCCCATGCTGCTGGCCCCAGACGGCCGCCGCCTATCCAAGCGCGATAGGGACCTGGACCTGGGCGCCCTGCGCGCGGCGGGCCGCCGCCCCGAAGAAATTATTGGCCTGCTGGCCCATGTATGTGGCCTGCTGCCCCGCGCCCAGCAGGCCACCGCTGCCAGCTTGGTTTCCCTGTTTTCTTGGCAAAAAATCCACAAGGAGGATATTTATCTTCCCCATGCATTTTTATCTGCCTTTTAAAACCAATAAATTTCCGGGTAAATTGGCTAAAATCATCAAACCCGGTCTTGCGGCTTTATTTTTATCAGTATTATTTGTCTATTTTATTCTGGTATTTTGGGGGAATTTTCGATGACTGAAAAGGAGAAGCTGTTGGCCGGCCTACCCTACGATTGTGGCGATGCTGAACTGCTGGCCCAGTGGCACCGGGCCAAAAATCTCACCCGGGATTTGTTTTTGCTGGATTCCGAAGACGAGGCCGGTAAGGCGGCCCTGCTGGATACCCTGCTGGGGGGCCACGGCCCACAGCTTTGGGTCACGCCGCCGTTCCATGTGGATTATGGCTGGAACATCTTTTTGGGCAACCACTGCGAAATCAACCAAAACTGTGTCTTTCAAGACGCCGCCCCCATCACCCTGGGTGACCATGCCCTCATAGGCCCCAATGTGCAAATTTACACGGCCACCCACCCCCTGCAGGCGGCCCAGCGTCTGGCAGGGCAAATAACCAGCGATGAACACTTCGCCTTCAGCCTAACCACGGCATTGCCCGTTACCGTGGGGCATCATGTGTGGATAGGGGGCAGCGCTATTCTGCTGCCCGGCGTCACGGTGGGCAACCACGCCACCATTGGGGCAGGCAGTGTGGTCACACACGATATTCCCGACGGTACCGTGGCCTATGGAAACCCCTGCCGGGTACATAGGAAAACGGAAACAGAAGGGTAAAAGTGGAAAATTAGGAAATCTTGGTTTTGCATTGACACATGTAAATGGTTGTAAATAACTGGTTAATACCTTCCTGGTAGTCTTTTGGAATTTAGTCTGCTTTTCTCTCTTTTATTTCTATGTTCTTGATGGAAGAATCGATTCCCCCGTATTTCTTTTGTTTTTACCGGGGGCATTTTGGGCAAACGTAAAACCTTGGCGGGGCTCTCCTTTTTTGCGCGCGGGATGAGAGGACGGCCCGCCCCGTTTTACGCTACACTATGGGCAAGGAGCTGATTTGAGTGGACTGGATACAGCGGCTGAACACGGCCATTGGGTATATTGAGGAAAACCTGGACGGTGAGATTGACTACGAGGTATTGGGGCAAAGGGCGGGCTGCACGGCCTACCAGTTTCAGCGGATGTTCTGCTACATGGCCGGGGTGAACCTGGCGGAATACATCCGCCGCCGCCGCATGAGCCGTGCCGTGGCCGATTTGCAGAGCAGCGACGCAAAAATACTGGATATTGCCCTAAAATACGGGTATCATTCCCCCACCGCGTTCAACCGCGCGTTTCAAAGCCTGCATGGCGTACCCCCCTCCCAGGTAAAAAATCCCGCTGCACGCCTTATTTCCTATCCGCCCATCAGCTTCAAAATTATCATCAAAGGAGCCGAAGAAATGGAGTACAGGATTGAAAACAAGGAAGCCTTCCGCATTGTGGGCCTTGGCATGCCGCTGAGCGGTGAGATGGAGGAGAATTTCCGCACCATTCCCCAAAAGTGGATACAGGCCGGGCAGGACGGCACCCTGCAAACCCTTTGCGGCATCATGGAGGGGATGGGCGTGCTGGGCGTAAGCGAAATGACCCCCGGTTGCCAAGGGCGGTATTACATCGCCGTGCCTTCCAGCAAGCCCCTGCCCGCCGGTATGGAGGAAGCCACCATCCCCGCGGCCACCTGGGCCATCTTCCAGGGCGAGGGCGCGCCGCAATCCATACAGGCCCTACAAAGCCGTATCATGACCGAGTGGTTCCCCTCCTCGGGCTATGAGTTTGGCAAAGCGCCCGACATTGAAGTTTATCTGGACAATGACCCCGTAACCTCCCATTATGAGGTCTGGGTGCCGGTGGTAAAAAAATAGCCACCCCCGGCCATGTCCCTCCCCGTTAACCACAAAAAATCCCACCTATATTTAGGGGGGATTTTTCTCTATTTATACCATATTATTCTGTGGATTATTTTTGAATTGATTCTGCGGTTGTTGTTTGCTCAATCACTGGTAGAAAGGTTTTTATTGCGGTTTTACAATGTTCTAAAAGGCATGGCTGCATCATCAGGCTATTTTCTATCGTTTTTTACAGCGCGTCAATTTCCCCGGATATCAAATATAGTGGCGGAATAACCGCCATCATACAGGTATTTTCTCATCATTTTATCTTGAATTACCCTGATACCCGATTGAACGTTTTTGGGGCCCCTTTTTTTCAAAAAAGGGGCGGCCTGTTTTGTGCCCTTACTCTCACAATGTCAGCTCGCCGCCGTCCTTATATCCGGCCTTGTAACACGTTTTTAGCACCTCCGGATCCTGGCCAAAGCGCCCCACTTCCAAAGCCTGGGCCGGGGCCACCACCAAAACCCGCCCTTCGGCCTCCAGCTTCCACAGACGTTCCAGGGTGTGGTTGTATACCAGGTGCCGCATGCGGATGGCCTGCAACAGTTTGGGGTATTTCCGGTATTTTGCGTAATATACCGGGCGCATACCCATGGGCTTTTTGCGGTAGCCCCGCGGCTGGGTTAGAATAACCACGATGCGCTGGGCGCCTTCGGCCAGGGCTTTATCCAGCGGTATGGGCGCGCCGATGCCCCCATCTAGCAGTTTGTGCCCCCCAAACTCCACCACCGTGGAAAGCAGCGGCATGGAACAGGAAGCCCGCACCGCCTCAAACCCGGGGCGGATATCTTCCTTGCCAAAATACACTGTCTCCCCGGTTTCAATATCCAGCGCCCCGGCAAAGTATTCGCAAGGGGACGCCCGAAACGTTTCAAAATCGAAGGGGTCCAGGCAATCGGGGATATCCCCAAAAATAAAATCAAAACCAAATAGGCAGCCGGTACGCAGGTAATTTTGTAGGCTTAGGTAGCGTTTATCCCCCGCATAATCCACGTTGGTGCGGTACCCCCGCCCGTGTTGGCGGGACACATACGAGGCCCCATTCGACGCCCCGGCCGATACCCCCACCAGCATATCCGCCACAAAATCGCGCTCTAAAAAAGCCTGCAAAACCCCAGCGGTGTACACCCCGCGCATGGCCCCGCCCTCGCACACAATGGCTGTTTTCAACATGTCTCTCTCCCTGCTTGTGAAAATAGGCAAAAAATAGGATGAAATTCTAGTAATAATATCATACACCTTTTTTGCGAAAAAGAAAATATTTCGATTTTAAGGTTGGGTGGCTGGTATTTGGCCCTTAGATTTGCTATTTTAGGTAGAAGAACCTCCTGGCTTGGGTTTTTGCCAAGCCAACCATTTGATGCACAGGAGATTGTTATGCAGAAAATTATCTTGAGCGCCGACAGCACCTGTGATATAGGCCCGGATTTGGCAAGCCGCTTTTCCGTACACCTGTTTCCCTACCACATTCAAATAGGGGACAAAAGTTACATAGACGGGATAGAAATTACCGCCGAGGACATGTACCAGGCTTTCCGAGAAAATGGCACCCTGCCCAAAACCGCCGCGGTAACCCCTGGCGAATATTTGAAGTATTTTGAAGACTGGATACAGGAAGGCTACCAGGTGATTCATTTTAACCTGGGCTCGGCCCTTTCCTCCGGCTACCAAAACTGCCTGGTGGCCGCCGAGGAACTGGGCAATATCTTCGTGGTGGATTCCGCCAGCCTTTCTTCGGGTTTTGGCCTGCTGGTGGCAAAGGCTGGGGAGATGATAAAGGCCGGCCTTCCCGCAGAGCAGATTTTCCAAAAAATGGTAAAAATGCGGCACAATACCAGCGCCAGCTTTGTGCTGGACACCCTGGAGTTCATGCGGGCAGGCGGGCGGTGCAGCGCCGTGGCGGCCTTTGGCGCCAATTTGCTGAAATTAAAACCCTGTATTGGGGTGAATAACCAAGCCGGGGGCAGTATGTCGGTGCAAAAGAAATACCGTGGCGGCATGGAACGCGTACTGCCGGATTATATTGCCGACCAATTGCAAAACCGGCAAGACATAGATACCTCCCGTGTTTTTATCACACATTCCGGCTCTCCCGAGGAGGATATTTTACTGGCCCGTGCCGAAATTGCCCGGCACATACCTTTCGCGGAACTGCATGTCACCCGGGCCTCTGGCACCATTTCCGCCCACTGTGGCCCGCGCACCCTGGGTGTTCTTTTTATGACGAATTAAACGGGGATGGCCAATCTGAATAAAGGAACTGGCCGCCTGGGAACAGGCGCGTCGCCAACTGCTTTTTAAAATAGCACCGCCCGAATTTGATATTTTGCATGATGGTGCTATGGCTGAATGAAAAAGGAGATAAATATAATGTAACCTGCGGCTTTTGGCACCACCGTGAAAGAATGTATGCGGGCATGGATTTGCATCGGCTTACACTATCAAAAGAAAATACCCAAATTAAATTCGGATTTTTCTGTATTTTTTTCATCAATAATTTTACAAAAATTAATTGGCCAAAATAAAGGCTGTAAGCAATAAGAAGCACGCTATTTAAAATAGGGCGCTTCTTTTTTTCTTGTTTTTTTGCTTTATTCTGGCATGTAGGTTTGTCAAACATATTGGACAGTTTGGAAAGAAAAAGAGACTAAAAGAA
>CAYYLW010000008.1:0-40466 GCA_964472465.1 uncultured Oscillospiraceae bacterium | reverse complement strand
AATGTGGTGGGTGAGAATGCCCGCAAAGCCGTAGAGGCCATGAAAGACGGCGATGTGGTACTTTTGCAAAACACCCGCTTCCGGGCCGAAGAGACCAAGAACGAGCCCGCTTTTAGCCAGGACCTTGCCAGCCTGTGCGAAGTGTATGTGGACGACGCCTTTGGCTCCTGCCACCGGGCGCATTGCAGCACCGTGGGCGTGGCAGAGCTGGTGCCCGTAACGGCGGTGGGTTACCTGATGGGCAAGGAGATTGAGTACCTGGGCAACGCCGTGAACCAGCCCCAGCGCCCCTTTGTGGCCATTCTGGGCGGGGCCAAGGTGGCCGATAAACTAAAGGTGATTGACAACCTGCTGGCCAAGGTGGACGCGCTGATTATTGGCGGCGGCATGGCCTATACCTTCCTAAAAGCCAAGGGCTATGAGGTGGGCAAGAGCCTGGTGGACGACGAAAAGCTGGACTACTGCCGTGAGATGATGAAGAAGGCCGAGGAAAAGGGTGTGCGGCTGCTGCTGCCGGTGGATTCTGTGAATGCCGAGAGTTTCCCAAACCCCATTGATGCGGCCATTGAGGTGAAAACCTACCCGGCGGACGCCATGCCCGCGGGCACCCTGGGGCTGGACATTGGCGAAAAGACCGAGGCACTGTTTGCCGCCGAGATAGCCGGGGCGAAAACCGTGGTGTGGAACGGCCCCATGGGCGTGTTTGAAAACCCGGTGCTGTGCAAAGGCACCCTGGCGGTGGCCCGTGCCATGGCCGATAGCAGCGCCACCACCGTGATTGGCGGGGGCGATTCGGCCGCGGCGGTGATGCAGCTTGGCCTGGCGGATAAGATGACCCATATCTCCACCGGCGGCGGGGCCAGCCTGGAATACTTGGAGGGCAAAGAACTGCCCGGCATCGCGGCCATCCAAGCGGAGTAAGCGGCGGGCAACAGCCCCGAAAACACAACAAAATACCAT
This sequence comes from uncultured Oscillospiraceae bacterium, assembly GCA_964472465.1. GTDB lineage: Bacteria > Bacillota > Clostridia > Oscillospirales > Ruminococcaceae > JAAYCI01. Next base: position 39,506 of record CAYYLW010000008.1, on the reverse strand, counting down.
GCAAATGGTGTGATAAAGGAGATTGAACCCGATGGACAAAGCCAAACGCAAAGCCGTGATTGCCGGCAACTGGAAGATGAACAAAACCGCCGCTGAGGCGAAAGCCCTGATTGAAGAACTGCTGCCCGCCGTGAAGGACGCTAGCTGCGGCGTGGTGATTTGCACCCCCTATACCGACCTGCCCCAGGCCGCGGAACTGTGCCGCGGCACCAACGTGGGGGTGGGCGCGCAGAACGTGCACTTTGAAAAGAGCGGCGCTTTCACCGGGGAAATTTCGGCCGAGATGCTGTGTGAGCTGGGCGCGGGATATGCCGTGGTGGGCCACAGCGAGCGGCGGCAGTATTTTGCCGAGACCGATGAGACCGTGAACAAACGCGCCCGCGCCGCCATTGATGCCGGGCTGACCGCCATTGTGTGCGTGGGCGAAAGCCTGACCCAGCGTGAGCAGGGTGTAACCGAAGAGCTGGTGCGTATGCAAACCAAAATTGCCCTGCTGGGCTTTAGCGCCGAGGATATGAAAAAGGTGATTGTGGCCTACGAGCCGGTGTGGGCCATTGGCACCGGGCGTACCGCCACCGCAGAGCAGGCCGAGGAGGTTTGCGCGGCCATCCGTAAGGTGCTGGCCGAACTGTATGGCCAGGCCGTGGCCGATGGTGTTACCATCCAGTACGGCGGCAGCATGAACGCGGCCAACGCGGCCGAGCTGCTGGCCAAACCCAACGTGGATGGCGGCCTGATTGGTGGCGCCAGCTTGAAACCTGCCGATTTTGCAGCCATTGTGAAGGCGGCATCTGTTTAAAGAACGGCCAAAACAGCCCTGCCCCCGCTTTCTTGACGCGGGTGGCGGGGCTGTGCTACACTGGAACCAGATGATACGGAAGGGAGCGGCCGGCCATGCAAAAGAAACAGTTTTGTTGTTGGGTGCGCGCGCTTCGGATTGTTTGGCCGGTGTAACAAGCAGCCGGTTAAAACGCCCGGGGCGGCTTTTTCGCCTGCGGGTGTTTTTGTTTTTTGGCTAACAAAGGGGTATGGTGATGGGACTTTTGAGCGACGCGAAGAACATACGGGACACAGACCCGGCGGGCAATAGCCTGGCCCAGGTGATGCTGCTGTACCCGGGCTTCCACATATTAATTTACCACCGGGTGGCCAACTGGCTGTACCGCCACCGCTGTTTCTTTTTGGCGCGGATGGTAAGCCAGTGGGGCCGGGGTTTTACGGGCATAGAAATACACCCCGGGGCCACCATAGGGAAGCATCTGTTTATAGACCACGGCATGGGCATTGTGATTGGGGAAACCGCCGAGGTGGGAGACAATGTGACCATCTACCATGGAGTAACCCTGGGCGGCACGGGCAAACAGAAGGGAAAACGCCACCCCACCGTGGAGGACGGTGTGCTACTGGGCGCGGGCGTGAAGGTGCTGGGCCCGGTGGTGATTGGCGCGCGTAGCCGCATTGGGGCCAACAGCACGGTGCTGGCCGATATCCCCAGCGACGCCACCGCCGTGGGCAGCCCGGCCGTGGTGGTGCGTTGCCACCACCCGGGCGTGGGGCCATGCGTGCCCAGCGGCGACCTAAACCAGCGCGATTACCCCAATGTGATTGACCGCCGTATCTCGGAACTGGAGAAGAAGCTGGCCCGCCTAGAAAAGCAGGAGAGCCGCAAAGCCAAATGGGAGGACAACGACCTGCCCAGCAGCTATTTGGAGGACTGAGATGGAACCTTATACGCCCATTGACCTTGCCACCTTCCCAAGGCGGGAGCACTACGAGTATTTTTGTTCCCTGGCCTACCCCTATGTGGGTGCCACGGTGAACGTGGAGATGGGCGGCTGGCTGCAAAAACGCAAGGAGAAGGGCCAGCCTTTTTTCCTAAGTTTCCTACATGCGGTTGCGGGGGCGGCCAATGCGGTGCCCCAGTTGCGCCAGCGCATCCTGCCGGAAGGGCCCGTAGAGTTTGCCTACTGCCCCAGTTCCTACACCCTGCTGAAAGAGGACGGCACCTGGTGCTTTTGCCGCCTGGATGTCCGCCTGCCGTTGGAGGAATTTCTGCCCTATGCGGCCCAAACCCAGGAGCAAGCGAAGTGCGGGGGCGACATTGAGGACGGGGAGGAGGCCCCCTCGCTGTTTTTCCTCTCCTCGGTGCCCTGGTTTTCCTTTACCTCGCTGGTGCAGCCCACCCCCAGCCCGGCGGATTCCAACCCCCGCATCACCTGGGGCAAGTACTTCACCCAGGAGGGGAAAACCTATATACCCGTGGCGCTGCTATGCCACCACGCCCTGGTGGATGGCCTGCACATGGGCCAATTCTTTGAAGAGCTGGGGCGGCGCCTGGGTACGGCGTAGAGGCCTTGCAGCGGTGGCTACAAAGAGGCGCGGCGCCCATTCCGCTCCGGCAAGCCAAATGCCTAGCGCATGAGAGGCCGGTGAAGAGCCTGCCGAGTGCGTAAGGTGGGCTGTGCTGGAGCCATTTGTCGCCCTTATAAAAAATGAAAGAGGGTGATAAGACGTCCCTTGCTGGGAGAGAGGCCGTGGTGGTAAGACCGCCCCGGTTGGGGGCCCTGTGTGGCCCAAAGGCGACCTAAACCAGAGAGATTACCACAACGTGAGAGACCGCGGTATCTCAGAACTGGAGAAAAAACTGGCCCGTATGGAAAGACAGGAGAGCCGCAAGGCCGACTGAGAAAACAATGACCTACCTAGCAACTCTTTGGAGGATTGAGATGGAAAAATATAAACGCATTGACAAACACACCTTTTCCCGCCATGAGCACCTTGCATTTTATGAGACGTTCTGCTCGCCCAATGTGGGCGTGACGGTCAATGTGAATATGGGGAACTGGCTGCAAAAACTTGAAAGACTGAACCGCCCCTTTTTTCTCAGTTTTTTGTATGAGGTTGCCGGGGCGGCCAATGCGGTGCCCCAGTTTCGCCAGCGGCTTATAAAAGGGGAACTGGTGGAGTTTGAATGCTGCCCCAGCTCCCATACGGTAATGAAAGAGGATGGAACTTGGTGTACTTGCCAGCTAGATTGTGAGAAACCTTTTGAGGAATTTTTGCCCTATGCGCAGAAGCGGCACGAGGAATCGAAGCTCGGTAGTGGCCTTGATAACGGGACAGAAGTGTACTCGGCGTTTTTCATAACCTCAACCCCCTGGTATTCCTTCACCTCCATTGTAATGCCCGTGCAGAATCCGCCTATTACTAACCCCCGTATCATCTGGGGCAAGCATTTCCAACAGGAGGGGAAAACCCTGATACCCTTATCGGTAACCTGCCACCACGGCCTGGTGGATGGTTTGCATATAGGGCAGTTTTATGCAGAACTGGAAAGACGGCTTAGTGAAGCCTAGCCAACCGGTTTTCGGCCGCAGGGCTTGCCCGCTTTACTGCGGGGCAAAGAAATTACAGGATAAGGAAAAGCCACCCTTGGCAGACTGCTGCCTAAGCGGTGGCTTTTTTGTGCTGGTTTAGCCGGCACCCCTGAACTGGAAGGCGGGATGACAGGGTGTTGCGGTAGGCTCTGATAAAATATCTGGGGTGTGGGGCCGGCAGCAGCCAATTATAACCGGGCGGGGGAAAGTGTTTTCCGCCAAGGGCCCTGTGTAGGAGCAGGGCAGAAGAGCCGGGGTGGGCATAGGCTGGGTTTTGCAGCCGCGCACAATAGAGTGCCAAGACGTTGTCCGCCCCAATACCGGCTTAGTAGGGTGTTACGCCGTTTTCCCCTACCTTTGCATAGAGAAGGGTTTGCGGGGCCGGGGGCGCCGTGTCTATGGCAATGGCTTCCCGCAAGAGTTCCCTGGCGGCGCAGGCGGTTTCTTCTGTTTGGCCAAACAGGGTGGCAATGGGCTGGCCCTTCTGCACGGAATCGCCGGTTTTTTTGTGCAGCAAAAGGCCGGCAGAATGGTCGATGCTGTCCTCTTTTTTCTGCCTTCCGGCGCCCAGCAGCACCGAAGCCATGCCAATTTGCGCCGCCTGCATGCAGGTGATGAAGCCATCCTCCCAGGCGGGCAGTTCCAGGCGGCAGGGGGCGGCGGGGAAGAGGGATGGGTCGTCGATATAACGGGTGTCGCCCCCTTGGGCGGCCACCAACTGGCGGAATTTGGCAAAGGCGCTGCCGTTTGTAAGGGCGGCCTGGGCCTGCCCGCGGCACTCGGCCAGGCTGCCTTTCCCGGCCAGCTCCAGCATGCCGGCGGCCAGTTCCAGGCACACGGCGCGCAAATCGGCCGGGCCACCGCCGCGCAGCAGGGCCACGCACTCGGCCACCTCCACGCTGTTGCCCACCGCCTGGCCCAGGGGGGTGTTCATATCGGTAATCAACGCGGCGGTGCGCCGCCCGTTCGCCTGGCCGATGGCCACCATTTGCTTAGCCAGTTCTAAGGAGCCCTCATAGTCCGCAATCAGCGCGCCGCGCCCGGTTTTTACGTCCAGCAAGATGGCGTTGCTGCCCGCGGCCAGCTTCTTGCTCATCACGCTGGAGGCGATGAGGGGCAGGCTGCCCACCGTGGCGGTCACGTCGCGCAGGGCGTAGAGTTTTTTATCGGCGGGGGCAAGCTGGCCGCTTTGGCCCGCCAGCGCAATGCCAATTTCGCGCACCTGGGCCAGGAACTCTGCCTGGGGCAGTTCGGTGCGAAAACCGGGGATGGCCTCCAGCTTGTCCACCGTGCCGCCGGTATGCCCCAGCCCCCGCCCGCTCATCTTGGCCACCGGCGCACCGCAGGCCGCCACCAGGGGGGTGACGATGAGGGTGGTTTTGTCTCCCACGCCGCCGGTGCTGTGTTTATCCACCTTCACGCCGGGAATGGAGGAGAGGTCTATCATATCGCCAGAGCGGGCCATGGCCAGGGTGAGGCGGGCGGTCTCCTCCGCGTCCATCCCCCGCAGGTAGATGGCCATAAGCAGGGCGCTGAGCTGATAATCCGGCACCTCGCCGCTCACACAACCCTGGATGAAGCAGTCGATTTCCTCGGCGTTCAGTGTGCCGCCGTCGCGTTTTTTGGCAATCACATCATAAAACAGCATGGTGTTCCCTCCAGCTTTCTTTGGTGCTACAACACAAGCGCCGCGCATGGGCGCACCATTCAACTCAGATAGTCCAGCGTCAACTGCCGGGGCAGGTTGGGTAGTAAATCCAGCGGGGAGACCAAATCGTCGTCCCGCAAAATCTCCACCCCGCCCTGCCGCAGGCGGCTCAATAGGGCGTCGTAATCCTGCTTTGTAAAATGCGCAAAGCGGCTGTTTTCTATGGCCAGGCCCACCGCGCCCTCGGCGGCGCCCAGCACCAAAGTTTGGCCACCGGGGAACTGGCCGCTGTAATACTGCTCCAGGGTTTGCCCTGCAGCCGTGCCCAGGGCCTTCACCGCGCTGGTAAGCACCGTGGGGGATTCCTGGGCTTGGTCGCTATCCACGCCGATGGTTTTGCCCCCGGCGGCTTCGGCGGCGTCGAAAACGCTGCGGTTCATGGCCCCGCCACAGGTAAAAATCAGTTCGGTGCCCTCGGCATACCAACTTTCGGCCAGGGCGCGCGCCTCCTCATTTTCCACAAACTGGCCGTTGTAGGCGTAGCGCAGTTGCACCGCGGCATCCAGTGCCACGGCGGCATCTGCCGCGCCCTGCACAAAGCCAAAGCCATAGCCCGTTACCCCCGGCACCGGCGCCCCGCCCAAGAAGCCCAGGGCACGGTAGCCATCGGCCACGGCGGCATACCCGGCCAGGTAACCGGCCTGTTCTTCGGCAAAGCGGATGGCCACGGTGTTTTCGGCGGGGCCATCTACCGGCAAAGCGTCCAACATGATAAAGGAGGTATCGGGATAATCCACCTGGGCCTGCCCCACGATAAAGCCAAAGGCCTGCCCGGGCAGCACCACCACCTCGGCCCCGTTGTGTACGCCCTTTTTAATGGAGGCGAGGAAGGCCTTATCCTCCTGCCGGGTGGGCTGGTAGTAGTTGCAGCTTTTGCCGTTTACCCCGGCAAACAGGCGGATGCCCTCCCAGGCGCTTTGGTTGAAGGAGCCGTCATTCACGCCCGCCGCGTCTGGAATCATCACTATTTCTGCCTTGGCAGTGCCACAGGCGGCCAAAGGCAACAGGCAAAGCACGCCCAAAGCAAGGCCAAGCACACATTTTTTCATTCGATACACTCCCTATTCCGGCAGAGCTTCTGGAAAAAGCCCCTCCTCGGTCACCACAAGCGCCATTGTGATATCCTGCGGCCCGGTGGGCACCTGGTTGTAGAGCAGTTTCCCGCGGCACAGGCAGTAGGCCGGGCAGTGGGTTTGGGCCAGGAAACGGTCATAATAGCCCGCGCCATGCCCCAGCCGCCCGCCCTGTTTATCGGCGGCCACGCAGGGGGCCAGCACCACGTCCAGCTCGCCGGGGGGCACCACACCGGCGGCGTCGCCCGGTTCCAGCAGGCCATAGGGGGCGGGCAGCAACTCTGAAAAAGAGGAGAGGGGGCAGGCGTCCATGATGCCGCCACCTTGGCAGCGGGGTACCACCACCCGCTTGCCCATGGCCAGCAGGGTCTCAATCAAACGCCCGGTGGCCGGTTCTTTGCCCACGCTTACATAGCAAAATACGGTGTGGGCCGCCTTCACGGCGGGCAGGGAAAGAACATGGTGGAGAATGGCCTCGTCGCTGGCGGCCAGGTACGCCGCGTCCAGGGTTTTTAGCCGCTTGGCCGCGTCTTGGCGCAGCGCTTGTTTTTCTTTGTGCAGGTTCACGCTCACTCGTCCTTTCGGGGGCTAGCCACGGGGGCCGCCAGATCTTTTTTAGTATACCACAGCCCTGGCCAAAAATCATTCGGCGGATTTTAAACTCTCAATCATGTCTATTTTTTGCAAGCGGCGGGCCATCACCAAATCCACCAGGCCCATGCACAGCAGGGTGAACAGCACCGAGAACACAAAGCTGAACAGCCCTACCTCGCGTTTAAACATAATTTCGTCAATCTCGGCGGCTTTGATGACGAAGCGGTGCAGAATAAGCCCCAGCCCCAGCCCCAAAAACGAGCCGATGAGGGTGAGGAAGAAACTCTCGCGGAAGATATAGGAGCCCACCTCCCGCGGGTAGAAGCCCAGCACCTTCAAGGTGGCAATTTCGCGCGCGCGTTCGCCAATGTTGATGTTCGTAAGGTTGTACAGCACCACAAAGGCCAGCAGCCCCGCCGAGAAGATGACCACCCAAATCACGGCGTCCAGGCTTTGCATCATGTCGTCGAACTGGGCGCGCAGGTCGGCCACGTCCATGGCTCCGGCCACACCCTCGGTGTCCACCAGCGCGGTAACCATTTCTTCGCTGCTGCGGGTTTCCTCCTCGGCATAGCGCAGCAGAATGGTGTTGTATTCCGGGGCTTTGCCCAGCAGGCTTTCGTAGGTGCTGGGGGTGATGTACACATAGTTTTGCAGGTAGTTTTCCACAATGCCCGCCACGGTGGCCTGCACGGTGGGCTCCCCGGCCAGCACCAGTTCAATGCTATCGCCCGGCTGCACGCCCAGGTGCTCGGCCAGTTTTTCGGTTACCAGCACCCCGTCCCCCTGCGGGAAGGGGATGTTTTCGCCCGTGGCGCGGTCTCGGAACACCATGAAATCCAGCAGTCTTTCCGGTTGCTGGGCCACGTACAGGGAGGTGGTCATGGTGCCGTTGTCCTTGCCCTCAAAGCGCACGGTAAGGTTAGAAAGAGTGGTGTAAAGGCTATCTCCCAGGCCGGGCAGGGTCCCGTTCAGGGGGGTGGAAGCCTCAGAATCGCTGGGGTCCTCTAGCGCGGCGGTCACGTCATACAGGTAGATATCCCCAAACTGGGCGGGGATGACCCCGCGGATGGAATCCCGCAGGCCAAACCCGGTAAGCAGCAAGGCGGTGCAGCCCGAAACGCCGATCACCGTCATAAAAAAGCGTTTTTTGTAACGGAAGATGTTCCGGCTGGTCACCTTTTGGGTAAAGCTCATCCGCCGCCACAAGGGGCGCACGCGTTCCAGCAAAATGCGCTTGCCGGGGTTTGGGGCCTTGGGGCGCATCAAGGTGGCGGGCACGCTGCGCAATTCGCCCATGCAGGCGGCCAGGGTGGCCAGCACGGTACATAGCACGCTGGCCAGCACGCTGGCCGGGGCAAACACAGGGTGCAGCGAAACGGTGAGGGAGGGCAGGATGTACAGCATGCCGTAGGCCTCCCAAATGGCAACGGGGAACACCCAACTACAGATGAGCACCCCCGCCACTGACCCGGTGAAGCTGGCAAAAATGCCATAGAACAGGTATTTAAAAGCGATGGCCGCCTTGGAATAGCCCAGGGCCTTGAGGGTGCCGATTTGGGTGCGGTTTTCCTCCACCATCCGCGTCATGGTGGTGAGGCAGATGAGGATGGCCACCAGGAAAAAGAATACCGGGAAGATGAGGGCGATGGAATCGATGCGGTGGGTATCGGAGGCAAAGCCCGTGTAGCCGGGGTTTGCCGTGCGGTCAAACACAAACCATTCGGGCGGCTCCAAATCCGCCAGCTCGGCCCGGGCGTCATCAATCTTGGCCTGGCCGTCGGCCAGTTCGGCTTCGGCGTCGGCAAATTCCGCCTCGGCGGTGGCCAGCCCGTCCTCGTACTCGGTGCGGCCTTCCGCTAGGGTGGTGCGGGCGTCTGCCAATTCGGTGCGGGCCTTTTCAAGCTGGTCCTCCCCCTCGGCAATTTGTGCGCGGGCGTCCTCCAGCTCGGCACGGCCCGCCGCCAGTTGGGCCTCCCCGGCTTGTAGGGCCTGCCAGCCGGCGTCCAGGGTGGCGCGGCTATCGGAAAGTTGCTGGGCACTCTCGTCCAGGGTGGCACGGCTGGCGGCAAGCTGTGCTTCCCCCTGGGCCAATGCCGCCGCACCCTCGTCCAGCGCGGGCTTGCTGGCGTCCAGTTGTGCTTTGGCAGCGTCCAGCGGGGCCTTGGCGGTGTCTAGCTGTGCCTGCACGGCATCCAGTAGGGGCTGTAGCGCCGCCGCACCGCCTGCAACACTGGCGATGGCCCCGGCATAGTCGCTGCCCGTAAGCGCCGCCTGCACCCCGCTGGCCGCAGCGGAAAGCCCGGCGGGCAGGGCGGGGTCTACCCCGGGCAGGGCGGCCACCTGCCCGCTGAGGGCCAGCAAACTGGCCGCGGCCCCCCCGGCGGTGGCCGAAAACTGGGCGATGGCGTTTGCGTCGCCCGCGGTGGTGGCGGGAAGCAGGGCCTGCATGGCCCCGGCGGCGCCCTCTAGCTGGGCCTTGGCGTTCCGCAGCCCCTCTAGCTGGGCGGCCTGGGCCTCCCACTGGGCCAGGCCTTGGTTATACTGGGCAAGCCCCGCGTTGTACTGGTCCTGCCCCACCTGCCAGGTGGCCTTGCGGGCGCTGAATTCGCTGAAACCCTGGTTATACTGCGCCAGGCCGCTTTCGTACAGGGCCTTGCCCTCGCTGTACTGGGTTTCGCCCTCTTCCAGTTTCGCGCGGTTTTCCGCAATGGTGGCACCGGCGGCCGCCATCTGGCTCTCCCCCAGGGAAAGCTGCGCCTGGGCGTCCTGCAATTTCAGGGTGTTTTCGTTGATTTGTTCTTGCCCATCGGCTATTTTGGCCTCGCCGTCGGCCAGTTCCTGCGCGGCATCGGCCAGTTCGGCCTCGGCGTCGGCGCGTTTTTCCTCGTATTCCGCCCAGCCGTCGGCCAGTTCGGTCTCGGCGTCGGCCAGTTCAGCCTCGGCCTCGCCCACAATCTCCTGGTAACGCAGGGTGGCGCGCTGCTGCCCAAAGCCCTCCAGGTTTGTTACCCCGGCTTCGGTTTGGGCCTCATATTCGGCGTCGAAGCTGTCCATCTCCTCGGCCTGGGCGTCGCGCAGGTAGACGTCGGTGTAGAATTCCGGGCTAAAGGCGTCTTCGGGGATGAGGTAGAATTGGTCGATACGGCCATTGCCGATGTTGGTGTTGCCCCGGGTGAAGGAGATGAAGGCCGGAGAGGAGGCAAGGCCCACCACGGTGAACTCCTTTTGGTTAAGCAAATCCAGGGTGGCCTCGGTGTTGCCGCTGGAAAGCTGGATGACATCCCCGATGCGGGAGGTGCCCTGGCTATCGGCCAGGCACTCGTTTTTCGCCTGGGGCAGCCGCCCTTCGGTGAGGGTGGGGCGGTTGAGCACGTCCTCGTTTTCGCCGGGGGGAAGGCCCTGCAAGCGCACCGCCGTGGGGCCCGTGGGGGTATCCACCAGGGCGTCTACGCCGTAGCTGGCCATCACGGCGGAATAATCCCCACTGGCGCGTAAAGCGCTGATATCCCCCTCTGTGAAGCCAAAGGTGGACAGCAGGCGGTAATCGGCCAGGTGCTGGCGGTGGTAAAACAAATCGGCGGTGTGGGCCATGTCTGGCCCGGTGGATTTGAGCCCCACAAAGAAACCCGCGCCCAGGGCCATAATCGCAAAGATAGCAATAAAGCGGCTGAGTGAGGAGCGGATTTCGCGCCATAGGTTTTTCCACATCGAAGAATGTATCATAAGGTTGTTTTTAAAGGTGGGCGGAAGGGTGTAAGGGCGAGGGGTTGTATGGTAAAAGGCCGCAGCATTTGCCACGGCCCAGCCTGTATGCCGCGCTATCTATTCAGTATAGAAGCCTGCAAGGGGCAAGTCAATGAAAAGTGGGGCTTTGGCGCAATTGTTTGCAAAAATTTCACTTATCCGAAAGGGGAAAGAAGAAACCCGGAAAGCCGTTTTGGCTTCCCGGGCGTTTGCTATTTCCGCAGGTGACGTTCGTGTTTGAGAAGGCCGGTGGCCTTGCTGATTTCCAGCACCGGGAGGGGGATGAGAGACAGCCCCAAAGCGATGAGGTAGAACACGGGGGACATTTGCACCAGGCCAAAAGCCAAAGCCAGCGGCGGCACAAACACCACCAGCGCCATCAGCACAAGGCTGATGAGGGCGGCTTGGGTCAGGTATTTGTTTGTGAAGAAGCCGATTTTGAACAGACTGTGGCGGCTGCGCATGTTGAAGGAGTGGAACACCTGCGAGAGGGCCAGCACGATGAAGGCCATGGTGCGCCCTTCGGCCAGGCTTTGCCCGGCGGGGGCGAAAAAGTAGCCGATGGCGAAGGCCGACAGGGTGAGAACGGCGAACATGGCGCCCTGCAACAGCACCTGGGCGCCCATGTGGTGGGCGAAGATGCTCTCATCCTTGGGGCGGGGCTTCATCTGCATCACGTCGTCTTCCACCGGCTCGCGCCCCAGGGCGATGGCGGGCAGGCCGTCGGTAACGAGGTTGATCCACAGCAGTTGCATGCTGAGCAGGGGGCTGGTGCGCCACACAAACATGGCAAACAGCACGGTTAGCACCTCGCCAATGTTGGTGCCCAGCAAAAAGGCCACGGTTTTGCGGATGTTATCGTAGATGCCGCGGCCTTCCTTCACCGCGTCCACAATGGTGGTGAAGTTGTCGTCGGTCAGGGTCATATCGGCGGCGCCCTTGGCCACGTCTGTGCCGGTAATCCCCATGGCGCAGCCGATATCGGCGGCTTTGAGGGCGGGGGCGTCGTTCACGCCGTCGCCGGTCATGGCCACCACCTCGCCGTGGCTCTGCCAGGCTTTCACGATGCGGATTTTATCCTCGGGGGATACCCGGGCATACACCGAGATATCGTCCACCCGCTCGCTCAGTTCCTTTTCGCTCATTTTGGCCAGTTCGGCCCCGGTTACGCTCTCTTCCCCTTCGCGCAGAATGCCCAAATCCTGTGCGATGGCCGAGGCGGTCACCACGTGGTCCCCGGTGATCATCACCGGGCGAATGCCTGCGGCGCGGCACACCTTCACCGCTTCGCGCACCTCGGGCCGCGGGGGGTCAATCATGCCCACCAGCCCCAGGAAAGTAAGCCCGTTTTCCACGGTTTCACTGGTGAGGGCCGTGGGCAACGTGTCTATCTCTTTATAGCCCACGGCCAGCACGCGCAGGGCCTTTTCGCTCATTTCGTCGCACAGGCGGCGGCCTTTTTCGGTGTCCCCTTTCACGCACAGCGGGGCCAGGGAATCAAAGGCGCCTTTGGTAATCACCAGCTTTTTGCCGCCAAAATCACAGATGACGCTCATCAGCTTGCGGTCGGAATCAAAGGGAACCTCGCCCAGGCGGGGGTGCTCCTCGGCCAGTTTTTCTTTGGGGCTGCCGTTTTGCTGCGCCGCCAAGATGATGGAAGTCTCGGTGGGGTCGCCCAGGTGGGTGACCTTACCGTCTGCCTCAAGGGCGATGGAGCCATCGGTACACAGGGTGGCATAGTCTAAAAGCTGGCGCACCGCCGGGCCGTTTTCCTTGCCAATCTCCTCGTCGGCGTCCTGTTCCGCCTGCCAGGCCCGCACCAGGGTCATGCGGTTTTGGGTGAGGGTGCCGGTTTTATCGCTGCAAATCACAGAGGCCGAGCCCAGGGTTTCCACGGCGGGCAGGCGGCGGATGATGGCGTTTTTCTTCACCATGCGCTGCACCCCAATGGCCAGCACGATGGTGACAATGGCGGGCAGGCCTTCCGGAATGGCCGAAACGGCCAGGGAGACGGCGGTCATGAAAATTTCCATGATGGGCATGCCGAACACCAGGCCCAGAATGAAGATGAGCACACAAATTCCCACGGCCATGATGCCCAGCATCTTGGAGAGTTTGGCCAGCTTGAGCTGCAAGGGGGTGGCCTCGTTGTGCTCGGCATTCAGCATACCGGCAATGCGGCCCATTTCAGTGCTCATGCCCGTGGCGGTAACCAGGTAGCGCCCCCGGCCATAGGCCACAGAACAGCCGGAATACACCATGTTCAGGCGGTCGCCCAGGGGGGCGTCCTTGGCCACCTCGGCGCTGGCGTTCTTTTCGCTGGGCACGCTTTCCCCAGTCAGGGCGCTCTCTTCGCATTTTAAGCTTGCACTTTCCAGCAGGCGGCCATCGGCGGGAATAAAATCGCCTGCTTCTATCAGCACAATGTCGCCGGGCACCACCAGGGCCGAATCCACCACCTGTTCGGCGCCGCCACGCAGCACCCGCGCATGGGGGGCACTCATCTCTTTCAGGGCGTCCAGCGCTTTTTCCGCCTTGCTCTCCTGGCTTACCCCCATGATGGCGTTGGCCACCACGATGAGAAGGATGAGCAAGGGCTCAAAAAACTCCTTGCTGTCGTGCCCGTTGAGAGCCACCACAAAGCTAACCACGGCGGCCGCCAGCAAAATGAGAATCATGGGGTCCTTAAACTGGTCCAAAAAGCGGGAAAGCATGCCCTGCTTTTTGGTGGCGGCCAACTGGTTTTTACCGTACTTTTCCAGCCTTGCCGCGGCTTCTTCCCCCGTAAGGCCAGCGGCAGGGGTGCTTTTCAGTTCCTCCAACAATTCGGCGGTGGGGCGGCTGTGTGCATCCATACAGAAACGTCCTCTCTTTCATACAAAACGTGATGTATAAGGGCAATGAACCTAAATCTGCGCTAGGCAGTGCCGGGCCGTGAGTATCCTATCATATCCGCAGGGGGCTGCTTGTTACAATATTGAAGCAACTGGCCCTTTGGCAGGCACAGGCTTTGCTCGGCGATGGTGTATATCATCTCCCGGCTGGGCAGGCGTTTGCCCGCCAGGGTGCGCAGGCCATACAGCAGCACCAATAGGCTTTCTTCCGGGAAGTTGGCGGGCACCTGCCCTTCGGCGGCCCCTTGGCGCACCAGGCGCAACAGTTTTTCGGTAAGGATGGCACTGCCACGCACAGCGGGGCCACTTTTGGTGGTCTCCTCCAGGTTCAAAGCAGCCAGGTTGGTCTCTCCATCGGCCAGAAACTGGTCAACCAAGCCCAGGAACAGCTCTATGAAACGGGAGATTTTTTGGCAAAAGCTGGCCTGTGTATCAGCCAAAATGGCGGTGGCCTGAATCTCCATTTCAGCGTCCACCTGGCGTATGACTTCGTTCACAATTTCGTTTTTGGAACGGAAGTAGTAATAGAACACGCCCTGGGCCACCCCCACGTGTTTCACAATGTCGGACACACGGGTTTTTTGCACCCCCCGTTCATCGAATAGGCGGCGGGCGGCGGCAATCAGTTCGCTTTTGCGTTCTTCGGGTGTTTTGGTGATGCGCATGGGGAAGTTCCCTCTTTTAGCTGGGTATTGTCGTCCATAGCGGGTGGAAATATAGGGAAGTTTATCACAGGGCTGACTATTTGTCAAATTTGAGTCAGTTAAATATCAAACGTAAATACGTAATAAAAAACAAAAGCCGAAAGAATTTAAGTGCCCACACAGGCCCGGGCCGCCTGTTTGGGCGCCCCGCAGAGGCCCGGCACCAGAAAAAATGATTGCGCTGTTTCCCCCTTTCCTTTATAATCGTATAAAGTTGCCGGGTGGTCTTGAAAGCAAGGGCTGGCCGTGCGCCGCAAAAGTTTTTTGGTTCGGCCGGTTATTTTTTGCCGCCCGGAAGAATGGAGTTTGAGGATTTTATGGGCGATATGTCGCAAATCTTCGCAGAAGGTTCCAAAGTTGTTATCAGCCCGGACGAAATGCGCGCCTGGGTGATTTTAGCGCCGCCCCCCAAGGGGGTAAAATATACGGTAGAGGCAGTGAAAGAATGGCTGCCCCAGCATGGCGTGGTGTATGGCGTGCAGGACGCCATGATTCAGAAAGCGCTGGATAGCGGGAAAACCTTTGAGATGTTGGAGGTGGCCCGGGGCAGCGAGCCGGAGGACCCCGAGGGGGGGAGTTTCACCATGCAGGTGGAGGTAAAACCCTTTACCGGCCTGCGTGCCAACAGCGACGGAAGCCTGATTTTTGACGACCTCACTTTTTTGCAAGAGGTGGCAGAGGGCCAGGTGCTGGCCAATGTGGTGGCGGAAAAACCCGGTGTGCCTGGGCGAAGCGTGAAGGGGGAGGACGTGCCCCCCAAAGAGCCCAAAGACGGGACGGTGCTAAAGGGCAGCGGTTTTGAGATGAGCGCCGATGGGATGCAGTATATTGCCCCCGTGCGCAGCCATTTGAACATGGTGAACAATGAACTGGTGCTCACCCCGGTGTTACACCTAAGTAGCCTTTCTGCCGAGGACGGGCCCGCAGAGTTTGAGGGCAATGTGGTGATAGAGGGCGACGTACACGCGGGCGGCACCGTGAACGCGGGCGGCAGCGTGTTTGTGGGGGGCCGCTGTGAGCATGCCACCATCAAAGCGGGGCGCAATGTGCTGCTGGGCGGCGGAATGCGCTGCTCTGGCGAAATAGGGCAGGTGGAGGCCAAGGAGAATGTCTGGGGCCAGGTGTTCGAATCGGTGAATATCAAGGCCGGGGGGGACGTGTGTGCAAACCACCTGCTGGGCTGCGACGTGAAGGCCGAGGGCCGGGTGCGGGTGGCCGGTGGCCGTGGCATGGTGTGCAATTCTTCGGTGTATGCCAAAGGGGGCCTGGTGTGCCAGCAATTGGGCGACCATTCGGGCAGCACAGAGGTATCTGTGGGCATGGGCCCGGATTTGATAGAGCGCTTTGAAGGGGTGCAAAAACGCCTGGTGAAGCTGACGCAGGATATCCAAAACTACTTGCAAAATATTGCCACCTATGAAAAACTGAACCGCCAAAAACCGGATAAGGGCAAAAATGCGCCCGAATACCGCGACATGGTGGCGAAAAAAGACCAGGCCATGAGCGTGCTGAACATCTTGGAGGCAGAGCGTGCCCGCCTAAAACGCACGGTGGATAGCTTTAGCGCGGTGAATGTGGTGGTGCGCGGCAAGGTGTTTCCCGGTGTGGTGGTGCGCATAGATACCCGCGCCTATGAGGTGAACCGCCCGATGGAAAAGGTGAAATTCAAACGCGACGGCGACCTGGTGGAGGCGGTTTCCTCCACCCAGGAAAAATGGGGATAAGCCCCCTTTTTGGCCCTTGGAGAAAAGAAAATATACAAGCTAAAACGGTGGAAAGCCAAAGGGCTTTCCGCCTTTTTTGTGCCAAAAGGGTGAAGTGGAGGCTTGACATTTTTTTCTGCCATGTGATATATTGATGCACGGAATGGTTAGCAACTGCTAACAAAATGCAATCGCGACGCCAAAGGAGGTGCCGTATGCCAAGCTGTGCCCCAAAAGACATAGGCGCAAAGCGAGAGATGTTGCCGCTGTGCGCTGCGCGGCCCGGGCAGGAAATGCGGGTGGTAAAGCTGCATGCAAAGGCCGCGCAGAAGGGCCTGCTGGAAAGCCTGGGCTTTGTGGAAAACACCCCCCTACGGGTGGTGGCCCAAACTGGTGGGGGCGCCCTGGTGGAGGTGAAAGGCGCCCGGGTGGCGCTGGATAGCCAGCTAGCGCGCTGCCTGCTGGTGGCGCCTGCCACCGATGAAAAAGACTAGGGAAAAACCGCCGTTTTGGCGAAGCAGAATAGGAGGATAGTAGATGCGAAGTTTGGGCCAGGCAAAGCCGGGTGAACACCTGCGGGTGCTACGATTAGAAGGGGAAGGTGCGCTGAAGCGCAGAATCATGGATATGGGCGTGACCCGCGGCACAGAGGTGTATGTGGAAAAGGTGGCCCCCCTGGGCGACCCGGTGCAGGTGAAGCTACGCGGCTATTCCCTCAGCTTGCGAAAAAGCGAGGCAGAGGGCATTTTGGTGGAGTTTGCGGGTGCCTAGCCTTAGGTGTGGCACGGAAAAAACGAAAACAAGAGAGCGGCGCACCCAATGGTTAGCAATAGCTAACTTATAGAAACCGGCCCAGGGCTGGCGCGCCATAAGGAGAGTAACATGAGCAAGGAGAGCTGCCGCCTGGCATTGGCGGGTAACCCGAACTGTGGAAAGACCACCCTGTTTAACGGCCTGACCGGGGCGGCCCAGCGGGTGGGAAACTGGCCGGGCGTTACGGTGGAGAAAAAAGAGGGAAAACTGCGGGGGCATGCAGAGGTGCTGGTGGTGGACCTGCCGGGCGCCTATTCGCTGTCGCCCTATTCGCCGGAGGAGACCGTAAGCCGTGAATTTTTGCTAAGCGAGGACTGCGACGCCATTTTGAATGTGGTGGACGGTACCTCTTTGGAACGGAACCTCTACCTCACCACCCAGCTTTTGGAACTGGGGCTGCCGGTGGTGGTGGCGCTGAACATGGCGGATGTGATGCGTAAAAACGGCCAGAAGGCCGATGTGGACAAACTGGCCCAGAAGCTGGGTTGCCCGGTGGTGGAAACCAGCGCCCTGAAAGGGGAGGGCGTGCAAGAAGCGGCCCTGCTGGCCGCCCGCCTGGCGGAGGAAAAGGCCCCGGCGCCGCAGGGCCTGCGTTTTGGCGAAGACACAGAGACGGTGCTGCGGCAGCTTGCGGCCTTGGTGCATGGCCGGGTGCAGCCAAAGCAAGAACGCTGGCATGCCATCAAGCTGCTGGAGCGGGACACCGCCGCCACGGCCGCGCTGGCGCTGAGCGAGGCCGAGCAAAAAACCGTGAGCGATTTGGTGGCGGGGCTGGAAGAGGCCTATGGGGACGACAGCGAGGGCATCCTCACCGCCGAGCGCTACACCGCCATCTGCGGCATTGTGGCGGGGGCCGTACAGCAAAAAACAGGCGTGGCCAGCCTATCGGATAAAATTGACCGGGTGGTGACCAACCGTTTCCTGGCCCTACCAATTTTTGCCGTGGTCATGGCGCTGGTGTACTATGTGTCTGTTTCCAGCCTAGGGGACGTGGTAACCGGCTGGACGAACGACGTGCTGTTTGGGGAGTGGATATCCGGCGGGGCGCTGGCCCTATTGGAAAGCGCCGGGGCGGCCGCCTGGCTTACCAGCTTGGTGGTGGACGGCATCATTGGCGGCGTGGGGGCAGTGCTGGGCTTTTTGCCGCAGATGGCCATCCTGTTTGTGTTCCTCACCTTTTTGGAGGATTGCGGCTACATGGCCCGTGTGGCGTTCATGATGGACCGCATCTTCCGGCGCTTTGGGCTTTCGGGGAAAAGTTTTATCCCCATGCTCATCTCCTCGGGCTGCGGGGTGCCGGGCATCATGGCGGCCAAGACCATTGAAAACGAGAAAGACCGCCGCATGACGGTGATTACCACCACCTTCATTCCCTGCGGGGCCAAATTGCCCATCATCGCGCTGATTGCGGGAGCCTTGCTGGGCGGGGCCTGGTGGGTATCTCCGGTGGTGTACTTTGCCGGGGTGGGGGCCGTACTGGCCACCGGGGTGATGCTGAAAAAGACCCGCCTGTTTGCCGGGGAAACCGCCCCCTTTGTGATGGAACTGCCCCAATACCACCTGCCCAGCGCCAAAACCATGCTGCTGCACGTGTGGGAGCGGGTGCGCGGGTTTGCACAAAAAGCCGGTACGGTGATTTTTATTTCCAGTGTGGCGATTTGGTTTTTGCTCAGCTTCGGTTTTGAAAACGGGTTTGCCATGGTGGAGAACGTGCAAAATAGCCTGATGGCCATGCTGGGCGGCGCGCTGGCTCCAGTGTTTGCACCGCTGGGTTTTGGCAACTGGCAGGCCGCCGTGGGTGTTGTTTCGGGGCTGGTGGCCAAGGAGAATTTGGTGTCTACCCTGGCCATCTTGCAGGGGCTTTCGGGCGGTGTGGCCGAAGGCGTGCTGGAGGATTCCGCCCCCATGTGGGGCTACATGCAGGCCATTTTGCCCGGCGCGGTGGCGGGGATGTCCTTTTTGCTTTTTAACATGCTGTGTGCCCCCTGCTTTGCCGCCATTGGGGCCATTCGCCGCCAGATGCAAAGCGCCCGGTGGACGGTGTTCGCCGTGTGCTACCAGTGCCTGTTTGCCTATGCCATCTCCCTGATGGTGTATCAAATTGGCAGCTTTGCCGCCGGGGCTGGCTTCACCCTGGGCACTGCGGCAGGTTTTGCGGTGCTGGCACTGTTTTTGTTCCTGCTGTTCCGCCCGGCCAAAAGCCCGGCGGCCAAGCTGCAGCGGGCCGCCGCACATCAGTAACCGGGGCCCAGTTCCCGCCCCTCTTCGCGGGCTGCACAAAGCTGCGAACCGGAAAAAAAGAAAAAATACCGGCGCTTGCCTAAGACCTAGGGGCAAGCGCCGGTATTGTATACGCCAAGTTACTGCATGGTGATGCGGCGGCGGGCCAGGAAGCTATCCAGAATGATGGTGGCGGCCACGGCGTCCACCAGGGCTTTGCGTTTTTTACCATAGGCCCCCGCTTCCCCCAAAAGGCCCTCGGCGCTTTTGGTGGTGTTCCGCTCGTCCCAATACTCCAGCGGCACATCCAGCAGGTTTTCCAAAATACCGCCCAGCTTCCGGGTTTTTTGGGCCCGGGCGCCCTCGCTGCCGTCCATGTTCACCGGCAGGCCCAGCACCACCATCTTCACCTCAAACTCCCGGCTGGCATGGATAATCTGCTCGGCCACCTTGGCCATGCTTTTTTCTTCAATCACGCCCACCGGGCTGGAAAGTGTCTCGGTGCGGTCGCACACGGCCAGGCCTGTGCGGGCGTCGCCATAGTCTACTGCCATAATTTTCATGCTGCATTCTCCCTTGCTGTGAGGGCGTTTCTGGGCGCTTTTTAAAAAAAGCACCCAGCCCCCAAAAACTGGTAGCTAGCCGCAAAGCTGCGTTTGCGGCTAGCCCTGGTACATTTTTTGTCGCCGCTTTTTTAGAAAAAAGCGGCGACCTTGGCTTTCATGCTCACTCGCCCAAAGGCTTCATGGTGGGGAACAACAGCACGTCGCGGATGCTCTCCCGCCCGGTTAGCAGCATCACGAAGCGGTCTACCCCAATACCGATGCCGCCGGTGGGGGGCATGCCGTATTCCAGCGCATTGAGGAAATCCTCGTCCACGCCGCTGGCCTCTTCGTCGCCCTTGTTTTTCAGCATCTCCTGGTATTCAAAACGCTGGCGCTGGTCAATGGGGTCGTTGAGCTCCGAGAATGCATTGGCATATTCGTGCCCCGCAATAAACAGCTCAAAACGCTCGGTGTAGCCGGGGTTCAGCGGGTCCTTTTTCGAGAGGGGGGAAATTTCCACAGGATGCCCCGTGAGGAAGGTGGGCTGGATGAGGTCGGCTTCGCAGTATTCCTCAAAGAACAGGTTCAGCAATTCGCCCTTGCTGTGCCAGTCTTCAAACGCTATGCCGCGCTGTTTGGCCTCAGCTTTGGCTTCTTCCAGGCTCAACGCGTCCCAGGCGAGGGAGGTTTTTTGCTGCACGGCCTCCCGCATGGATACCCGGCGGAAGGGGCTTTCCAAATCAATCTCCTGGCCCTTGTAAGGAATTTTGGCCGCGTCGCCCAGCACCTTACGGGCCACGGTGCGCATCAAATCCTCGCACAGGTCCATCATGCCCTCGTAGTCCGTGTAGGCCTGGTAAATTTCCATCATGGTGAACTCGGGGTTATGGCTGTGGTCCATCCCCTCGTTGCGGAAGTTCCGCCCCAGTTCATACACACGGTCTATGCCGCCCACAATCAGCCGCTTTAGATACAGTTCTAGCGCAATGCGCAGGTACATATCAATATCCAGGGTGTTGTGGTGGGTGATGAAGGGCCGCGCAGAAGCCCCCCCGGCCTGCACCTGCAAAATGGGGGTCTCCACCTCCATGAAGCGGCGCTCGTCCAGGTAAGCGCGAATTTCGCGGATGATCTGGCTGCGCTGCACAAAGGTGTCCTTCACCTCGGGGTTCACAATCAAATCCACATAACGCTGGCGGTAACGCAGTTCTTGGTCTTTCAGGCCGTGGAATTTTTCCGGTAGGGGTAGCAGGCTTTTGGCCAGCAGCACAATCTCGGTGGCATGTACCGAAATTTCGCCCATCTTGGTGCGGAACACATGCCCCTTCACACCCACGATGTCGCCAATATCAAACTTTTTGAATTCCTTGTAGGCGTCCTCGCCCACGTCGTCGCGCTTGATGTACATCTGAATGGTGGCGGTGGTGTCCCGCAGGTCGGCAAAGCTGGCTTTGCCCATCACACGCTTGCTCATCATCCGCCCGGCCATGGCCACGGTAGGGCCCATTTCCCCCTCGGGTGGGTCCACAAAACGGGCTTTCACCTCATCGGCAAAGCTATCTTGCGGGAATTTGGTGTGCCGAAAGGGGTCTTTCCCCTCCTCCTGCAAAACACGTAGCTTTTCGCGCCGCACCGCTACAAGCTCGTTATAGTCCTTCTCTTCCGGCGCGCCGCCGGGCTGGTTCTGCCGTTCTTCGCTCATGCCTGTACTCCTCTTTATGTCATCTTGTTTCTGCTGGTAGTATACCATATGCCCGGCGGTTTGTCTCCCTTGGGCTGCTAGGCCAGGCGTAGCTGCAACTCGGTAATATGCTGGCGGGTATCGGCGCTTTCATGGATATCAATCCAAATCAGCTCCCGGGCGTCGGTGGTGGGCTGGCGGCCCAGGCTTTTGGCATGCTGGGCCATTTTGGGTAACCATAGGGCGGTATTTTCGCTGCCGCCCTGGTAGCGCAGCACCAAAAACTGCCCCCCCTCCAGCCGGCTTTCGCCCGCTTCATCCAAAATAAATGCGGCGCTATAGCCCTGTGGCGTTCCGTCGCCGCCCAGCTTCACCTGCGCCCCCACCTGGTTTGAGCCGATGATATACCGCCCGCTTTGGCCAATCAGGCGCTTCATCAGCACATCCATCTCTTCGTCTGTGGTGAAATCCTGAGCAATTCGGCGGCAGCGCAAAGGGGGTAGCCCCAGCCGCGTTATTTGCCCGGTGGGCTGTGCCCCGGCTTCGCGCAGGTTGGCAATGCGGCTTTGCACATTTTTCCGCAGGGCCGCCAGTTCTGCCTGGCGCCCCTCGATGGTGTGCAGTTCCTCTTCCAGCAGGCTAAGGGTGCTTTCCATGCTGTGCTCTTGCAAATACACGCGGATGCGCTCTACCGGGAAGCCCAGGCCCCGCAGGTCGCGTATCACGTTCATGCGCCAGATATCATGGATGCTGTAAAGGCGGTAGCCGTTTTCGCCGCGGCGGGGCTGAATGAGACCCTGTTCTTCGTAATAGCGGATGGTGTCGGCCCCAATGCCATACAGCCGTGCCAGCTCGCCTATTTTGAAGGTGCTTTGCATACAACCCCTGCCTTTCTTCCTCCATTATACGGCCTTGCAGCTTGCAGGGCAAGAATGCGTAAAAATAGGCGAAATGAAGTGCAACCTATAGGAAATATCGTTACAATATAAAGAAGAACCCGATAGAGAATGAATGTGTGGAGGAAACACAGATGAAACAGGTTTTGATTGCCTTACTCGCCACATTGCTGTTGCTGGCAGGTTGCGGCCCCAGCCCGCAGCACGAAGCGGTTTACGGGGATGATGCCAAAATAGCCGATAAAAATGAGCAATATGTTGCCAGCAACTACAAAGGAAGCCAGGAGGGAAACACCTATACCATTACCGGCAATATCACAGGGGCCAGAACGGTGTGGCACCAAAATGTGGAAGAACCAACCGCCTTGGTATTGCAGTACTCCCTGTCGGTGTCTTCCGGCGGGAAGGCAAAGCTGGTGCTGGTTTCCCCCTCGGGGCAGGTGGCCACCATTGCCGAAAACACCAGCCAAAGCGCCCAGGAATCCCCCCAGGAAGTTGTAGTAAACAGGGAAGAACCAGGGGAGTATGCACTGAAGCTGGTGGCCACCGAGGATGCAAAAGTGTCCGTTTCCCTCACGGTTCCAGAGGGGGAGTTTGGAGAGCCGGGCCATTAAAATTTTTCAAAGAGCAAAGCCGGGTGTGGTTTCCACCCGGCTTTGCTCTTTGCGCACTATTTAAATATGGCTTTTACTAATTTCTAAAATTTCAAAGCGGACAGAGTTGCCCGAGGGCAGGGCCACCTCCACCGTATCCCCCACGCCGTGGTTTATCAGCGCCGCGCCCACGGGGCTTTCGTCGCTAATCTTGCCCCCGGTGGGGTCGGCCTCGGTGCTGCCAATGATATCATACTCTTCCACATCACCATCGTCGTAGCGCAGTTTCACGTGGCAGCCCACCATCACATGTTCGGTGGTTAGCTCGTCTTCATCAATGATGTGGATGTTTTTTAGCATGGCCTCCAGTTCGGCAATCCGGCTTTCAATGATGCCTTGCTCATTTTTGGCCTCGTCATACTCGCTGTTTTCAGAAAGATCGCCATAGCCGCGGGCCACTTTAATTTTCTCGGCCACATCTTTGCGCTTCACGGTCTTTAGGTTGTCTAGCTCCTGTTCCAGCTTTTCCAGCCCGGCATAGGTGACCATATGTGCTTTTTGTTGCATGTTTTCACAAGCTCCTTACAGGGGGGTGCCACAAAAAACGGACAGAACCCCAAAAATACGCCGAAAAAGCGGCGCTGTGCCGCTTTTTCACCGCAGTAGATGCCTTATATTCTAATATAAAAGCATGGGCTTGTCAACTGCGGAATTTGCTTCGCATCTACGGAAAAATGCGGTTTTCCCTACGAATATCGCCGCCGTTCCCCCGGAAAACCGGAAGAACGGCGGTGTATCGAAACATAAACGGAAGGGCCTTACTCTTCGCTTTCGTCGGCGAAAATCTTTTTGGCCTCTTCCACCACCTTGGCCTCTAGCTGCTGGGGCAGGGGTTCGTAGCGTACAAAGCCAAAATCGTAATGGCCACGGCCCTGGGTAAGCTGGCGCATGAAGGTGGTGAAATCATGCATTTCGCTCATGGGTACCTCGGCTTCCACGCATTGCAGCCCGTCGTCCGCGGGGTTCATGCCCATCACACGGCCCCGCCGTTTGTTCACCTCGCCCATGATGTCGCCGGTGTTTGCATCTGGCACAAAGGCTTTTAAAAGGCCAATGGGCTCCAGCAGCACGGGCGAAGCCTCGGGCAGGGCGGCTTTGTAGGCCAGCTTCGCTGCCATTTTAAAGGCCATTTCGCTGGAATCCACCGGGTGGTAGCTGCCGTCCAGTAGGGTGGCTTTCAAGCCCACCACGGGGTAGCCTGCCACCACGCCGCGCTGCACCGCTTCCCGCAGGCCTTTTTCCACCGCCGGGAAGAAGTTTTTGGGCACGCTGCCGCCAAATACTTGCTCATCAAAAATCAATTCGTCCGATTCAATGGGCTCAAACTCGATGATCACGTCGCCAAACTGGCCATGCCCACCGGTTTGTTTCTTGTGGCGGCCCTGTTTTTTTACTTTTTAGCGCAGGGTTTCGCGGTAGCCAACGCGGGGCTGGCTCAGTTCCACATCGATGCCGAATTTGCTTTTCAGCTTGGCCACCAGCACGTCCAGGTGCTGCTCGCCCAGGCCCGAAATCACCTGCTGCATGGTCTCGCTGTCCATGCGGTAGGTCACGGTGCCGTCCTCTTCCAGCAGGCGCTGCATGGCGGTGGAAATTTTGCTCTCATCACCCTTTTGGGTGGTGTGCAGGGCCATGCTGAAGGTGGGGTGGGGAAAATCGGGGCGGTTGAGGGCCACCACATGGCCCGCCGCACACAGGGTATCGCCGGTTTTGGTGGCAGAAAGCTTGGTGACGGCGCCGATGTCCCCCGCGCTGATTTCGCTTGCGTCCATCTGCTTTTTGCCCTTGAGGAACAACAGCTTGCCCATCTTTTCATTTTCCCCGGTGCGGCTGTTCACCACGGGGGAATCGGCCTTCAGAACACCGCGTACCACCTTCACAAAGGAGAGTTTGCCCACAAAGGGGTCGGCCACGGTTTTAAACACATAGGCGGCTAGCGGGCCAGCGGGGTCGCACTCCACTTCGGTTTCTGTGCCGCCGGCTTCGCCTTTCATAGCGCCGCCGCGCTGGGCGCTGGGCAGCAACACCCGCATGTTGAAGGTGAGCATATCCATGGCCTCTAGCTTGGTGGGCACGCCGCACAGGATGGGGGCAATGCTACCGGTTTTCACCCCGATGCGCAACCCTTCGGTCAGCTCATCAATGGTGAACGGGGTGCCGTCGAAGAATTTTTCCATCAGGGCGTCGTCGGTTTCGGCCACGGCCTCAAACATGGCGGCCCGCACCTCTTCGTAACGGGGGCCCACGTCTGGCATATCCACCTGTTTGGCCACGCCGTTTTCATACACGAAGCATTTTTCTGAAATGAGGTTCACGTAGGCAATTTGCCCGCCCAACATATGCGGAATGACAATGGGGCACACGGCGGCCCCAAATTCGGTTTTCAGTTCGTCGAATACCTTGTAATAGTCGGCGTTTTCGGTGTCTAGCTTGCCCACAAAAAACATCCGGCTCTTGCCCATTTTTTCGGCCAGGCGGTAGGCTTTTTGCGCCCCCACCGTAAGGCCCGACCGGCCGGAAACGGCGATGAGCACGCTTTCGGCAGCCATAATCCCCTCGTACAGGCCCAGTTCAAAATCAAATAGACCCGGCACGTCAATCAGGTTCACTTTTACGCCCTCAGTCTCGAAAGGCGCCACCGCCGCGGAAAGAGATACCCGGCGTTTGGCTTCTTCGGAATCGAAATCCATGGTGGTGTTTCCCTCTTCCACCTTGCCTTGGCGCTCAATGGCCTTGGCGTGGAACAGCAAAGCCTCGGCCAAGCTGGTCTTGCCGGAGTCGCTGTGTCCGGCAATCATAACATTGCGGATCTTGTCTGGTGTAACACTCATAATACATCCGTTCCCTTCTTCGCCCACAAGACGTGTAGAAACGAAAGAATCTCTTCCGCTTGCCGCAAACGCCAAGGGGCGGCAACTTGTACTCCAAATACTATCACATTTAGGCAATGTTGTCCAAGAAAAGCGTTCAAATTCTGTAATTTTATGTGCACAAAATTGAAGGTAAAATTTGTGTAAGGTGCCTAAAAAGGAAACCGAAATATTGAACATGACAAAATACTAGCTACAATACGCCTTTTTATAATATTAGCCAGAAAATAGTTTGTTTTACTTTCAACGGGACATTGGCGGAAATAGCGGGAGTATGGTATTATACATCTTATAGGGAAAAATGCCAGGCCCCTGCGCTGTGTGGGGAGGGGCTTGCTATTGCTTAGTTGCTACTTTATTTAGCCGATGGCTGGTACAGAAAAACCACTTGGGTTTATTTTTTCTGTTTGATTTGAAGCCGACCAGCCCGGAGAATCGTTTTAGTGTGCAGAGAGCTCTTAACCGCAACTTGCCTTGGAAGGAGGATGCCTCTATGGAACTGGATTTGTTACGCGCTTTGCCCATTCCGCTGGCCATTGCAGGCGCTTTGCTCACTTTATATAACGTGTATTACCTGGTGGTGGCCCTGTTTGGGCTAAAAAAGGGGAAAAGCCTGCCCAAGACCCCGCCCAAAGCCCGTTTTGCCCTTTTGGTGGCCGCGCGTAATGAAGAGGCTGTGATTGGCCAGTTGTGCGACAGCCTTAACCATATGAACTACCCCAAAGAGCTATACCGCATTATGGTGGCCCCGAACAACTGTACCGACAAAACCCAGGAGGTGGCCCTGCAGCACGGCGCTACCATCTTCAGCCACGAAGGCCCGGTTTCCTCCAAAGGGGAGGTACTGGCCCAGATGGTGGACCAGATTCTGGAAGAGGCTTGTTTCGACGCCGTGTGCGTGTTTGACGCGGACAACCTGGTGCACGAGGATTTCCTGCTGCGGATGAACGATGCGTTGGCGGATGGCGCCCAGGTGGCCCAGGGCTTCCGGGATAGCAAAAACCCGGCCGACACGGCCGTAAGCACCGCAGGCAGCGCATGGTACTGGATGCTGAGCCGTTTTTATAACGGGGGCCGGGAGGCCTTGGGGCTTTCGGCGCTGATTAACGGTTGCGGCTTTATGGTGAAGAGTGAACTGCTGCAAAAGCTGGGTGGTTGGCGCACCCACACCATCACCGAGGACTATGAGTTTACCGCATGCAGCGTGCTGGCGGGCCAGCGTGTACACTATGTGCCCGCGGCGGTCATATATGACGAACAACCCCTGCATTTTTGGGAGACTGTGAAACAGCGGCGGCGCTGGTGTACCGGCGGCGTACAGGGGGCTAAGCTCTATTGTGGTCGCCTGGCGAAACAAGGGCTGAAAAGCCGTTCGCCCGTCACCTTGGATTTGGCCCTTACCTTCTTGATGCCCTGGCTGCAAATACCGGCCCTGCTATGCGGCGCGGCCACGGCGGGCTGGCTAATTTACCAGGTGGTGGCGGCGGGTGCACTGTATGTGCTGTGGATGGCGCTGACCGCGATTGCCTTTGCGTTTGTGGCCTGGGTTGGCGTGGCGCTATTGGCGGCACTGCTGATGAAGCTGGCGCGTGGGCGGCTGCTGCCGCGCACACTGGCAGGGGTGTGTTTCTTCCCCTTGTATGTGCTAAGCTGGATCCCCATTGCCGTGTACAGCCTGTTCTTTAAGAAGAAAAGCTGGGAGCCTATTGCCCACACCCGGGCCTTAGGGATGGGCCAGATAGAAAAGACGGCTTGACCGCCTCCTAACTCTCGGGCAGAGGCGGGCCCGGAGGAACCATGAGAAAAAGGCCTTGGGAACCGTGGTTCCCAAGGCCTTTTAACGTGCCAATTTTTTAGTAGCCCAGGTCCTCGCACACCAAAATCACTTTCACGCGGCTGGGGTTTTGCTGGGGGCCCAGCAACAATTCGGTGCAGCAGATGCGGGCGGGGCTGTTGCAACTGCTGCATTCACCGGTGGTGGCGCAAGGGGTTTTAAGCTGAAGGCGGTGGGTGTTGGCCGGGGCGGCCACCGTGTAGCAGCGCATCCGGGCCTCTTCACTGGTCTCCACAATTTTGTTGTAGCCTGCCACCAAAACCACCTGCTTTGGGCCAAAGGCGATGGCGGCCACCCGGTTGCCCCGCCCGTCCATCTCGTACACCTCGCCCTCTTCAGTAATGGCGTTGGCAG
Organism: uncultured Oscillospiraceae bacterium; assembly: GCA_964472465.1. Classification (GTDB taxonomy): domain Bacteria; phylum Bacillota; class Clostridia; order Oscillospirales; family Ruminococcaceae; genus JAAYCI01. The sequence goes on along the minus strand of CAYYLW010000008.1, from coordinate 11,840 downwards.
AGGCCAAATAGCAATCGGCCGAAAACGCGTCGCGCATCACCGCGTCGGCGTCGGCCCCGGGGGCGTAGCGGTCTAAATACTGGTAGTTCCCGTTTCGCAGTAGCGCCAGGGCTCCACATTCCTCTAAGGTAATAGAACCGCCGCTGGCCACCACGCCGCCTTTGGGCAGCAGGCTTTCCAGCAGGGCGGGCACCTCGGCGGCGCTATTCACCACAAAGGCCTCCATGCGGTTTTTGCGCAGCGCTTCGGCCGTTCGTTCCAGGCGTTTCTTCTCCATAAAATGGCGGTGTTCATCCATTGTGTGTGCCTCCTTTGGTGGTTATTTGTCAAAATTTTGTGGAATTCGCGGGCGATATAGGATATAATCCTAAGAACTCAAAAACCGAGGATGTTTTGAAAAACATAAACTAAGGCATCTGGACGCAGCCAAACATCGGCCTTTGGCAGCGTATTTTTAAAGGAGTGTGAGAGGAAGATGAAAGAGATTCTATTACCACTGGGTAGCCCGTCGGCTGCCGGGGAAAAGCACACCAAGTGGGAGAAAAAGCGCCAGCCCCGGCACCGTTTCAAGCACAGGGACGTAAACCATGGCCAGGCAAGCTTTGCAAAAGGAGAAAGCCCCTATAAGCTGGTGTGGATATTTTTGATTGGCAGCTTTATTGGCGTGGTGTTTGAGGTGATTTTTGTGTGGGCCACCAGCGGGGTGCTGATGCGGCGTAGCGGCATGCTATATGGCCCGTTTAACCAGGTATATGGCTTTGGGGCCTTGATGTTCACGATATTTTTGTACCGTTTCCGCAAATACAACGCTTTTATTATTTTTCTGGTATCGATGATTTTGGGGCTGGCCTTTGAATACGGCTGTAGCTGGGTGCAGGAGGTGGTGTTCCACAGCACCAGTTGGGACTATTCCAATATGCCGCTGAACATAGGCGGGCGTACAAACCTATTGTACGGCGTGGGCTGGGGCCTGATGGGCATGATCTTCATCAACCACACCTGGCCCTTCCTCAGCGAAATGGTGGAGCGCATTCCCAACAGAATTGGCAAACCGCTTACCATCATTGTGGCGGTGCTGCTGGTGCTGGACATGGGGATTTCGGGGTTGGCGGTGTGGCGCGCGGGCGAGCGTAACAACGGCGTGCCGGCCACCAATTTTATGGAGCAATGGATGGATAAAACCTACCCCAACGCGGTGTTGGAAGAAAAATACCCCAGCATGAACTTTGACCCCCACTCCCGCACCGCTTCGGAGGGCTTTAACGCCAACATCCGTGGGCGGCAGCAGGCCGAGAAGGCCGCTTCCACAAGCGAGGCGGTGTCTAGCGCTTCCATAGCCGCAGCCAGCGGTACGCCAAATAGCCAAAGCAGCCCGTGATCAAACTGCCCTGTACCCAGAGGTAGTGGGGCAGGTGGGAAAAACCGGCGGGGGCTTTATCCAGCTTACCCAGCAGGGCCAGCCCTTCTTTACAGCCCTGCCGCCAGGGCTGGCCAAAGCCCCGCAGATGAAACACCAGGGTTTTCAGCAGGTAGCCCAGCAGCAAAAAGGGTGAGTTGAGAATCAGCATAAAAAGGGGCATGTTTTTGAGCGGTAAAAGCAGGCTGTTGCGCCCGCTTTGAATGGATTTAAACGCGTTGTACTGGCTGCCGCCACCTGTGCCACGGGTGGTGGCGCCGCATATATGGGTACACACGGCTTTTGGCTCATACAGGCAGCGGTAGCCGTGGTTGTTGGCCCGCCAACTGATGTCCACATCCTCCAAATAGGCGAAAAACTGTTCCTCAAAGCCACCTATTTCGTCCAGCAGGCATTTGCGGTATAGCGCGGCCCCCCCACAGGCGGAAAACACCCGCCCCGGCTTTTGGTAACGCCCGGCTAGCAGCCCATCCCCCCGCTTGAATGCCCAGCCCAGCAGGGTAACGAAATCGCCGCAATCATCGGCTTTTTCTGGCTCTACATGGCGCAGCATTTGGCACTGTACCGCAAAAATATTGGGAGACGAGGCCATGGTGCCCAGCAGGGCTTCCAGCATTTCGGGCTTTGCAAAGGCGTCGTTATTGAACAGTAGCACAAAAGGCGCGCGCGCCAGGGCGATGCCCTGGTTCACGGCGTGGGAAAAGCCGGTGTTTTCCCCGTTCTCCACCAAGGTGCAGTTCTCTTGCTCTGCCGCCCATCTCCGGGCGGTGGGCAGGCTCTCATCGGTAGAGCCATTGTCCACCACAATCAGTTCAAAAGCCTGCTCGGTTTGGGCATACAAGCTTTGGATACATCCGTTTAGCCACCCGGCGCCATTGAGGTTGGGTAGCACGATGCTGGCTTTTAGCTCCAAACGGTGTGTCCTCCTACAATAGTATTAGCGGTCAGGTGCACGGCAACCAGCCGTGCACTTTTCCGTCTTGTTGCTAAAGCTCCTTTTGGTTTTGTCCTTGCCAGTATAGCACATAGCCCCCTTCCTGGCAAAGGCTTTGCCAGGAAGAAGGAGAGCAATAATAACACGATAAAACGAAACAATAGCCCCCTTCTGTGCGAAAAGGGGGCTTCTTTTGCGGCGGAAAATATGGTATGATACTAAGATAAATAAAGGGAACTAAAAAAGGGTGCCACAAGAGAATAAAGGTACAGATTGACGTAAAATTACCTAATTTCCGGTCTTGTGGCCGGTGTTTTTTTTGGCCTGATTGCAGAGAGGGAGAGATATGACCATCCAAAACGAGATCAACAAAAAAGTGTTTTACCGCCAGGTGCTGGCCCTGGTGGTGCCCATCGCCTTGCAAAACCTCATCAACGTAGGGGTGCAAAGCGCCGACGTCATCATGCTGGGCCGGGTAGGGGAGATTGTTTTGTCCGGTGCTTCCCTGGCGGGGCAGGTGCAGTTTGTGCTCACCCTGCTATTCTTTGGGCTCACCTCGGGCGCGTCGGTACTTACCGCGCAATACTGGGGCAAGGGCGACCTGCGCACCATAGAAAAGGTGCTGGCCATCTCACTCAAAATCTCCATGGCCGCTTCGGCCGTGTTTTTCCTGGCGGCCTTCTTCTTCCCCGCCAACCTCATGCGTGTGTTCACCCCGGAACAGGACGTGATAGACGCAGGCGCGCAATATCTTCGCATCATCTCGGTAAGCTACCTCTTCATGGGCTTTAGCAACGTGTATCTCAACATCATGCGCAGTGTGGAGCGCGTGGTGGTGGCCACCGCGGTGTATTTCATCTCGTTCTGTACCAATGTGGTGCTAAACGCCATCTTCATTTTTGGCCTGCTGGGCGTGCCAGCCATGGGCATTGCGGGCGCGGCCTGGGGCAGCACCCTGGCGCGCGCGCTGGAACTGGTGATTGTGATTGTGTATGTGGTACGCAACCCGGACATCCGCCTGCGCCTGAAAGACTATATCACCTGGCCCAAGGCCCTGTTTGCCGATTTCCTAAAATACTCCATGCCCACCACCATCAACGAACTTTTGTGGGGGCTTGCCATCAGCGCCAATGCGGTTATTATTGGGCATATGGGCGCGGCGGCGGTGGCGGCCAACTCGGTGGCGGGTGTTACGCGGCAACTGGCCACGGTAATCTGTTTTGGCCTGGCCAGCGCGGCGGCTATCCTGGTGGGTAAGGCCATTGGCGGGGGCGAAACCGAAAAGGCGGTGTGGTACTCTGGCAAATTGGTGCGCCTAAGCATGGTGTTTGGCGTGTTGGGCAGCGGGCTAATTCTCCTCATCCGCCCGTTCATCATGCAACTGATGAACCTCTCCGATTTGGCCCAGGGTTATCTTTCGTTTTTGCTGTTCTTGCTGTGTGGCTTTGTGCTGGCACAGGCCTATAACGTGGTGATTATTGTGGGCATCTGCCGCGCGGGGGGAGATACCCGCTTCGGCCTGTATGCGGACGCGCTTTCCATGTGGGGATGTAGCATTTTACTGGGGGCGCTGGCCGCCTTTGTGTTCCACTGGCCGGTGGAGGTGGTGCTGTTCATCCTGTACTCCGATGAATTTTTGAAGGTGATTCCCTGTATTTGGCGGTACCGCGGCAAAAAGTGGCTGCGAAATGTCACCCGCACGGAACTGGGGGAAGAGGAAGAACTGCCTGCTGAAATAGCCCGATAAGGGGCGGAAACAAGCCGATAATTTGTGTTTATGGCGGTGTTCTGCTATACTGTAGCGGGAGGGTGAAACCTATGCTGAGAAGTTTGCTGTGGGCTGCCTGGCAGTTTTTGTATATGGGCCTGCGTGCCCCGCTGTTGTGGCGGATACGCTGGCTGCAACGCCATGGGCGGCAGGATGAGGCCTGGCGGATGCTGGAAAAACAGGTGCCGCTGTGGACGCGACGCTTATTCCGCCACATTGGGGTAACGGTGCAGGTGGAAGGGCGGGAAAACCTGCCCCCGCCAGGTGAGACGGTGTTGTTTGTGTCGAACCATCAAAGTTATTTGGATATTCCGGTGTTCCTGTATGACCTGGGCGGCCCCCACGCGCTGATGGCTAAGCGGGAGCTGGGGAAAATCCCTTTCCTGGGGGGCTGGATACGGGCGCTGGGCAGTGTGCTGGTGGAGCGGGATGATATCCGTGCGGCGGCGGCGGCCATCAAGGAGAGCGAAAACGTGCTGAAAAGCGGGAACAGCCTGATTATCTGCCCCGAGGGCACCCGCAGTAAGAGTGATGACATTGGCGAGTTCAAGGGCGGTAGCGTGCGCATTGCCTTTCGCGCCGGGGTGCCCATTGTGCCCCTTGCCATAGACGGCACCTACAAAATTTTGGAGGGCAACCGCTACCGGGTGCAAAAGGGTACCGTGCGCATGGTGATACTGCCCAAGGTGGAGACGGCGGGCCTTTCGAAAGAAGAACAAAAAGCCCTGCCCGAACAACTGCGGCTGATGATACAAGCGGCGAAAGACAACCGCAGCGGGCAGGAAAGTTGATAGTGGAAAGTTGAAAATGGAAAGTTGAAAATGCAAAGTTTGGGAGAAGGGCCGAATTTTTGGGCATAGGCAGGTAAATGCGCTGCCAGAATAACGGAATAACAAATACAAGGCCCCAACGGTTTTGTGTGCATTGGTGTATAAAAGAGGAAAAGGGCAAGCGATTTTTTCGCCTGCCCTTTCTCTTTTTACTTTTAACTTTCCATTTTCCACTGTCCTACATCATGGGCGCCATGAATTTGGCCACAATTTGGGCGATGCGGCGGTGCAGGGGGATGTTGCGGGTCTCGTCCAGGGTCACTTCATGGCTACGCTCAAAACAGGCCAGCATGTCGGCCTTGATATCCTCGATGACGGGCCCGCCGTAAAAGGCCACCGAGTTTTCGAAATGCAGGTACAGGCTGCGGTAATCCATGTTGGCGCTGCCCACAATGGCGGCCTTGTCGTCCGAAACATACATCTTGGCGTGGTTAAAGCCGGGGGTATACTCATAGATGCGCACCCCGTTTTCCAGCAAAATGGGGTAGTAGCTGCGGGTGACCAAGAACACGGTGGGCTTATCCGGTATGCCGGGGGTGAGGATGCGCACGTCCACCCCGCTTTTGGCCGAGAGACAGAGGTTTGTGATCATCTCATGATCCAAAATGAGGTAGGGCGTGGAGATGTAAACATATTCGGTGGCGTGGTTGATGATGTTGAGGTAGGCGTTTTCGGAGATGTTTTCCATATCCAGGGGGGAATCCCAATAGGGCTGTACATAGCCCCGCCCCAGGCTGAGCATGGCGGTGGGCACCGGGGGCACAAAATAGGCGGCATAATCGCTGTGTTGGCCGGTTACAAAGTCCCAGCCCACCAGGAAAATGCCCGTCAGGCTGCTGGCGGCCTCGCCCAGCACCCGCACGGCGGTGTCCTTCCACTCGCCAAAACGTTCCTTGGCGTTGATGTATTCATCGGCAAAATTCAGCCCGCCCGAAAATCCGATTTCCCCATCCACCACCGTGATTTTGCTGTGATCCCGGTGGTTCAGCATGGCATAGTCCGACACGTGGATGGTGAACTGAATGGGGCTGAACACCGCGCATTGGATGCCCATGGCCTCCAGCTTCTTGTCAAAATCCTCCGGCAGGGTGAGCAGGCTGCCAAAACCGTCCCACATCAGTCGAACGTCCAGCCCCTCGGCGGCCTTCTGGCGCAGAATTTCCAGCGTGGTGTCCAGCATCACGCCCTCTTCCAAAATGTAGTACTTCATAAAAATGAACTTCTTCGCCCCGCGCAGGGCGTCCAAGAAGGCGGGGAAGAAATCCTCCCCCATAGGGTAATACTCAATGCCATCGGCGGGGTACACCGGGCCGTGCCCATAGTCCAGCAAATAGCGGGCACTGCTGTACAGGTAACGGTCATCCTTGGCCAGGGCTTGCATCACCTGCGGGTTTTGGGGCTGGGCCTCGTGCATTTTGCTGCTGGCGTCATTCAAGGCCTGCTGGCGCTTTTTGGGCACGTGACGGTGCCCCCACATCAAATAAAAAAGCACCCCCACCAAGGGCAGCAGCACAAATACCATCACCCAAATCAGTTTGTAAGCAGGGTTTAGGTCATCTTGGTTGAGCAAAAACACCAAAACGAACACCGAGAGAACGGTGATAAACGAATAGGCCAGCATGCCCTGATAGGCAAACAGCAGCACCATCCCCACAAAAAACAGCACTTGCAGCAGGGCGAAAATGATGACCGCGAAGCGCTTGGAGAATACCACGCGCTTTAACACTTTCAAAATCAAAAAAATGCTCCTTTCAAAGCAGGGGGGCAGGGGCTTTAGGCGGTTTGTGGCGCGGCGATGGTGATGCCGGTGAGGGTGATGGGTGTTTTGGGCTGGCCGTTTTCATCGGCCCCGGCGGCCGCAATGCGGTCTACCACGTCCATCCCCTCGTACACCTGGCCAAAAACGGTGTCGGTATAATCGAGGTAGGGCAGGCCCCCCGCCTGGCGGTAGGTGTTGACCACATTCTCGGAAACGCCGCTGGCCGTAAGGGCCCCCAGGGCTGTCTCGTCCAGGCCACCCGCCGGGGCGGCCACAATGTAAAACTGGCTGAGCAGGCTGTCTGGCCCGGTGTTGGCCGCGGCCATGCACAGCGCCCCGGCGTAGTGCCGCAGGCTGGGGGTGAACTCGCTATAAAAAGGGCGGCCCCAGATGCTTTCTCCCCCGGTGCCGGTGCCGCTGGCGTCCCCGCCCTGGATGACAAAATCTGCCTGTACCCGGTGGAAGGCGGTGCCGTCATAATAGCCCCGCCCCGCCAGGCCCACAAAATTCTGGCAGGCCATGGGCGCATAGTCCGGGTACAGCGTCACCTTGATATCGCCCTCGCTGGTGTGCAAGGTGGCCTGCACCGCCCCGGCGGGCGGCGGGCTGAACTGTGGCTCGGTGCTCTCTACGGCGGGGCGGTTTTTGGTGGGGGCGGGCACACCGGAGGCGGCGGAAGCACCACAGCCTGCCAGTGCCAGTAGGGCCACCAGTATCGCGCAAAGAAAGGGTTTCAAATAGGGCCCACCTTTCGTGTTTTAGCTGTTAGAGTGCGGGTTTGGCAGGCCCGCACAGCGATACCAGTATAGCATATTATACGAGATGCCGCCACCAATTTCGCCAGAAAAAGCGGGAAAAAGGGGCCTGGGCAAAAATAATGGCAACGGGCCATGGTGGCGGGAAACTTTGCGCTGGGCCCCCCGTGTTCAGCCTTGACCTTACCCGGGTTTTGGGGTATCATAAAAACAGCCAAGGAACCCCGGCAAAGGGGGAGACGGCCTGAAGGAGATAGTATGAGCGAAAAAATGCCCCCTGCCACGCAGGAAGAGGATTATGAACCCGATTTGCTGACCTTGGAGGACGAGGCCGGGCAAGAGCATGTGTTTGAGGTGATTGACACCGCAGACATTGACGGCGAGCGGTATTTGGCCGTGGCGCCCTATGCCGAGGACCCCGCCGCCGCATTGGCCGAGGAGGCCACCTTGCTGTTTATGCGGCTGGTGCAGGAAGAGGGCGAAGAGGAATACCTGGACATTGTGGAAAACGAGGACGAGCTGGCCGGGGTGGCAGAGGTGTTTTGCAACCGGCTGAGCGAGGTGTATGACATCGATATAGAGGACTTACAAACGTAAACGCAGGCCGGTTTGGCCTGGCGGCCTGCCTTGTGCGAATTGATGCGGCCATATTTATCCTACTGGTTATGAAAAGGGAGCCCAAAGTCTCCCGGTGGATGGCAGACCTCCCGGCTATGCCGGACGTAGGGAGCGTGAAGCCGGGCGCAGGGCACCCACCTGCTTTTAAGAGTGGGTGATAACTAGGCCGCAGACGGCAAGGCGGGTTTTGTTTTTTAAAAGAATCTCGAAAAAAAGCTGGTTTTCCGGCTTTTTTTTATTGTAAAGAGAGCGTTGACGCTACGGAAGAAAAAAGTTGCATTTGGCCAATTTTGTGGCTTGCAAAACCCAAACAGCGGGTGTATTATAAGGCAGTAATGAACAAAGAAAAAGCGGCTTTGGTAACACAGTGCCGTAAAAGCTTTGCCCTTTGTCTGCCCGCCCTGCCAAAAAAGGCCGGCGGACGCAGGCATTTCTTTTGCCTTGTATTCCTATTAATAATACAGGGCGGGCGAAACGCCAAGCGGTAGGAAGGTGGCGCGGTATGGAAAAAATAGACAGCAACAGCGTGCGTTTGGCCACAGAGTTGCGGCAGGTGATTCAGGCCGACCGTATGGCGGCCGAACTGGTGAACAACGCCTACGACACCAAACGCTCGGTAGAAAAGCGAACCCTGGCGGAAAAGCAAAAGATTTTGCAGGAGGCCGATGAGAAGCGCCGCGAGGCCCTGGCGCGCGTGGCCGAAGAACAGCGCGAGGAACTGGCAAGGCGCAAAGAGGCCGCCGCCCAGCAATATGCCGGGGCGCGGCAGGCGCTGAAAGACGAGATGGAAGAAAACCGCAAAACATGGGCCGAGGACATTGTGCAGCGTGTGCTTTCGGCACAGCAGGGGTAGAGGCCTATGTCGTACGCAACGCAGGCCATGATACCCAAGGCCCGGGGGATGTTTGCCAAACGCCTAAACGGCCCGGAATATGCCGAGATGATGCGCCGCCGCAGTGTGCCGGAGGTGGCCGCCATTTTGCGCCGCCACCCCTACTTTGAGCGCAGCATGGCCACCCTGGCGGCCGACCCGCACCGCGGCCAGATTGAGGATTTGCTGGACAGGGATATCTTCCACAAATACGAGGAACTGATTCACTACGATTTTGACAACGACAGCTTTGCGGCCTATTATTTGGACGAGTGTGAGCTGGAGATGCTGCTGCGGCGCATCTACCTGTTCAGCATTGGGGTAACGGCCCGGCAAACCAGCGGCCTGCCCCAGCATCTGGTGGGCCACACCTACACCGACCTCTACGCCCTGGGCGAGACCACCGGCGTAAAAGAGGTGCTGGAGCTGACCCGGCGCTCCCACAGCCCGTTTCATAGGCCGCTGGCAGAGTATCTGGCCAAAGACCCAAAGGTGGGCAATTTTCCCCTGCTGGAAGCGGCCCTGCTGACCGACTATTACCGCTTTTTGTTCAGGCGGATAGACCAGAGCTTTGAGGGACGGGAGCGGGCCGGGGTGCGGCAGCTGTTTTTGCAGCAGGTGGAGGGCTATAACCTGCAGCTGGTGCTGCGGGTAAAAAGCTACTTTCCCGGTGTGTACGACGAGGCGGGCATCCGCAAGCTGATGCTGCCCTTCCGCTACCGCATTGCCCGTTACCAGATGGACGCGCTGGTGCGCGCGCCCAGCCCCGAGGCCTTTTTGCAGTATTACCGGCAAATTCCCTTCACGCCGCGCGCCATCTCCCCAAAGCCGGAGGAATTCTCGGTGGCGGCCGACCAGGTGCTGTTTAACTTAGCCAGGCAGATGCTGCACATGTCGGCCTCTCCCTTTGCCGTCATGGCCGCCTTTTTGATGCTGGCCAAGCTGCAAAAGGACAATATTGTGAACATCATAGAGGGCGTGCGCTACGGCATGAAGCCCGAGGAAATCAGCGATATGCTGAAGCGCTGAACTGGAGGCGCAAACAAGATGCCCCCCACCTGCCCCGGCAGGCGCCCATATTCAAAACATCCCGCGGTGCGGGGTGGGAAAGGTTGGAACCATGGCCGTTGCACCCATGAAATACCTCAATGTTTACGGCCCCGCGTCGAGGCTGGCCAGAACCCTGGCCGTCATTGCCCGCAGCGAACTGTTTGCGCCCGAGGAGGATGAGGCCATCCACTCGGCCATAAAGGAGAACAAAAACCGCTACGAGCCTTTGCTTATTAAAGCGAAGGGCCTTCTTAAAGACCTGGGGCGGAGCTCTCTTGCGGCGGACTATATCGGCGACGAGGATGCCTACACCATTGAGTATGCCGAGGAATATCTGGAACGTTTCGCCGCCGAGGTGGCCGAGCTGAGCGGGCGGAAAACCGAGATTGAAAACCGCCTGGCTTTGCAGGAGAAAACCGTGAGCCTGCTTAGCCACATGACGGACCTCGACATCAACATCGACGAGCTGTTCACCGTGCAATACCTCAAGGTGCGGGTGGGCCGCCTGCCCAAGGACAGTTACCCCCGCCTCAATTACTATGTGGACAAGGGCTTCAACTTTTCGGCCTACTTCAACTTTATTGTGTATGACTTTGACGGCGAGTATTACTGGGGCCTGTATTTTGCCCCCAACGAGGCCGCCGGGGAGATAGACGACATTTTTAGCTCCCTGTACTTTGAGCGTATCTGGGTACCGGAATTTGTACATGGCAAGCCCGAGGACGCCTTGCAGGAGATTCGTGACGAAGAGAACAAACTGCGCGCCGAACTCAACGATATCATCACCCCAGCGGGGGTGGCCACCGAAGAGCAGATAGACACCATCGAAAATATCACGGCCTGGCTGGCCCATATGCACCAGTTGCACGAGATGAACAAATACGCCACGGTGTTCAACCGCACCTTCTATATCAGCGGCTTCGTGCTAGACGAACACTACGCCGAGTTTGAAAAAGAGATTGGCAAGCTGGGCTCGGTGCAAATCAAGGAGGCCAGCGAAAAGCAAGAACTGCCCGCAAAACCCCCGGTGGTGATTAAAAACGGGCGTTTTGCCACCCCCTTCCAAATGTTTACCGAGATGTACGGCCTACCCGGCTACCGCGAGCTTGACCCCACTTTGATGATAGGCCTTGTGTATTCCATGGCCTACGGGCTGATGTTTGCGGACCTGGGGCAGGGCATTGTACTGGGGATTATCGGCTACTTCTTCATGTGGAAGAAAAAGCATTTGGAGCTGGGGCGCATTCTCACCCGTTGCGCGTTTTTCTGTAGTTTCTTCGGCCTATTGTTTGGCAGCATCTTTGGCTATGAACACCTGCTGGATCCCGTTTGGAATATGTTTGGCTTCTCATCCAAGCCCATTGAGGTGCTGGAGCCAAACAACATCACCGGTATTTTGGTGGTCTCGCTGGGTTTTGGGGCGCTGGTGGTGGTGGTGGCCATCATCACCAACATCGTGCAGCAACTGCGCAACGGGCATCTTGGCACCGCGCTGGTTACCCGCAACGGTGTGGTGGGGCTGGTGTTCTACTGCGCGCTCATCCTGCTGGCCGTGGATATGCTGGTGCTGAAACTGGGCTTTAGCACCCATCTCATTTACATCATCCTGTTCCTGGTTCTGCCGCTGCTCATCATCTGGATGGCAGAACCCCTGAGCGAGGTACTGAATGGGGAGGGCCTGAAGCTGGATCACCCTGGGGAACTGATTGTGAGCGGCTTCTTTGAACTGTTCGACGCTTTGCTGGAATACCTCTCCAACACCGTGAGCTTTTTGCGCGTGGGCGGCTTCATCCTGGCCCATGCGGGCATGATGGTGGTGGTGATGAGCCTGGCGGACA
>CAYYLW010000007.1:0-45322 GCA_964472465.1 uncultured Oscillospiraceae bacterium | reverse complement strand
AAACTATGTCTCTTTTTATCCTTTTTTCAATTTGCGCAACTTATCCTACCTTATCCGAAAAGGAGAGCACCAGAAAAACCCAACATATGCGGGATTTGGTGTTTGCCTTGCTGGATTGCGCCACTGTGCTACTTCTTCTCATTCCGTTTTACGGGCAGCCAGACGGGGATTATGTCCGTATGGTGTCCTGGCTACACCTTACAGAAGTGAACCTGTTTATAAAGGCCTCTTACTGTATCATTGTGGTATTCACCGTGCTTTTTGGCATTGCGGTGTTGGCCTTACAGAATTGGAGCCACCCGGTTTGGGTAAAAACCAAGAGCACTGTTTCCCTCGTATGCAGCATCCTGGCGGTTCTCCTTTTCATGGTAAGCTTAGAGCCATATGCTGCCTGCTTTGCCTTTATCCTGTTAATCATCAAAGGGGTTTTGTTGCTACAACGTCCTTGACACAAAACGTATCCTTGGTTCTACGGTATAATTCTACCCTTCATCAAGCTCCCGCGTTACCGTGAGGTTAGGCCACCGGCCAAACCATGAAAACAACGGAGCTTTGAAAATGAAAAAAAGAAATTGTGTCCATTTCCTTCTATCCGCCAGTTTGCTGCTGCTATTTATCCTGTACACTGTAGCCACCCTGTTGATTGACGTAAAGCCCATTGGCCCCCAGCATTCGCTTGTCGGTTTTGCTTCGCTTAACCAATGGGTGCACCATTTGTTTGGGGTGCACCTGTGGCTTTATACTCTAACCGATTGGCTCAGTCTCCTCACCTTGTTGCCTGTTCTGGGGTTTGTTGTTTTGGGTTTTATCCAGCTTATACAAAGAAAAAGCCTGTTCCGTGTGGATAGCAGCCTTCTGGTACTGGGGGGTTTTTATCTTCTCGTGCTGGCAGCCTATTTGTTTTTCGAATGGAACGTTATAAATTACAGGCCCATTTTGATCCATGGTAGTTTAGAAGCATCGTATCCTTCCTCTACAACCATGCTGGTTATGTGTGTTGTGCCAACGGCCCTCCTACAGTTCTGCCGCCTGTTACAAAACAAATTTGCCAAAAATTGCACCCTGCTTTTGGGCGGTGCTTTCACGGCATTTATGGTGGTGGGGCGCCTTGTGTCCGGTGTTCATTGGTTCACGGATATTTTGGGCGGTATCCTGCTCAGCGCGGCACTTGTGATGCTCTACTACTCTGTGAATGGGTGGCTAGATGCAAAGCATGCGCCACAAAACCCCCGTTAGCGCCCACCAGGGCCTTTTACACAGCAAGCCCCCAAAAGTGAAAACTTTTGGGGGCTTGCTGTAACTTTCCTCTACCGTCGCTTTTGGGGGTGGCCTGCTTTTGGCCCGGCGCACAGGCACCTAGCGCACGTATATTTTAATCAGCGCCCCGCCCAGGGCCACCAGCAGGGGGATCATCATTTTTATCCCCTGTAGCACATCCATCGGGCGGTTATACTCCTTGGGGCTCTGGCGGAAGCGAATCCATGTTTGTAGCGTGCCAAACAGCCGCCGCCCCTCAAAATGGTATGCCGCCAAACAATACGCCATAAAGCTGGCAAAAAAACCAATAAGAATCAGCACCGGTTGCCATACCGGGGCCGTTTTGAGCAGAGAGAAAAACGCCATTTCCAGGGAGAAAAACACCAGGATCCAAGGCACCACATATTTTGCAAAGTCTATCCAGTAGCGCAGGGTAGCGCTTGTTTTTTGACCTTTTTTCAAACAAACCCGCATCTCTACAATGTGTTTGTCTGCACGGCAGCGCCTGCGTTTTTTCCAGGAAAGGCTCCCCAATTTCTCGTAAAACGCCTCATAAATCAAATAGAGCAACTGCTGTTTTTCACCCTCCTCCACATCCTCTTCCTGGTACAGGGTGGTGGCATCCTCATACAGCGCTTGCATGGCTATAAACATGTCCCCATCATCTTTGTGGGCATTTTGGTAATCTTCAAAGCTTCGGTTCAGCACCTCGCGCTGGGCGGCCAGGTTGGCCTCGTTTTGCTTCGAGATATACTTTTTCCGTATTTCCTCAATCCCCATACTTTTCCCCTTATAAAAAGAATTGGAACCTACAAAATAGTATACCACAGTACGAACAATTGGTCACATAGGCCGCCCCTAGCACCAACAGCCCTGCCACGCGTGCAGCGCCCTTTCCATGCTAACAAACAATTCGTAGGCCTGGCCTTTCCCACCTACCAGCCGCCCATGCCCTGCTGCACCAGCAAGGACACCACGGCCACGGTAACCCAGCAGATACACCCCAGAAAAATGGGGCGCACCCCGTTGGCAAACAACTTTTTTAGGTTGGTGTTCAGCCCTATGGCCGCCATGGCCATCACAATCATAAACTTTCCCACCTGGGTTAAAAACTTGGCCAGCGGGCCAAACCCCAGCGGGAAAAGCACAAAGGTGCTTACAATGCTGGCGGCCACGAACAAAAGCACAAACCAGGGGAACACCTTCAGCAGGCGAAAGCCACCGCCGGTTTCATCCTGTTTTCTTTTGCGCGCCATATACACCGAAAGCCCCAGCGTGATGGGTACAATCATCAGGGTGCGCGTCAGTTTTACAATGGTGGCGGTTTGCAAAGCCTCGGTGCCAAAAGCAGAGCCAGCCGCCACCACCGAAGAGGTATCGTTGATAGCCGTACCCGCCCATATGCCAAAGGTCGCCTGGTCCATTCCCATCCAGTGCCCCAGCAGCGGGAAAAGAAACACCGCCAAAATATTAAACAGGAAAATGGTGGAAATGGCCTGGGAAATTTCATCCTCGTCCGCGTGTATCACGGGGGCGGTGGCCGCAATGGCCGAGCCGCCACATATTGCGGTTCCCACCCCAATCAAGGTTTTGGTATTCCCGGCCAGCCCCAGGGCTTTGCCCCCCAAAACCGCCGCCAGGAAAACAGCCACCAGCGTAAACAGCATCACATAGAGAGACAGGCCCCCCGCTTTGATCACCTGGAACAGGTTCATCTCAAAACCCAGCAAAATGATGGAGTACTGGAGCAGTTTTTTGGAGGTAAGCTTTACGCCCGCCTCCAGGGCCTGCCCCGCAATGGGCAGTTGCAGAATACGGGGGAAAATGCTTGCCAGCACAATGCCCACCAGTATGGCAAACACCGCGGCGCCCACCGTGGGCACCCCTTTTCCCAAAAACCAGGCCGCTGTGGCTATTGCCAGGCATACCAGCATACCCGGCAGATAGGAAAACCAATGGTTTTTCTTTGCCTGCTGTGTTTCTACGTTCATCCTCGGGTTCCTTTCTGTTCTCAACATTGTGGCCGATACAAGGCGGGGTTTCCCAAAATGGTGCGCTCGCCCAGGGAAGTACTCAATAGAATTCGGGCATTGCATCTTTCTGCGGGCCCTCTTGAGGATACAGAATTTTGGTGTTGCGCTCCTCACACAGGCTTAAAAAACGGGCCGAGGGTTTTTTGTCCGTCACAATCACATCTACATCGTCCAGGTCTCCAAACCGGTAAAGCTTGTTCATCCCCAGCTTTTCCTCTTTGATCAGCAAAATAATGTGCTTTGAATGACGAATGGCCACCTTTTTGATGGCGGTTTCCTCCTGCGAATACTCACACAAGGCGCCATGCACATTCAGCGCCGGGCAGGAGATCAGCGCCTTATCCAAGTAGATGTTGGCCAGGGTATCGCGGGCAAACTCCCCCACCAGCACACCGCTTTCTTCACGCAGGGTGCCCCCCGTCAAGCACACGGTACCTTTCCCGCCATATAGCTGCATGGCGGTTTTCACGCAGCTACACATGGCCAATATCTCTTTCTCCCGCAGGGTTTCGGCCAGTGCACCCACCAGCGCCCCATTGCCAAAATAGACGGAATCCCCGTCGTGAATCAGACCCTTTGCCAAATGCAAAATTTCCGGGCAAATGTCCTGGCTATCCTCATCATTCTGCGTCATGAAACGCCGAATTTTCTGCCCTTTGGCCTGGTAGATCTCCCCAAACCCACGGATGATGAGGCCCTCCGCCTCCAGCTTCACCAAATCCCGCTGAATGGTCATGGCGGAAGCGCCCAAAGCTTTGCGGATGTCTTTGACGAGGAGATATCCTTTTTTATCCAAATTTTCTAAAATATACCGTCTTCTTTCCTCGTGCATGCCCACACATCCTCTCAAAACTTGCACAGCCAATGCTTAAATACGGTGGCCACCGTCCTTGGTGAACAGGTGTGCTCGCCCTTGTTCCACACCCATCTTCACATTCTGCCCATACCCCAGCTCGTGCTGGATGCCTTCTATCAGCACTTTTAAGCGGGTTTTTCCCATATCGATATGCAGCACCGTCTCAGAGCCCAGCACCTCCTGGTAGCCAATCGTTCCATTCCCCAGGGGCACCGCCTGCTCACTGTCCAGCCAAAAATGCTCCGGCCTCACCCCCAAAATGTACTCCCCTTGGGCAAACGTGGCATTCTTCTGCTGTGGGTTCAGCATCTGCCGCATAGTCTCTTCGGCAATCACTGTTTCCAGTTCGTCGGCCACAAACTGCCCCTTTTCAAAACGAAGAGACAGTTGGTTGACGGAAGGGCTGCCCACAAACCCAGCCACAAACAGGTTGGCGGGATTTTCATAGATTTCCACCGGGGAGGCATTTTGCTGAATGATTCCATCTTGCAGCAAAACAATCCTGTCCGCCATGGTCATGGCCTCCACCTGGTCATGCGTTACCATGATGGTGGTGATGCCCATACTGCGGGTAATCTGCGCTATCTCCACGCGCACACTGGCCCGCAGTTTGGCGTCTAAGTTCGAAAGCGGCTCGTCCATCAGCAGCAGCGCCGGTTGCAGCACCAGGGCCCTTGCCAGCGCCACACGCTGGCGCTGGCCGCCAGACATCTCGGTAATTTTGCGGTTTTCGTAACCCGCCAGATGCACCCGCGCCAGCCCTTCTTCCACTTTTTTGTCTATCTCGGCCTTGGGCATTTTGCGCATACGCAGGCCAAACGCCACGTTTTGCTTCACCGTCATGTGGGGGAAAAGCGCATAGCTTTGGAACACAATGCCGATATCCCGCTTGTTGGTGGGCAGGTTTGTAATGTTTTTGCCCCGTAGGGTGATGCTGCCGCCATCCGGACGGCCCAGGCCAATCACCGCGTTGAGAAGGGTGGTTTTCCCGCAGCCGGATGGCCCCAGTAAAACAATGAACTCGCCCTCGTGCACGTCCAGGTTCACCGTTTTCAGCACTTCATTTTTACCAAACGATTTTTTTACGTCCCGAATTTCTAGCGCAATGTTTTGCGTTGCCATATCTTGCATCCCCCCTACACGTGTTCCGACCAATGGAAGGCCTTTTCCGCTATGATTTCCACCAGAATAATCACCAAAATGATGATGGCGCTGCCGGCCACGGCGGTGGGGTCTAGCCCCTGGCCGCGCTGCTGCGCGTAGATGCGCACCGGGAAGGTGATGTTGCGCACACCCGCTATGAACACCGCCACCACCGAATCTGTGAAGGAAACCACGAACCCGAAGAAGGCACTCACAATCACCCCGGGCAAAATAAGCGGCAGGGTAATCTCAAAAAAGGTGCGTATTGGGGAAGCGCCCAAGCTGAGTGCCGCGTGTTCCACATCCGGGTTGATAAAGGTCAGGCTGGAAAGTACCATTCGAACAACGTAGGGAATCACCAGGAGGCTGTGGGCAAAAATCAGCCCCGTGTATGTTCCCAAAATACCAAAAAATGAGTAAAACTGCAACAAGGCAATGGCCCATATCACGCGCGGCAGGGTCATGGAGGACATGACCATGGTGTTGATAAGCCCCTTGCCACGAAAGGCATAACGTTTGATGGCAAAAGCGGTGGGAATGCCCGCCAGCAGGCCCAGGGCCACCGCGCTGGAGGAGACAACCAGGCTTACTTTTAAAGAGGATTGAAACTCTTTGCTAGACAAAAACGCCTCAAACCACCGCAGCGAAACTTTTTTTATGGGGAAGGTAAAAAAGGCCGCATCGTTGAAGGCGCCCACAAACAGCATGAAGATGGGCAGAAGGGTAAACACCAATACCAAGATGCCCAGCACGGCAAACAGGCGGGAACCGGCTTTCTCACTCATTCAGCAGCGCCTCCTTCTTTTGGTGGATGATGTGGAGCACCACTTTTAGCAGCACCAGCCCCAGCGCCAAAACCGCCATGGGGAACAGTGCAAAGGCCGAGGCAAAGGGGTAGTTCATCACCTCAATGCCCTGCACATAGGCCACGGTGCCAAACACAGGCACCTTGCCTTGGCCCAGCAGCAGCGGCGTTACAAAGCTGGTCAGGTTCGAGAGGAACACCAGGCTTACACCCGCAATGGCCCCGGGTTTGCTAAGCGGAACCACAATGGAAAAAAAGGTGGTGAAAAAACCAGCCCCCAGGGAACTGGCGGCATCTTCCAGCGCTGGGTCCAAGCTGCCTATGGCCGTTACCAGCGGCAGAACCATCATGGGGATGTAGGACTGCGTGAGCCCGATGATGATGCCCAATTCCTCGCCCAAAAACTGGATGGGTGTGCTGATGATGCCCAGGCTCAACAAGCTGCCATTGATAACCCCCAGGGGGGAAAGCAAAATAATCCAGCCCAGGGTTTGAATCATGGCGCCGCCTATCATGGGCAGCATGATGAGGATGATGAGAATGCTTTTCCAGTAGCCCCGCTGCTTGGCAATATACCAAGACAAGGGGTACGAAATAACAAAAGTGACAAAGGTGGCAATAAGCGCCAGTTTGATGGTGCGCCCATAGATGCCCATGTAGTAGGGGCCCTCGTTCACCAACAAATGGTAGTAGTTATCCAGAAAAAAACCGGGCTGTGGCAGGAAACTGCCCGGCACGTTTTTCCAAAAGCTGAACACCACCAACTGGGCAAACGGAACCACAAAAAAGATGAGCAGCAACAGAAAGGCACCGGCGATGAGCACATACGGGATCCATTTGTTCCGTTTCGGTTCCAAGCCTGGTCCTCCTCTCCCGCTTTCGTGAGGGTTTGTGTATAAGGGCCCCCTTCTGCCGACAAGACTTTGTCACAAGAAGGGGGCAAACGCCAGCCTATTTCGCTTCAATCAGTTCTTTATTCCAGGTTTCCGCCAGGTCTTTTCTTGCCTGGATGATAAAAGGCCAATCCAGTTCAATCAGGGCGGCCACCTCGTCGGGGGTGTCTATCACAATCTCGGAAATTTCAGGGGAGAGCTGGGTCTTCTGGTTGGTAATGCCGTTGTAGGTTTGCTCGGCAAAGGCTTTTTGCACCTTGGGGTCCAGCGCCACCTGGGCATAGGCCAGGGCCAAATCCCGGTTTTTGGTGCCGCTTACAATGCTCATCACATCCATGGCCAAAATGGCGCCGGGGTCTTCCGGAATAACAAAGGCCAGGTTTTCAGAGCGCGCATTCAGCGTTTGCGCGTAGGAGCTTTGGTTGGGCGCAGCCACCACCAGGCCCTGCTGCATGTATTCGGCCAGCTCATCATTGCTGGTGTACACCAGGGGAATGGGGGTCAATTTTTTCAGTTCCTCAATAATTTCATCGGTGGCGTGCTCGTCTTTGCCCAGCATACGCCCCACTATGCCCAGCATGGCGTCCCCACCCGTGCCGGGAAATACCGGGAAGGCTATTTTGCCTTTGTATTCGGGTTTAAACAAATCCTCCCAGGTGGGGGGCTCTTTGAACACTTCCGTGTTGTACTGAATGCCCACCGGCGCCACCGCCACGCCATATCCGCCGGGGTTCTTGGCAAAATCATACAGGTCTGCAAACACGGGCAGTGTGTCGTCTGGCGCTTCCACAACACCATCGGTAAAACCTTGCGCCGCCGTATGTACATTGATATAGGCCACGTCCATGGTGGGGTTGCCTTTTTCCGCGTACAGCTTTGCCAGCCTATCCCCCGCGCCGCCCAGCATCAGCTCCACGCTGGCGCCGGTACTCTCCACCGCTGGAATCACATTCTCGCGGATAATTTTTTCGTAATCTCCCCCCCAAACCCCCACCACCAGCGTTTGGCTGGAAAAATCCTTGCCCTTCAAATACGCAATGGTCTGTTCAGAAAAGCCCTCCAGCGCGCCCGCCGCCGCGGGCTGGGCACTGCTGCTTGCCGCCGGTGCCGACGAGGCCGCCGCACCGCTGGCGGAGCTGCCTGCCCCCCCGCACCCGGTCAGGAAGCAACTCGCCAGCAGTAGCGCCGCTAAGGTAACAGGAATCAGCCTTTTTTTCATCTTTTTTCTCCTCCTTCAAACATCTCACGTGTCTGGCTTTTTCGTACAACGAACCGGTTGTTTTTTCTACATCTATCCGCTTTCGCGTGGGGCAACTAAAATGTGGCCAACAGGCTGGGCCTGGTTTGCAGGGGGTAGGCTACGATAGGCTATAGTGAACCTTAATGTGTAAGGCTTTGCAGGGGCACACCACCTCGCAGGGCAGGCACATCCAGCAGGTGCGGCGGTAGCCCACAGGCCCCCCGCAGTTCAGGCATCGATGGGCCTGCTGGGCGGCCTCAGCGTCTGTAAGCGTGCGCTCCAGCATGCCTTCGCCCAGCGTTTGAGAAAGCTGGGCCCTCTTGCCCATCTCCTCAGACGAAAGTTCTGCCTCAAACTCATGCAGATAACGGTTGTCTTGCGCGCGGCCAAAAACCAAATCGTCCTGCTGCAAATAACGGTGAATGGATTCGGCCACGGCTTTTCCGTCCGCCATCGCGCTCACCACGTTTTTCACACCCTCGATGATATCCCCACCCGCAAAAATTTTGGGGTTGCTGGTTTGCAAAGACAGCGGATGTACCTTCACCTGGCCGCCGTGCTCCACCCCTGCACCCGCCAGGTACCCCAAATCGGCCTTTTGCCCAATGGCCACCACCACGGCGTCACAGCCCAGGGTAAGGGTCTCCTCCTCGGCAAAACTGGGGCAGAATTTCCGGTTTTCATCCAGCACTGCAAGGCAGCGTTTGAACAGGAGTTCCCGCACTTTGCCGCCCACGATATCCGCCTGCTTTAGGCCATAGGCGCACACAAACACAACACCCTCCGCCTTGGCCTGCGCCACCATCTCGTCGCTGGCCGGCATGCTATCTTCCCCTTCCAGGCACACCAGGCTCACCTGCTCCGCGCCATCGCGTTTCGCGGTGAGGGCGGCGTCCACGGCCACGTCCCCCCCGCCAATCACCACCACACGCCCGCCCAGCGGCCAGGTGGCCCGCTTGGCTTTTTGTAGGTAGGGCAAGGCCTCCAACACATTTTCCGCCTGCAGGCCGGGCAAGGCCAGGCCACTGCCAAGCCCCGTGGCCACAAACACCGCGTCATAACGCTCTACAATCTGCTGAAACTGGGCCGCGTCCACCTTTTGGCCGCACCGGATATCCGCCCCCATCTGCCGCAGCAAATCGGTTTCGGTTTCCAGCACACAGTCCTCCATGCGGAAGGCAGGGATGGCCTGGTACAGCATCCCCCCCAGGGCCGAAGCGGCTTCAAAAATACTCACCCCGTATCCCTCTTTTAGCAGGTCAAACGCCGCCGATAGGCCCGCCGGGCCACCCCCTACCACCGCCACCTGCTGTGGTTTTAGGGGGCTTTTTTCCAAATTGGGCAAGTTTTCCCCGCGCCGGTCATACAAATACCGTTTGATTGAGCGAATCATCACCGCTTGTTCATCCAGCTTATTGCGGTTGCACTGCCCCTCGCACACATGGCTGCACACACTGCCCAAAATTCCAATGAAGGGGGTGCGTTTGTACAGTTGCTCCAAAGCCTGCGGAATTTCGCCCCGCGCCGTGTGCTGCACATAGCCCTGTGGGTTGATGCCCAAGGGGCAAGCCGCATAGCAGGGGGCCTGTTGCAAACGGATATTGTCCAGAATGCAGTGCTCCATGCATTCACCGCAGCCAATGCATTTGCTTTTGTCCGCGCTCACATTGTCCGACAAACACGCCAACAAATTCGCCGCCATATTACAGCACCATCCTTTCCAGTTCTTTCTCGCTCACCCGCACCGTGAACTCCTGCTCACCTTTTTCTAACACGATGTGCTTACTGAACTGCGCATCGTTCCTTTCCGGGTAATCACTACGGGCGTGGAAAGCCCCAAACCGGCTCTCTTTCCGCTCTTTAGACGCCACAGCGGCCAGCAATCCACTGATAATGATACTCTCTAGTTCGAAATATTTATAGACGTCGGCCGTATCTTGGATGCCCACAACGGTTTCCAATTCTCTGGAAAAACGCTGCATCTCCTGAATAGCGCGGTCCAGTTTGTATTCGTTTTTCGGGGGCTCAATGTAATCGGTGATGGTGCGGCGCAGCTTGTTTTCAAACTCTTGCAAACCCACCGGGCCATCCATTTTTTTGATGCGCTCGATTTGCCGGCTACGCTTCTGTGTCATACCGGGGGTGTATTCCGTCTGTGGCAGGCTGCGGATGTATTCCACCGCATTTTCCGCCGCAATGCCCCCCATCACCAGGGCGCCTGGCAGAAAACCACGCACGTTGGCAGCATCCCCCGCCGCGTAAAGCCCCGGCACGCTGGATTCCGCATTTTTGTTCACCAGCACCCCCGTGATGCCATGCCCGCCGCACAAGAACATCTCACTGGGCCATTGTTCAATGTCATCTTTTCTAAAATCCATACCGCGGTTCTCAAAAAAACGCTTTTGCACGGGGCGCTCTGTGGTGAAGAGAATCTCCTCCACCTCGCGGATATTTTCGTCTGGAAGGTGCTGCATGGAAACGCGCAGCGGCCCCAGCCCACGCAGGTGGGCTGAAAGCAAATCGGAGATAGACAGCGCATTTTCCTTCACGGGGTTGCCAAAGGCGTCTAGCACCACAGCGCCCCGTGTGCAGCTGATGTGTAGGCCGGCCGCGTTGCAATCCTTCACGCTGTAATCCACAATGGTATATTCAAAACCCGTAAGCTTCGCCCCTGCGTTGTAAGCCATGCGGTAAGCCTCTCCCGTGTTTCCGGGGAAATCGAAGGTGCCATAGGGGTAACCGTTTGTGGTCTGGCCAAAACGCGCCGTACCGCCAGCCGCCAAAATAACGGCCTTCGCCATACACACAATCACCTCGCCCGTACGCACATGCAGCCCTATGGCCCCCACCACCCGGCCATCTTTCTTTATCAAATCCAGCACCATGGTGCGGTTGTATACGCTCGTGCCCGAGGCATAGGTTCTCTCCGCCAGCATCCGCTTTAGGTTGGGCTCTAAGATGGCCAGGCAAAATTTTCCCTTAGGGGCCACGTCCAGCACAATGTTCTTCCCGTCTTTGCCCTTGGGGAAGTGAATGCCCCAGCCTTCCATCCTCTGCACCATCTCCCAGGTGCGGGAAACCCAGGCGTAACATTGTGGGTCGTCCACAATGTCGTCCAGCGCGCCGTGTGCGGTTTCCAAATATTCCTCCGCCGGTGTGAAACCCGGCACCGCCGTCACGTTGAACGCATCCATGCCAGAGGCAATGGAACCGGAATACAGAATATCAGATTTATCAAACAATACCACTTTGGCCTTTGGCGCGCATTCCTTCGCGCGGATGGCTGCCATGGTGCCCGCGGTGCCGCCACCCACCACCAGAATATCCGCGTAAATGACACTCTCCACAAGACGACCTCCCTACAATATGTTATAGATAACTTTTCATCCGATATATTATGGTATGAATCATACAATAATTACCATAATATATCAATAGATATCTTTATTTTTAGTGCATTAACCATTTATATTGCTTTTTGCTTGTCTAAAATGCTGTATTATATCTTTTTATATCTTTCTCTTTCTTTGTCTTTGATGAAGGGAGGGGCTGCGTGCGAAATGATAACGGGAAACCGAAATAAAAACCGTCCGTTACCCCGCGGGCAAATAAAAAAAGCCCAGAGGGCACTCGAAAAAACGAGTCTCTCCGGGCTATTCATATCGGGTCGTTCTTGTTTGCCCTTTCCTTTTGCGCGTAGAGACACTGGCTGCGGCACTGCCACGGCCGCCTTCTTCCGCCCGGCCCTGGGCCGTTTCCCGGCGAGCTTTAGGTGCGTACCAGTTGCGCAATCTCGGCTTGTAGCGCTTGTACCAGGCCCTCTGCCGCCGCGCTGAGAGGCTGGCCGGCGGGGTGGATGACCACGTCCTGATAGCGGGTGGCGTTGTGGCAGGGCTTTTGCACCAGTTCATGCCGCTGTAGTACCTCAAAGGGCATGGGCGATACCCAGAGGTAGCTGCCAGGCAGGTTGCGCAAAATATCAAACTGGCTGCCACGGTCAAACACCGCCATGCGTTTGCTTTCGGCCATGGGCGCTGCCGCCGCGCTCTCGGTAGGCAGCACGGGCGTTAAATCGCCATGCACAATTTCCACATGGCGCGCCAGCAGGTGATAGGGTATTTCGGCCAGCAGGGCCAGCGGGTGGCTTTGGTGCATCAGCACCACCATGGAATACTCAAACAAGGGCTGTGCGGCCAGCCCGTTTTCCAAAAGCAGGTGCTCAAAATAGCGGTAGTGTTCCTTTTGGTAGCGCAACACACCCAGTTCGGCCTCGCCCGTGGCCACATCGTTTACCACGCTGAGGGCATTGGTTTCCCGGTAGGCTAGGTCGGCGCTGGAAGAAAACAGCCCCGCGGCATAGCGGCTAAACGCCTCGGACACATAGCTGGCCCGGGGAACGGCAACATGCAGCCGCACACAGGGCTGGGCCGGTTCATGGTATAGCTGCGAAAGGCTGTCCATCTGGGCCAGAATGCTGCGCGCATAGCCAAAAAAGGCCTGGCTGTTTTGGGTGGGCACCACCCCTTGGGGGGTGCGCTGAAATAGGCGGATGCCAATTTCGGCCTCCAAATCCTTGATGCTGCGGCTTAGGTTGGGCTGGCCCATAAACAGGTTTTTGGCAGCCTGGGTGATGGAACCGGTGTGGGCAATTTCCACCGCGTATCGAAGCTGTTGTAACGTCATGGCAAACCTCATATCTCTCAGCGATATCCCTCATATCTATTATACATTACCCATGGAAACAAAATCAATGATAAACTTTTAACAAGCAAGATTATTGCAAATTTATACTCGAGTAATTGGGAGGTTTTTTATTATGGCACGTTTTACTTTACCCCGCGATTTGTATCACGGTGCAGGCGCTTTGGCGGAACTGGCCAACTTGGAAGGCAAGCGCGCCATGTTGGTGGTGGGCGGCGGCAGCATGAAGCGTTTTGGGTTTTTGGATAAAGCCACGGCCTATTTGCAGCAAGCCGGCATGGAAGTGCAACTGTTCGAAAATGTGGAGCCGGACCCCTCGGTAGAAACTGTGCTGCGGGGCGCAAAAGCCATGGAGGCCTTCCAGCCGGACTGGATTGTATCCATGGGCGGCGGCAGCCCTATTGACGCGGCCAAGGCCATGTGGGCGTTTTATGAGTATCCCGATGTGACGTTTGAACAGCTCATCATCCCGTTCAACTTCCCAAAATTGCGCCGGAAAGCCCGGTTTTGCGCCATCCCCTCCACCTCCGGCACCGCCACCGAGGTGACGGCTTTCGCGGTGATTACTGACTACGCGAAGGGCATCAAGTACCCCCTGGCCGATTTTAACATCACCCCAGACGTGGCGATTGTGGACCCCGACCTGGCCGAAACCATGCCCCCGGTTCTCACGGCCCACACCGGTATGGATGCCATGACGCACGCGGTGGAAGCCTATGTTTCTGCCCTGCACTGCAACTATACAGACCCCCTGGCCCTGCACGCCATCAAAATGATTCATCAAGACCTGGTTCTTTCCTACAAAGGGGACAAAGAGGCCCGCGCCCGCATGCACGACGCCCAGTGCCTGGCGGGGATGGCCTTTTCCAACGCACTTTTGGGCATTGTGCATTCCATGGCGCACAAAACCGGTGCCGCGTTCAGCGGTGGGCACATCATCCACGGTTGCGCCAACGCCATGTACCTGCCCAAGGTAATCCGTTTTAACGCCAAAAATCCAGAGGCCGCGGCACGTTATGCAGACATTGCCCGCTTTATGGGTCTCTCCGGCGATAGTGAGGCCCTGCTGGTGGACGCACTGATTGCCGAGCTGCGCCGGATGAACGACCTGCTGAATATTCCACAGTGCATCCAGCAATACGGCGAGGGCGGCGTCCGCGCCGCGGCCAGCATCATCAACGAGGCCGAGTTTACCCAAAAACTACCCACCGTGGCGGAACTGGCCATTGGCGATGCCTGCACCGGCTCAAACCCCCGCATCCCCACCCAGGAGGAGATGGAAAAACTGTTGGCCGCCGTTTACTACGATACGGAAATCGATTTTTAGTCTCGCCAAAAAAATACCCACAAAACGTAACTTGCAGCTTCGGCTGCTTACCTCCCCCTTGCACAGCCGCGTTTTTCACGCGGCTGTGCATTTTTATTTGGTAAAATGAAAATGTACCCCTTCGGTGTTCTGCGCCGTGGTTTTCAAGAACGTCCCTTCCTTTTGCGAAGCGGGCCCGAAGGCCGCCAAGGGCGCTTGGGTTGCATCTGGAAAAGACGGGGGCTACAATAGAAAAGAAAAACCTATTTTTCGACAATTTTTGGACGCGGAAATAAGCGGCCCCACGAGGGTGGCTGGGAGGGTATGGTTTTGAGGCAATTTTGGCGGTGGAAAAGCAGCAATTTAAAGTATAGTGTGTATGGTTCTTTTTGTTTGTTTATTGTGGTACCCATTCTGTGCACTCTTATTGTAATTATCAGCGTGATTCAATGGAGGCTGACCAAGGAAAGCGTGTTTCAAGCGGAGGTTCTGCACCAAAATATCTCCAGCGATATCACCTATTTCGCCAAGGATTCCCAGCTCAAGCTATCCCAGTATCTTTTAATAAACGATGATATGGTGATGGATATTGCAGCGCAAGCGACCAAGAACAGCGAAGAGGGACGCAAGCAAAGCCTACGGCTTTTGCAAGAATTGTTCCAGTTTATGAAAAGCCCCACCGGGGCTTTTAGCGATGTCGTCTTTTTTTATAGCAATGGGGATTATATATCGCTTGAAAGCGATTTATCTTATCCGCAAGAGGAATTGCGCAACACAGAATGGTACCAGGAGGCTTTGGCCAAAACGGACGTGGCCACTTCCTATATCATGGACATGAAACTCTCTTACTCCTTACAAAACCTTCTTTCACACACCAGCCTGCTCACCTTATTTGCCCCCAGGAAAACCGATAGTACCGGAAATATTGAAATGGTGTGCCTCTACTCCAGCTTAGATATTTTGGCGCTACTGGAAGGCTATAGCGGCCAGGGTGGCCTTGTAAACCCCGCACTCTACGATCAATCGGGAAACTTGTTTTTCTCGTCCTCGGCAGACACGGTTCCTCAAAGTTTGCCCAGAGAACAGTTGTCCAGCGGGGTATACCGCTCAGACATGAACGGAAAAAACTATTTGCACACCCCCATTTTATCGGGAAAGCTGGTTTTGGTAAGCGAAATTGGCAGCAGCCCCGTTTTGGGAACTTTGCAAAAGGTTCTGTATATTTCTGTGGCGGTGGCCCTTGTTTTATTTCTTCTATTTTTCCTGTATATCCGCCGGCTCGTGGATGGGGTGGTGCAGCCCATCAGTAGCCTGGTACAAGCCATGAGCGACGTGGAAAAAGGAAAACTGGACACCGTGTTGCCGCACTCCAAACAGCCCGAAATCAACCGTTTGGTGGTGGCCTATAACAAAATGGCCGGCGAGCTTGATGCCCAAATTATACACAATGGGCAGATTCAAAAAGAGCTCTATCAAGAGGAAATTCGCGCCCTTCAGTCCAACATCAACCCGCATTTTCTCACCAATACACTCAGCACCATCCGCTTCATGGCTATCGCCGCCCATTATGACAGCATTCGTGACATGGTGACGGCCCTCTCGGATATTTTGAATAGCATGCTGAACCGCGCCGGGAACAATCATACGGTTTGGGATGAGCTGCATGTTCTCAAAAGCTATATATATATTATGAAAATACGCCATATGGATTCTTTTTCCATAGACTATGCGATTGACGAAGGGGTAAAAGACCTTCTGGTGCCCAAGATGATTTTACAGCCCATCTTGGAAAACAGCATCATTCATGGCTTTGAAGACATGGACGCGCCCGGGTTTATTCAGGTAAAGGCCTACCAGCAAGCACAAACACTGGTGTTTGAGGTAACGGATAATGGAAAGGGAATGAGCCCCCAAGAGGTGGAAGCCGTATTCACAACAGGGGAGAAAATGAGGAAGGACCATCTCTCTGTTGGCATTTTCAACACCCACCGGCGCATCCAGTTGCAGTATGGGGAAGGCTATGGCATCTGTATGGAATCTGTTTTGGGTGCGTACACAAAAACCATCTTAAACATGCCTGTGGAACAGGGGAAACACCAAGATGAAAGCAAAAAGGAGAGGCACGATGCTGGAAGTTGTAATTGCTGATGATGATGCGGTGGTTCGTTCTTCGCTCTTGTCTTTGATTGATTGGGAGGAGAAAGGCCTGCATCTGCAAGGCCTTGCCGCCGATGGGCAAAGGGCGCTAGAACTCGTACGGGAGCAACAGGTGGATATTCTGATTACCGACATCAAGATGCCACGCATGGACGGCATTGAGCTTATTCGCCAACTGTCGCAAGAAAAAAGCTTGCCCCATACACTGGTACTCAGCGCCTACAATGAATATGAACTGGTACGTTGCGCTTTTAAAATGGGAATTGTGGACTATATTTTGAAGGTGGACATCACCAAATGCTCTTTGAACCAGCGCCTAGATGAATTGATGGAACAATGTTTTTCTAATATCCCGCCGGCCCAGCCCCAGCAAGCATCGCGGCAAGACTGGTTTCACCTTGCCCTGCGGGAGGGCGCGCTGCCGGAAGGGGCCCCTCTTCAATTCCCATGTAGGCCGGTGGTTTTTGAGATTCAAAAAATAGAGGAGGTATTGGCACGGTTCCAAGGCCACCTAGAGCAGGAACTGTGGGAACCCATGATCAACTTTGCCCGCCAAATCAAACTGGTGGAACACCGCTGCTGGTTCCAGGCAGACAGCGGCGTTTTGCTGATGGTGTGCGAGGGGCTCTCCTTAACCGATACAGAGGGCCTATGTAAACAACTGGCGGCCGTTTGGAACAGCTACATGAACCTGCGTGTACAGGCGGGTGTGGGCAGCGAAATCACCCATCAGGAGGATTTTTTGGGAAACTTGAATGAGGCCAAACAAAACCTGCAGCTCTCATGCATTTTTGGGCCCATGCCCCTCTATTCCCCCTCTTTGTACACCGTGTTCCACCCAAAAAGCCCCAAACTTGTGCAATTCGCCGCAGAATATAAGTTGCTGGTACGCAGCTTTTTGTTGGCTGATTTGGCTGCGTTCGAGCGGGAAAAAGAACGGCTTGCGCAGGCTATACGCGCCGCCCAGCCACGGCAGGCGCGGGAACTGTGTCGCTGCCTGGTGTTCGTTTTGGCGCAGGCTTTGGCCGAACGGGCCGACCGTTATTTGCTTATCCACAGGGGGGTGGCAGTGGAACAAGCCTTGGCCGTGCTGGAAGAACCGCACGACCTATCTTTGTGGTGTCTCAATTTCTTGCGGGAAACCTTTGGCTATGCCGAACAGCGCTACGAAAACCGCTTAACCAGTAAGATTCAGCAAGCGCGTCGCTACATCAAAGACAATTATTATGACCCACAGCTCTCGCTGGTGGGGGTGGCCGATGTGGTGGAACTGAGTGAAAAATACTTTAGTAACCGTTTTAAGGAAGAAACAGGCACAAGCTTCACCGAATATCTCACCGACGTACGCCTGGAGCGTGCCAAGGAGTTGCTGATGGGCTCTGGCCTAAAGATGTTTGAAATTGCCACGGAGGTTGGATATGGCAGTGTGGAGCATTTCACCCGCACCTTCAAACGGCATACGGGCGAAAGCCCCCAGCAGTATCGCCAGCGCCACCGTACCAAAAGTCAATAAATCATACGAAAATTCATTCAAATGAAAGATGTTTTTGTGTAGTATAGGGAAAATCCCCTGCGGTAACAGGGGTAAAGCATTCCATGAGGAGGAGAAGATGAAGAAACTAATTTCCATTTGTTGTAGCTTGCTACTGGCCGCATGCACCTTCACGTCGTGCGCCACAGCGTCTTCCAGTGTGGCCAAAAGTACGGGCACCGATGCCGCGGCCACGGGAAATTCCGCGGGTGGATTGGACAAAAACATAGAGGCGACTTTGACCTTTTCCACCTGGGACAACGATGAGGTAAAGCTGTTTAAAGAGAAAGACCTGCAAGGAAAGTTCCAAGAGCTCTACCCCAATGTAACCATTGAAGTAGAAGAATTTAAAGACGACAACGACTATTTCAACAGTTTGAAGGTGCGCGCGTCGGCCTCTCAGTTACCGGATATTATGTACCTCAAAACGCAAAGCCTTGCCACTTACCAAGACTACCTGGTAGAACTAAACGACCTGGAAGCCACGGGTAAGAATATGTTGGCCGAGGGCTATGCCATAGACAATCAGATTCTGGGTCTGCCAGCCCGCAGCGCCAACGATTATGTGTACTATTGGAAGGATATGTTTGAGGAAGCTGGCGTAGAAGTGCCGCAAACCTGGGATGAGTATGTTGCAGCGGCCAAAAAGTTGCAGGAGCATTTTGGCGCTTCCGACCCCACCTTCTCTGCCATTGGCCTTGGCGCCAAAGACGAGTGGCCCACCTATCCAT
The DNA here is from genome assembly GCA_964472465.1 of uncultured Oscillospiraceae bacterium. Classification (GTDB taxonomy): domain Bacteria; phylum Bacillota; class Clostridia; order Oscillospirales; family Ruminococcaceae; genus JAAYCI01. Next base: position 26,669 of record CAYYLW010000007.1, on the reverse strand, counting down.
ATGTGGAATATGCCCCGGCAGCCGTCAGTGGAGATGGACGTATCTGGGACAGTATGGTGGGCATGGAAGCCCCCTTTGAAGAGGGGTCCGCTGTCAACAAGGCCTATGCCAAAGTGTATGAACTGTTTAGCAGTGGCGCTTGCGGCGCCGACCCGCTTGGCATTGGGATGGACCAGGCGCGCGCGCTTTTTGGGCAGAAAAAAAGCGCCATCATGGCGGGCAGCCAAATGCTACTCACCGGCATTAAAGGCGATGGAATCGACTTGACCGAGCTGGGTTCTTTTTACATGCCCTTCCGCGATAGCGAATCGGACCCGCTGAACCTGGTGTCCCAGGGCGACTTCTTCATGTGTGTGTCCAACAATTCGCAAAACCCAGAACTGGCCAAAGCCTTTGTTGAATGGTTTTATAGCGATGCTTGGTATCCGGAATACATCTTGGCGTTGAATGCCACCAGCACCATCGAAGGCGTGGAAAGTGCCAAAGATCCCATTTTGGATGCGGCGGCCGAAAATAGCACCGGCGTAGAGTTCATCATGTACGACGGTGGCGGAGAGGATTTCCAAAACATGTCGTCTGCCACCAAATTCGATTGCAAGAAATTGGGCGTAGAAATGTTCATGGATGGCTTTGATTTCGACGCAAAAATGGAAGAGCTGAACACCACTTGGCAGGCAGGCCGGGAACAATTGGGGCTGGCATAAGCGGCCAAAGGTTCCCGCTAAACCTAGCAAACAGACCCAGGCCTTCATTGCTCTTGCCGGGCAATGAAGGCCTATATTCTTAGTTTTTGCCTGGGAGGCATGTGATATGAAAACGCTGAGTAAGAACCGCAACGTGTTTCTGTTTACCACCTTGCTGGTGCCTGTGGTTCTGCTGTTGCTGTTTGTGGTGTACCCCTCTTTCGATTTATTGATGATGAGCTTCACTAGCTGGGACGGTGTGGATAAGATACGGGAATTCATTGGGCTTAGCAATTACAAGGAAATGTTTTTGCATTCGCCAGATTTATGGAATTCCCTGCGCAACAACCTCATTTACTTTTTTCTTCACCTGCTGATGATTCCGGTGGAGATGATGATTGCCGTGATGCTGAACACAAAGTTTAAGGGCGCGGGGTTCGTTAAGTTCTTGATTTTTGTTCCCTTCATCATCAATGGTGTGGGAATCTCGTATGCCTTTTCCTATTTTTTTTCACCGGTCAACGGTGGGTTCAATGCCGTTTTGGAAGCGCTGGGCCTGTCTGGCCTCATTCGCAACTGGCTATCTGACCCACAGATTGTAAATTTTGTACTGGCCTTTGTGTCTCTTTGGAAGTTTAGCGGCTATCATGTCATTTTGTTTACCGCGGGAATCAAAAGTATCCCCAAGGATATTGAAGAAGCCGCGGTGATTGACGGGGCCAATGCTTTTCAAAAGTTCCGCTTCATCCAAGTTCCCTTTATTGCGCTGGTACTGGATTTTGTTTTATTTGACAATGTACGCGGCGCTTTGCAAATCTTTGAAATTCCGTATATTATGACCTCCGGCGGCCCTGGCTATGCCTCTTCTACCTTCACCCTATACACTATTGAAACCGCCTTCAAGTTCAACAACTTTGGCATGGCGGCCACCATGGCCGTGGCCACCATGGTGCTTATTATTCTATTCTATCTGGTGGAAAGCCGCCTGGTTAACTTCTTTCGGAAAAGGGGGGAGCAGAGATGAGTGCAAAAGAACAGAAAGCCAAAACCGGGGGTCTCTCCCCCAAACAAGGGCCTATACTACTTTTCAAATATGTCCTTTGCCTCTGCATGGCTGTCGTCATCATCGGCCCCCTGCTCATCATCCTGTTCACATCGTTTAAAACCGCAGGCCACATGGTTACCGTCTCTCCTCTGGCGCTCCCCCCCTTGGGGGAAATTACACTGGCCAACTATTTGGAGGTGTTCAGCTCCAGTACACTCTTGTCGGCCTTTGCCAATTCCTGTATCATCTTGCTGGTAAGCTTGGTGTTCAATGTGATGTTTGGCTCTGTAACAGCCTATTGCCTGGAACGCTTTGAGTTCCGCTGCAAAAAACTGGTGTATGCCCTGTTTTTTTTGGGGATGATGGTGCCCATGTTTGTGGTGGAAATTGCCCGTTTTAAGGTGATTCAAAGCATGGGGCTGTACAATACCCTGGGGGCCCCCATTGTCATATATATCGCCTCAGATTTGATGCAACTGTACATCTACCGTCAATTCATTTCAAAAATCCCCGTCTCCATTGATGAAAGTGCTTTGATTGACGGCTGCAGCTATTTCCGCATTTTTGGGCGGATGATTTTTCCACTCATCGCCCCGGCCACAGCCACCTTGGTCATCATCAAATCCATCTTTATTTTAAACGACATGTACATTCCCTTTTTGTATATGCCAAGCAACAAACTTAAAACCCTCACCACCTTTTTGATGGGGTATGCCAGTGCACAGCAAGGCTCTTGGCAAACTTTGTCGGCGGGCATTATTCTGGTGTTTTTACCCACCTTCTTAATTTATCTCTTTTTCTCAAAGCAGGTGCTAGATGGGGTGGCGGCGGGGTCTGTAAAAGAATAACGCGAAAGGGAGCATGAATATGAATAAGCCGGAATTGTTTACACTAAACTGGTTTTTTAAGCCCAGTTTCCGCCCAGAGGATGCAAACCTCACTTCCTTTGAGGGTTTTTCCTCCGTCCATCTGCCCCACACGGTACAGGAATTGCCCCTGAACTACTTTAGCCACGATAGCTGCTGCCTACAAAGCTGCTATGCAAAACAGTTTTACCTGAAACGGGAAGAACTGGAAAAAACCCTTATGCTGGTCTTTGAAGGCGTTATGACCTACTATGATTTGTACATCAATGGAAAACACGTACTGTCCCACAAAGGGGGATACTCGGAAAGCGAGGCCGATATCACGGAATACTGCGCGGAAGGCCGCAACACCTTGGTGATGATGGTGGATAGCACAGAACGGGCCGATATCCCGCCCTTTGGGTATGTGGTGGACTACCTGACATTTGGCGGCATCTACCGCGAGGTGTGGCTACACAAGCTGGAAACCAGCCATATCCGCCACGCCTTTGCGCGCTATACACTGGAAGAGGGGAAGGTACGCATCTGCCCAGAACTCACCATCCATAGCCGCCATGGCGAGCCGGACTGTGAACTGGAATGGTCGGTTTGGGGGCCAGACGGGAACTGTGTGTGCAACACCCACCAGTCCCTCTCTTTGAAAAAAGGTGGCGCCTGCTACAGCATAGATGAAATGACGATAGAAAACCCCCAACTTTGGGCCCTGGATACCCCCAGGCTGTACAAGGTAAAACTAACACTGCATAAAGCGGCCCAGCTTTTGGATACACATGAGGTACGCACTGGGTTTCGCAGCATCCGCTGCACGGCCGAGGGCTTGTTCGTCAACGGGGAGAAAACCAAAATTGTGGGGCTAAACCGGCACCAATCCTACCCCTATGTGGGATACGCCATGGGAAAACGCCCCCAGCAACGGGATGCGGAAATTTTAAAGAACTATCTGGGGGTGAACACCGTACGCACCTCCCATTACATGCAAAGCCGCCATTTTTTAGACCGCTGCGATGAACTGGGCCTGCTGGTTTTTTCCGAGATACCCGGCTGGGGCCACATTGGCGACGAAGCCTTTAAAGAGGTGGTGATGCAGGATGTGCTTTCGATGATCACCACCCAGCACCACCACCCCAGCGTATTTATTTGGGGGGTACGTCTCAATGAGTCCTTGGATGACGACGCCCTGTATACCAAAACCAATACCTTGGCCAGAAAACTGGATTCTTCTCGCCCTACCACAGGTGTACGCTACATCGAAAAAAGCAACCTGCTGGAAGATGTGTATGCCATGAATGATTTTACCTACTATGGGCCTTCCGAGGGCGGACAGAAAATTTTTAGAAGCCAGCACGAGGTAACCGGCAACCCCACCAAAGTACCCTATTTGGTGAGTGAATTTTCGGGCACCACCTTTCACTGTAAACCATGGGACGACAATTACCGCAGGGCCAACCAAGCACGCCTTTTTGCCAAGGCAGTGGGCCAGGCGAACCTGAGCCCAGACATGCTGGGGGCGATTGGCTGGTGTGCTTTTGATTACAACACGCATGGGGATTTTGGGGCGGGAGATAAAATATGTTATCACGGTGTGATGGATATATTCCGCATGCCCAAGTATTCCGCACAGTTCTACCGCAGCCAGAAAAACCCCCAGCAAGAAATTGTGATGGAGCCCGCCACACAGTTTTCCCGCAATGATAACAAGGATACCCAGTTGGCCATTCCTTTTATGGTGCTAACAAACTGTGATTATATTGAGGTGGAGATGTACGGGAAAGAACCGGTGCGGTTTTACCCCAGCACCCAGTACCCAGGGTTGGCCCACCCCCCTATTGAGGTGGAAAATGACTGGGGCCGCTGGTATGACAAATGGCAAGATGGCAAGGTAAGTGGCTATTACCAGGGGAAGAAAGTGGCCGAAAAACCTTTCGCGCGGGACGCTTATTTTGGAGATTTACGCGTGGTACAAGAGGACATACAGCTACAAAATGAACGGGTGGATGAAGGCCGTTTCACCTGTTGCTTTGTGGACCAGGTTGGCAATGAAATGACCTATTACCCCGGCATGCTTCAGATAGAAACCGAGGGGGATATTGAGGTGGTGGGCCCCTCCCTCATGGCGGTGATGGGCGGCAAACTCTCATTTTGGGTAAAGACCAAAGCCACCCAAGTGCCACAAACTGCCCAGGTGCATATCCGTGTGCCCGGCAATGCCATGCCAGAAAAGCACTTCGCCATCCAGCTTCTTGTTTAAATAGCCACGCCACTCTTTTGGCAAAAGCGAAAAAACCCCGGGGTAAAATCGATATACCCTGGGTTTTTTCTGTGTCGTATGCCTCATCTGCAGATTTTCGAGTCACACCCTCATCGGGTGCCTTCGTTTTCCCAGGCGGTTTGTGTCATAGAAAAATAGTTTTCGTCAGGGATATACTCCGGCACACTGTTCCCGGTTCCCAGGGCATAACCGCCGCAAGCCTGGGCCCGCTGCAACATTTTCGCGGCCCGCTGGCGGATGTTTTCAGGGCTTTCGGTGGCCATGAAATGCATGTCCAGCCCGCCCAAAATGGCCAGGCACCCTTTCAGTTTTTCGTAGGCCTCTTCCACAGGGCATATCTTATCCTCGTAGGAATGCCGCCCGTCATATTGCATGTCTGTAATCACGTCTTCAATAATCTCGTTGAAATTCCCGCAGGAATGCAGCAGTGCATACAGACCTTTACTGTGCGCCAGTTGCACAATTCTCTTGTGCCAGGGGAACACAAAACGCCGCATGTCGGCCGGGGAGAGCATGGTTTGTGTGTTGAAGCCCCAGTCATCGTTGGACATCAGCGCCCCCACAAAGGGGTAAGAAAGCACCCGTTCATACACACGCAGCAGGGTGCTACCCACCTTTTCAAACAGGTCATACACCAACTGTTCATCGTCGTAAATCATCATGCACAGGTTTTCATACCCTGTGATAGAAATCACATTTTCCAACACCCCCCCCGGGCCGTAGGGTATCACCTTCATGCCTTGGGGCAGGCAGGCACCCAGCGCGGCAAACTCGCTCAAGTCCTCCGCTTCCGGGTCCAGCCAGGCAAAACGGCTGAAGGACTCTCTGTCGCACACATAGCTGTGCGCATTCAGCGAGACTGTCTGGGCGCTGGGGGTGCTGTCGTCGTAGGGCACAAAATTGTCCCGGGTGGCCGGTATCATGGCATAGTCGTAGCCGGCGTTTTCAAAGGAATATACCAGGGTTGCAAAATCCGGCAGGTAATTTTCGGGCTTACTGCGTTTATATGCATCCCCGGCCAGCTTGTGGTACAGCCGTTCGTTTAGAAAGAAATCAAACAAGGTAGGGCGGGCGGGGCAGCGCTTTTCCAGCACGGCGGCCAGGTTATTGAAATCGGGCAAACGGTTTTCGGGTCGGTTCATCGCGCATTCCTCCATTTTTCATGCGTTGCTGGCCGCCAAAGGGTTCTGGCGCCTACAGGCCATACAGGGTGGACGCGCTGGCGATGTCCTCCCAGCGCAAAGAACCCAGCGGATGGCCCGAAAAAGTTCGGGGCCTATGTGGTAAAAGTGGTGTTTCCAGCTCGGGTAAGCTGGGTATCTCTCCGCTTAGGTACTGGCAAAGCCGCTGGCGTGCGGTCTCTATTCTCTCTTTCAGCCCCCCCGTACGCAAATCGAACACGTCTAGCCCCGCCACTTGGTTTTCTTGCAGCCACTGCCGGCGGTAACTTTGCTGGAAGGCCTGTAGCCGCACCAGCATACAGGGCAGTTCCTCTTCGGCAACCTTTCGCAAACAGGGCCTGTCTTGGGCTGCATAGGCCACCCGCAGGGCATGCCCAGCCCCGGCCTTGCCCTCTAGAAAACGGCACATCGCGGCCAAGCTTTCATACAGATAGGCCAGGGCCTTGCTTCTCCGCGTAGCGGCCTCCAAAAGGGCGGCACACTGGGCGAAGTGGTCACCCAGGCCAGATGGCGGGGCCTCCCCGTCCAGCACGCCCAGCAAAAGATCCTGGTAGAAATAGTTTTTGGCCAGGGATAGGCCCAAAATGCCGGGTGCCGGGTTACCGGGCGCCAAGTTTGGGCTGTCCAGCAGCAGCATATCTGGCAAGCTTTCCCCTGTGGCCGCCATAAAAAAGGCCGAGAAATCCACACTCGTATCGCTTTTCCAGCTCTTTTCCGCCCAGTAGGCCAAGGTGGGCAGCACGGAAAAAAGGCTGGCCTCACCGCCATTGTCGGCCCAGGCGGTCACCAATAGGTCTTGTATGCCGTGCGCCTGGCAGGCGGCCAGGGCCAGGGCGGCCAGAGCCATACTTTTTTTGTTGGCCGGGGCAAAACCGTTCCATTTCCATGCACCTCCGGCGAAAACCAAGGGGCAGTCCAGTTCCCGGTGGCGTTGCATCATGGCGCTGTACACCGCAGGGTCCTCACTATAATAGTCCCAGTAAATCAAGGTGGCGTCCGGGGGAATCAATCCCTGCACTTCGGGCGCCAGGGGCGCATGGCTCGCATAATACTCCCCACCATTGGCAATACGGAAGAAGGTATCGCTCCACATCATGGGCTGGTAGCCATATTTCCGGGCAATCTCAAACACCCGGTTAAGATGTTCCAGCATAATTTCCTGGCGGTTCTTGTAGCCGTGCAGTGCCAGATAGCGCCCCAGCCCCAGTTGCTCGGCCTCGTCCATGCCAATGTTGATGCGGCGGCTTTGAAAGGTCTGGCTCATCTGGGCGAACATTCGGTCTATCAGGCGGTAGGTTTCCTCCTCGCCCACCAGCAGTACATCGTCTGTGTCGCGCACAGGCTCAAACTCCGCCCAGCGCAGCACGGTGCGCAGATGCCCCAGGGTTTGGATGCAGGGAATGAGTTCCAGGCCCAAAGCGCTGGCAAAGAGGTCCAGTTCACGCAGTTCTTCCCTTGTGTACCGCCCACGCAGATAGCCAAAATAGGAGTAATCTTTCAGTTCGTAATTGTCTTCTGTGTATAACTGTACCGAAGTATACCCCAGCAAAGCCAGATACACCAGCATTTTCTGCAAGGCCGCTGGGGTAGGGGCCGCGTTTCGGGAACAATCCACCATGAGACCCAAACTGGTATAGTTTGGGGTTTGGCTAAGGCGGAAGCCCGGCTGCGCCTGCCAGTGGCACTTCACCAGCGCCAAGGCCCGCAAAAACTCCGGCAGGCTGTGGTAGACCAGTTGCCAACCACCGGCCGTTTTTACAAGGCTTAAACCGGGGCTTTCTGCCTGTTTGGTTTGCAGCATGGCACCCTGGGCCGAGGGGGTAAAGCAGAGCACATCGTTTGCTTTTTCAAACGCGGAAAATTCTTTGGGGCTTAGCCCGCTTATCTCAATGTGCATTTGGCTCGCCTTCTGCACTCTTTTCCGCCTCCCCTGCCTTCGCAATCTCCGCCAATATGGCAATGGCCTTCGCAGCATCCTCCTCATTCAGCGCGTGCACTATCTCCTTAATCCGCCGTGGCCCTGCCGCGTCTCCCATCATCAGGGGAAGGGTGCGCAGCGGCATGTGGTGAAAGGTTTTGTCCGTCAGCAATTCAATGTCGGGGCTGCCGGCGGCGCGGGCCATGGCATACTGGTACAGTTTGTGTAAAAACTCTTCGGTGGCCTCGCTTCTAATGTCAGAAAGGGTATCTTTTTCGGTGAAAGGCGGGCGGCGTTTTTCGTCTTGGGCGGGCAGCGCCTGGCCCATCATCTGGGCAAAAGCCTCGTCTGGAATGGCCTTTCCCTCCTGCAAAAAGGCACGGTAGGCCTCGTTCACGAAAGCCGGATGCAAAGGGGCAAAGGCGTCCCCTGCCACTGTTACAACACCGCCCAACCCCTCTTGGGCACTGGAAGGGGCCACCGAAAAACGATATTCGCCCCCTGCCACCCGCCAGCCTTTTTCACCGGGGTGATAAAAGGCCAGCGCACTGCGGGGCAGCGCAAAACGCACCGTCGTCCCCTCCCCGGGCTCCAGGCTCACTTTTTCAAACCCTCGCAGTTCTCTGGCCGGCATCAACACCTCGTCGCCCCGGTAGCTGCTGTAAAGCTGCACCACCTCACTACCGCTGCGTTTCCCGGTGTTTTGTACCCGGCAGGAAACCAAAAAGCCGTCATCTTGGGGCTGTACCTCATAATGAGAATAGGCAAAACGGGTGTAGCTTAGCCCGTGGCCAAAGGCAAAGCGCACCGGCTTTTGGGCAGAGGTATAGTAGCGGTATCCTGTGAACAGGCCTTCGCGGTATTGCACATCTTTGGCCCCACCGGGGAAATTCGCGTGGGAGGGGACGTCCTGTACGGTATAGGGCCAGCTTTCGGCCAGGCGGCCGGCGGGGTTTGCCTGCCCCAAAAGCAGTTCAGCCATGGCGCGGCCACCTCCCTGCCCGCCCAAATAGCACAAAAACAAGGCAGGCACCTCATCTGCCCAGGGCAATTCCAGCACACTGCCGCCACACAGCACCACTGCCAGCTTGGAGTGCACGGCGGCCAACCGATGGATGAGGCGGTTTTGGTTTTCTGGCAGGGCAAGGCTGCTACGGTCAAAGCCTTCGGCGTCATCGGCTTCCGGCAAACCGGCAAACACCACCACCACGTCGCACTGCCCCGCCAGCGCCAACGCCTCTTGAAGCAGGGCCTCTTCGTCCTCCCCTGCGGCCAAGGGGTAGCCCTGGGCGTATCGCACATCCGCGCCCCATTTTTTCAGTTCCTCAAACGCGTTTTCTTCGCGGGTGGGGTGCACTTTTGAGCTGCCAGTGCCTTGCACGCGCGGCTGTTTTGCAAAACCACCAAGCACGGCGATGCGTTGGGTGGGCAAAAAAGGCAAAATCCCCCCCTCGTTCTTCACCAGCACGGCCGATTCCTGCGCAATGCGCACGGCCAGGGCATGGTGGTCATCCATGTTGCATTCCTCTGCCGGGGTTTCGCGGGCCAGGCTTGCGCGCAATATCAGCTCTGTCATTCGGCGGGCGGCCTCCTCTAGCACATCCTTTGGTAGCGCGCCGCTTTGGCATGCGTGCACCAGTTCTTCGTCCCGCTGGCCCTGGCTGCCGGGCATTTCCAGCTCCACCCCCGCGCACAGGCCTTTTACCCGGTCGCAGATAGCGCCCCAATCGGTCATCACAACACCGTCAAACCCCCATTCCCCGCGCAGAATATCGGTGAGAAGGCGGCGGTGTTCGCTGCAATAGCTGCCGTTCAGTTGGTTATAGGCGCACATCACCGTCCAGGGGGCGGCCTCTTTTATGGCCATCTCAAACGCCCGCAAATACAGTTCCCGTAGGCTGCGTTCATCCACCAAAGCGTTGATGCAGAAGCGTTTGGTCTCTTGGTTGTTGGCGGCAAAATGCTTTAAAGCGGTGCCCACACCCTGGCTTTGTACCCCACGGATGTAAGCCGCGGCCAATAGGCCAGAAAGCAGCGGATCCTCGGAAAAATATTCGAAGTTGCGCCCACAGTAAGGATGGCGTTTGTGGTTTACCCCAGGGCCTAAAATCACGGCCACATCTTCCTTGCGGCATTCCTGGCCCAAGGCGCGGCCCAGTTCATACAGCAGTGCCGTATCAAAACTGCAAGCGGCTGCGCTAGCCGTGGGGAAACAAGTGGCGGGAAGGCTGGCGTTGAGGCCGATATGGTCGGCCCCTTCCAGTTGTTTGCGCAGGCCGTGCGGGCCGTCACTCAAGCGGATGGCCGGCAAGCCCAGCCGCTCCACCCCTTTGGTCATCCAAAAATCTTGCCCGGAGCACAGCCCTGCCATTTCCTCCAGGGTCATCTGTGCCACCAGTTTTTTTGATGTATCGTTTTGCACGCTGCATCCTCACATTCTTCGCTTTTTCAGTAGTTCATGTTCTGCCGGAACACCTTGGTGGCATACCGGAATGTTTCGAATTCAACGGTGGGTGGCACAGAATGGTCGCTGGAGAACACATAACGCGCACCCAGTTCTTTCATGCCCTTACACACCCGCTCAATCTCGCGGCGTATCTTTTCTTTGTCGCCTCTTTCCAGCATTTGCACGTCTATGCCGCCAATAAATACAAAGTGATCTTTGTATTCTGCGGCAAACTTCAGCAAATCGCAGCCAGCTTTTATCTCAATGGGGTTCAGCCCGTCGAAGCCGGCTTCCACCAAAATGGGCAGGGCTTTTTCCACCATGCCACAGGAATGGCAGATAGCCGTAATACCACGCTCATGCAGAAAATTGACAATGCGTTTGTAGAAGGGCAGGTACAGTTCCCGCATTTTCTCTGGGGAGAAGAACAGGGTGTGCTTATAGGCTAGGTCTTCATACAGCCACATGCCGTCGGGCTTGCCCGCGTGCTCAAACAGGTATTCAAAATGGCGCAGCAGGAAATTGGTATACACCTCGTTATAGTCCCAAATCCATTCCGGCTCTAGCAGTATGCTCTCCAGCATGCACACATCCCCCATGGCGGCGCGCTGCTGCTCTACCAGCAAATGCTGGCCGTACATGGTGAATCGCCCCAGCTTTTGGGCCCGCTGCAATCTGTTTTTGTCCATCTCCACATGGAGGCGCGCAGGGTTTAGTTCCAGCAGCGGTGCGCGGTATTTCTCCTGCCAAAGCGCGGGTGTGGTCATCTCAAAACCCACGTGCTCTGGCACACCTGTGCTGTGCTTGAAGGTTTTCAAGCTGGCACCCGCGCCATTTTTCACCGTAATCCAGTCTTCGGTCTCTTCCAGTACCTCACTAAAACCCAGCAGGGGATTCTCATCAATAAACCCACCCACAATTTCCATATCGAACGGAATCACTTCGTCCACGTTATAGCGGTATTCGTAAAACAGGTTTGGGTCATCGCTTATTTTTTGAATATGCCCCTCTTCGGCCCACTTCACCAGCGTTTCCTGCCAGTAGCAGTCTCTCAGGCCCATGCGCGTATACCGCTGGTTTGAAAAAAGAGCTTTGATGTGATCTGCTGCCATCCGTTTGCTCCTCCCGCTTTATTGAAAGAAAAATACCGCCGGCCTGCGTGCATAACCCGAAGGCCGGCGGCGCCGGTGTGTTATGGGAAAAGCCCCCTAGCTACCGGAAACAATATCCGCCCAGCCCTTATCCAGTGCGGCAATGGTTTCCTCCATTGTCTTCATGCCCGCGTAGTACTCCTGAGTGGCGGTGGATACCACCTGCCAAAAGCCCTCCGGCTCGTTCATGCTCTGGTAATCCACAAAGTAATTGCCGTTTGCCATAATCTCGGCAGCTTCGGCGTTGATGGGGTCGGCATCATAGGGGATGCCATAGGGGTTTGGCTGGAAAATTTGTTCGGCGTAAATCTCTTTGCCGGGGCCGTCTACAATGAAGTTGAAGAAACGGTCTACGGCTTCAAAATTGGCCTGGCTGCTCACCTGCCACATCACGGTAGAAAAGGTGGTGCATTTGTTTTCTTCGGCTTTGTTCGAAAGAGGCACGGCAAAGTACCCGGTGTTGTCGGCCACCTCCTGGTCTAGTTCGGCCAGGTTTGGGTATACGTTCGGGGAATAGAACATCATGCCAATGTCGCCTTCGGTGTACAGGGCCAGGGAGGTCATGTAGTCGGTTTCCATAGCGCCATCCAATGCGTTTTCGCGCACGAAATCAATCATCTCAAAAATGGGCTTGGATGTGGTGGCAAAGCTTTCTTCCCCGGTATACATGGCGGTATTCCACTCGTTGGGGGTAAGCTGCTGGAAGCAGGGTACCCAAATTTGCGAGCCTACCGGCCAACCGTCTTTGGCCGCCACCACAAAGGGTGTGGCACCGTAATCTTTCAGCTTTTGAGCCACTTCTTTAAATTCATCAAAGGTTTTGGGCGTCTCGGTGATGCCCGCCGCCTCAAACAGGGTTTTGTTGTACATCACACCCATGGGGGTATTGTTGAAGGGGATGTTGTAAATACCACCGTCGCTAAACCTTAGGCCGTTCTTCACGTCCTCATCCAGGTTTTTCACCACGGTCAACTCGCTCACATCCACAATCTTTCCCGCGTCGATATACGGTTTCAAGGCGCTTTCGCCATAGGTACCCGTTACAAAAATCTCGGGCAGTTGGCCTGCGGCATCCTTGGATTTCAGCACGGTCACATGGTCGGCGGTAACCAGTTCATTGATGACGGTGATGTCAGGATTTTCGGCCATGAATGCCTCTGCAATGGCCTCCATGCCGGGCAGCAGCGTTTCAATATGGTAGAAAAGGGTAAGGCTGGTTTGCTCGCCGTTGGCGGCAGCCGTACTAGAGGCGGTGCCGCTGCTGGCCCCCTGTGAGGCGGCGGCCCCAGAGCTGCTGGAAGCAGACGAAGAACAGGCGACAAAACTGGCCACCAACAGGCAAGCAAGCACGGCACTAAAAGCTTTTTTCAACATTGTATATCCTCCTTTTTATCGTTGGCACCCGTTTGGCAGTGCGGCCCATACCAGCGTTTCGACAAACGGGATGCAGAACCAATTTTTTTTCGTGGTTTATTCCTTCACCGCCCCAGAGGCAATGCCCTGGATAAAGTATTTTTGCAGTGACAGATAGATGATTACCATGGGGATAGCCGAGTAGGCGGCTGCGGCCAGCCCCAGGCTCATATCGTAGGAATACTGCCCCATAATCAGGCTCATAATGCCCACCGGGATGGTCTTTTTGCTGTCGCTGGTCAGCACAATCATGGGCAGCAGGAAATCGTTCCAAATCCAGAATACGTTCAGCACCACCACGGTGCTGGTGATGGGTTTTAGCAAGGGAAACACGATGCGCCAAAAGGTGGTAAACCAACTGGCGCCATCGATGCAGGCCGATTCTTCCAGTGCCGCAGGCACACCCCGCACCGCCCCGGTGAACAAAAACACCGCCATGGGGGAGGAAAAGGCAATGTAGCAGAAAATAAGGCCGAGAGGATTATCGGTGAGGCCCAACAGGCTAAACATTTTGATGAGTGGAATCATCACGGCTTGAAAAGGGATGACCAGCGCCAGCACCAGATAGATATTGACACATTTACTCAGGCGCGTTTGGTGGCGGGCAATATAGTGGCCTGTCATAGAGCAAAAAATGACGATAAACAGTATGGAAACTCCCGTAACAAAAACCGAATTGCGCAGCAAGGTAAGGTAGTTGGCTTTTTCCCAGATGTCGATGAAGCTATCGATATAAAGGCTTTTGGGGAAAGCGGCCGTGTTGATTAGGATTTCTTTTTTCTGTTTGAAAGCATTGATGATCATATAATAGATGGGCATGAAAAACAGTAGGCCCACCAAAATCATGCCTATGCCCACCAGCGTATCGGCCCTGCGCTGACGGCGGCTCAGCATCTGCGGCTGCTTTTTCATCTAGGCCACCTCCGCTTTCCGGCTCAGGTTTTGCTGCACCAGGGCCACCACCACCAAGATGGCCGCAAACAAAATGGCCTTGGCACAACCGTATCCAAAGTTGTTGAAAATGAAAGCCTCGCGGTAGATGTTCAGCACGGCTACCTCCGAGGAGGTTCCCGGCCCACCTTTGGTCAGGGAAAACACCAAATCAAAACACTTCATGCAGAAGGCGAAGTTCATAAAAGCCCCCACGCTCACCACCGGCAACATCAGGGGCAGTTTGATGCGCCAAAACACTTGGAAGGAGCTGGCGCCATCTATGCGGGCGGCCTCTATATAGGAGGAATCAATTCCCAGCAAACTGGCGATATAGATGGTCATGTAATAGCCCATGCCCTGCCACACCGAGACGATGATGAGGGCCACCATCACATACTTTGCGTCGCCTACCCAGCGGATGTTGAAGAACGCAAGGCCGGTATCGGCATACAAAGAACCCCATACCTTGGTGAACATAAAGTTCCAGATAAACCCGCAAATTACCATGCTGATGAGGTTTGGCAAAAACAGGATGGTGCGAATAGCGGTGTTCCCTTTAAAGCTGGTTGTAAGAGCCACGGCACACAGCATGGCCAAAATGCTGATGATGACCACACTACCCACCGTGAAAAGGAGGGTGCGCTGCAAAGAGGCCAGGAACTGTCCGTCTTGAAATAGGCGGGTATAGTTGGAAAGGCCCACAAACTGGTACAGCCCCATGGCGTCCCAGTTGGTCAGGCTGTAGTAGAGGCCCATGAGCATGGGCACAAAGAAAAAAACCGTGAAAATCACAAGCGTGGGGCCAAGGCAGACCAATTTTTGGCTGAGGCTGCCGCGGGAAAAGCGATTGCTGTTCATGGTGTACCTCTTTTTCAGCGATTGTCTATTCGTGGGTGAGGGTTTCCGCTTTTTTTACAAGGGTACGTGCCTCTTCCTCCGAGGAGACGCTGGTGATGAGAAGAAGCCCTTTGGAAGAGAGGTTTTCTAAAAGCAAATCGACGTCATTGGGGTCTTTGTAACAGGGAATCACCAGTTTTTTCCCCGCCTTTTGCATTTGTTTCAGTTGTGGAATAAACGCAACCGGTGAGGGTTGCCCGTCCACACAGGTCCACTGGATGGCGTCCAACTCTTCCAGCGCCAAAAGTGCATCCAAGTGCCGCAACTGTTCCGCCCCGTCCAGGTGGTAGAGTGAGCGGTCCATCCAGGCAATCTGTTGGCGCAACTCGGGCACCACCAACTCGTTGTAGTCTTCCGGCGAAATCATCACCGAAAAATCACATTGGGTTTGGGCGTGCCGCCCCTTGGCCCAGGTGTTCAGCCAGCCAATGCAGCTACCGCCCTCATTGCTCTTGTGCACCAGTTGGTAATAGCGTTCTAAAGAGTCCATCAGCACGGTTTGCAGGGTGTGTAAAGATTCTTTCACCCATTCGCGGTCATCATACAAATCCGTCAGTAAATTCATGGTGCCACGCATGTGCGCCAAAGCGTCCAGGTTGCCAGAGGTGTCTGGCATGGCAATGAAAAACCGCTCTTTGGCGTTGGCCACGAAGTATTCCGCCAGTTCGAACACCTTTTTATAATAAAAAGATTCCTCGTCAAACACGGGCTTTTCTGTATCAGTATCGTGTATCCATTCATCAAACCAGATAGAATTGCCAATTTGCATACGGCAACCCTTGAAATACCCGGCGTGGCCCGCCGGAGCCAGGTTGGCAAACACCTGCGGGAAGGCATCCCCGCCGTAATAGGTATGCGCAAAACGTAAGAGCCGGTTATTCAAGATGGTCTCGGCATCTGTCCAGTAGGCCTGGCGCTCCTGTTCGGGCATGTGGTAGGGGTAGTCAAAGCGCGCTTCAAGCGGCATGGTTTTTCCACGGCGGGGGGCTTCCACCGCCACGCAACACCTGTCCAGCACCTCCCCTTCCCAAAAAGCCTCCAGCCGTTGCTTTACTTTGGGCCAATCGTTTTGATATTCCATGGTACCCTCCTCTTTTTGCCCCACCCCATATCCACAAATGCTGCCTAGGGGTGCCGCTGGCTCATGTCCGCATCCCTCTCCAAGAATGCCTCCACGTCGTTCGGTAGATGCTTGGCAGAGAAGGCCGGGGAGATGGCTCCTTGTCACGCGCCCTCAGGCACAGGCCTTACCAAAGCTTTGTAAGCGTATAGCGGGCCACCCGCCAGGCAAGCAGCAGGATATTTTTCCAAAACCGTTCACGTGAACGGTTTTTCTTAAAAAAATAAGTGAACCGGGTAGTTCACTATAGAAAAGGCCACCAAACAGGAAGCGAAGGGCCGCTTGTCGCCATTTCGTTCACGTGCACGGAATGGCTTGTAAAAAAAGCATACACAAAATCGACATGGTTTGCAATGGTTTTGTGCAACTTTGTTAATCCCTACAATAAACGAACCTTGGCATTGTGGCTATTCACAATGCGGCTACATCGTCTGGGGGAGGGCCTCGTCCAGTGTTTCGGGTAGCTGTATCCCAATGGGGGTAAAATAGTATTCCTTCTCCGGCTTTTTTCCAAACAGCAGGCGTTCCGCCATAAGCTGAATGGGCAGGTACCCTTGCCGGTAGGGGTCTTGTGTGATGGTAAAATCCACCAAGCCCTCCTGCAATGCTCGCACCGTTTCCGGCCGGGTGTCGAAGGTGACAAAATACAAACTGTTTGCCAGCCCTAACTGCCGCACCGCGTTTGCCACTCCATTGTCATAATCGGCGTTGGCCAAAAGCCCACGGATATCCCGGTGTTCGCTTAAAAAGCGTACGAATTCACGGTACCCATCATCTTTGTACTCGTAAGGCTCCATAATTTCTATACCAGGGTAGGCCTCGGCCAGTTTCTCTAGGCAGCCTTTCGCCCGGTTTACCAGGCCCGATAGCGGAAGGCTACTGGTCACCATCAGCAGTTTTCCGCCCCCATGCATCAGTTTCCCAATCAAATTGCCCGCCGCCTGCCCACTGCGGTAGGCATCTTGCCCCACGAAACACAGGCGGCTGGAATCCGGAATATCGGAACTAAAGGTAATCACCGGCATATTTTGGGCGGCTAACTCGTTTATCTGCTGGCGAATCCTGTCATCACTGGCTGGGGCCAAAATAAGGCCATCCACCTTCTGCGCAATCAGTTCCTGCATAAAGGCATACTCGGTTTCGGGTGTTTTGGAACTGTTGCCCACAAATACCACATCAATGCCATATTCCGAATAATGCTTGCGCGCGTACTCCATCCCCTCTCGTATCTGGGCAAAAAAGGGGTCCTGCGAAATGATGACCCCTATGGAAAACCGGCGTTGCTTTTTGGAGAGCGCCGCGCCCAGCATATTGGGGCTGTACTGCATTTCATTTGCAATTTTAAGCACTTTGTTCCGCGTTTTTTCGCTTACACCCAAGCGCCCGTTTAGGGCACGGTCCACCGTGCCGCGGCTTACCCCAGCCATATCGGCAATTTGTTTCATTGTAAGGGACATCTGGGCCTCCTCGATGTGTGCCGGGTTTTCTACTGGAAAAGGCGAAAGCACAGGCAAAACCGCAGAACCTGTGTGTGCCAAAGATTGGATTGAACACAATTCTATCAAATTACCCCGCCACCTGCAAGGCCACAAAGAACCGGGCTCTGCACCTCCTCCACACATGGCTATTCAAAACATGGCCGCCGTGTGCCACCACGGGGGTGCGGGCACATCAGCGGCCGGTTTAGAACTGGGCAATAGCCCAACTAACCATCGGTTTTACACTTTTTTTAATTCACTATACCTTCCGGCCGTATGCCCTTAAGCAACAGGCCCTACAGGTCAACCTCTTTGCCCTCTGCCATGCTTCTTTCAATGGCATCCACCACCCGCAGGGAGTCCAGCGTCTCTTTGGCCGTAATGATGGATTTGGTGCCATTGATGATGTTGCTGATGAAGGTGAGCAGTTGCTCGGATAGGTCGCCCCCGGTTTCCCCGTTCGCGCTGTACCAGTGGCGAGAATCGGGGTAGAGCACACGGTCTGCCACCAGGCGCACGCCCTTGTCACAACTGTCTATGTAGGCGGCGCCTTTTGTGCCCACCAATTCCATCTGGTCATCAATGATGGTGGGGGAATTTTCCGGCAGCACCCAGCAGGCTTCCAGGCAGGCCACGGCCCCGTTTTCATAGGTGACCAGGGCATAAATCACGTCTTTCATGCCGTGTTCTTTCAGCAGCACGCTACGGCCTTTGGCAAACACCTTCACGGGCTGGCAGCCCATGTACCAGTTGATGTAGTCAATGTCGTGAATCATCACGTGCATGCTTAAATCCGAAGCGCCAATGTAGCGGCGCGGCCCAATGATGGGGCTGTTGCGGCGGCAGTACAGGTGGATAATGTCGCCCAGCTCGCCATCGTCTAAGGCCTTTTTCACGGTGGCAAAGCGGGGGTCGAACCGCAGCAAAAAGCCCACGGTGAAAACCTTATCGTAATCTTTTACCAGTTCATACATGGCCTGGCCATCGCTCAAATCTTTGGCCAGGGGTTTTTCCAGCAAAATGTGCTTGTGGGCTTTTACGGCGGCCTCCACGGCGTCGCGGTGCATGTTGTCTGGCAGTACAATGCTCACCGCGTCAATATCCGGGTTCCCCAGCAGGTCATTGTAGTCCTTGTAGGCCGGGCAACCCAGCAGCTTTTCCATCTCCTCCCGGCGTTGGTCGTTGTACTCGCAGATGGCGGCCAGCTCTACCCCGGGCAATTTTTGGTAGATGCGCGCATGCTGCAAGCCCATCTGCCCCACACCAATAACCCCAACCTTCACTGTACTTTGCATGTTCATTCCTCCCAAATATAGCGTGTGATGTTAGCCTTTTACCGCGCCGCTTACAATGCCGCGTGCGAAGTATTTCTGGATGAAAAAGCCGAACACAATCATGGGAATCATGATGATGGTGCCGGCGGCCGAAAGCGGCCCCCACTCGGTGCCCTGGAAGGTCATGAACGAGGTGATGGTGACCGGTAGTGTCTGGCTGCTTTTGCTGGACATCACCAGCGCAATCAAGAACTCATTCCAGGTGATAATCATACAGTAGATGGCCGTGGAGGCAATGCTGCCCTTCACCAGGGGGAAAACCACCCGCAGGAAAATATCCATCTCATTGCATCCATCTATGATGGCGGCCTCCCGCAGTTCTGCAGGCACGTCCCGGAAATACACGGGCATCAGCCACACCACAATGGGAATGCAGATGAGGGTATACATAATAATAATGGGGAACTTGCCACCCAGCAGGCCAATGCGGCTGAAGATGATGTACAAAGGCAGCAGGCTCATCAGCGGCGGGGCAATACGGGCGCTTAAAAAGAAGAAAGAGGTGTCCTTCGAGCGGCGGTGGCCAAACATGGCAATGGCGTAGGCGCAGGGCACACCCAGCACAATGGCAATGCTCATGGGCACCAAAGAGCATATGACACTGTTTAGCATGTAGCGGAAGAAATCGGCCTTGCCCAGCACCTTGATGTAGTTATCCAAGGTGGGGGTGAAGAATATTTTGGGCGGCATGGCAAAGGCATCGATATAGTTTTTAAACGAGGTAGAGACTAGCCACACCAGGGGCGAGAGGAAAAAGGTGAGAACCGCCAGAACCAATATCCAAAAAATGAGGGCCCTGGCAAAGCGTGTCGGGGTCATTTTTTTTCGTTCGTATTTCCGCATTGTTTTCCTCCCCGCTAGAGTATTTTAGAGCGCTTGATGATCTGCCCCAGCACCACCGTAACCAAGATGGTAAACATGAAGGCAATGGCCGTGGCATACCCTATGCGGTAAAAAGTAAAACCTACGGTATAGGCGTACATATTCAAGGTTTCGGTGGCGCTGCCGGGGCCGCCTTTGGTCATCACGTATACCACATCAAAGGCCTTCAGCGCGTCAATGGCCCGCAGAATAAGCGCCGTGACAATGGCGGGGGAAATCATGGGCAGTTTTACCCGCCATATCACCTGCCATTCGGTGGCCCCTTCCACCCGGGCGGCCTCCAGCACGTCGTCTGGCAGGTTATCCAAACTGGCCATGCACAGCAGAATGAAAAAGGGCGTCCACTGCCATACATCCACCAAAATCACCGCCGGAAGGGCCAGCAGGCGGTTGCCCAGCATATCTAGCTGGGAGCCTGTGATAAGCTTGAACACATAGCTGATAATGCCGGCGCTGGGGTCGAAAAAGGTGCGCCACACAAGGCCCGAGACCACCGGCGTCATGAACATGGGAATGATGACCAGGGAACGCACGATGCTTTTGAACCGGAAGGGACGGTCCAGCAGCATGGAGACGGCCAGCCCCAGCACCAGTTCAGCCAGCAGGGCCCCCACCACAAATTTTACCGTTACCCAAACCGAATTCAGCCCCCGCGCGTCGCCAAAAAAAGCGCGAAAGTTATCCAGCCCGGCAAAGGAAAATTTGCCTGCGTTTTCCAGTAAATTCACATGGTTGAACGAGATGTACACGGCAAACACCATGGGAACTATCATGATGGCCAACATGGCGATGATGGCAGGCCAGGTAAACATACGGTACAGTTTTTCGATTCTCTTCATAAAGCACCGCCATTTTTCTTGATAAACTTGCGGAAAACATGTCTCAACATGCCTTGCGAAGGGAGAGTGTGGTAGAATGGCCGGTGGGGGCCTGGTGGCCCCCACCGATGCCCATTGTTATTGCAAAGAGGCGGTATTCTATTTCTTCAGTACGTTGTCGTTGATATCCTGCGTCACGGCGGGCATGGCCTGGTCTGGAGTTTGGCTGCCGGCCAGGCACTGGGAAAGGGCGGTGCCCACCTTGTTGATAATTTCGGTGGCCTCGGCAACGGTGGGGATATAGCTTGGGTTGGCCACTTCCAGCGCGGCAATCATAGCGTCAGAGAAAGCCCCGTATTTTTCGCGGAAGGTGTCGCTCTCCATGGCGGAGACGGAGGTGAGGCCACTGTGGGGCTCCACTTTGAAGCTCTCCTCCTGCACCTTGGCGCTTACAGCCCAGCTACCGAACAAGAAGGCGGCCTCTTTTTGGCGGTCTTCCACTTTGTTGTTGATGTAGAAACCATGCACGGCGAACGCACCCGGGCCGCCATAGCCGTCTTTTGTCTCGGAGGGAACGGGCGCATAGCCCACTTTGCCCACAATTTCAGATTCGTTCGGGTCTTCGCAGAAGGCGCCGTTTACCGTGGCGTCAATGGTCATGGCGGCGTTGCCCTGCTGGAACAGAAGGCGGTTTTCCTGCCAGCCAAAATTGGAGTAACCGGCGGGGCCGTAGTTGTTCAAAAGGTCTACGTACATCTGGGTGCCCGCAATGGCCTCGGGGCTGTCCAGTTCCAGCTTGCCATCCTCGTCAAAGTAGCGGCCACCGTAACCCCACAGGAAGGCGCTCCAGGTGAACACGGCATGAATGCCCTGTTGCCCACGCATGGTAATGCCGGCAATTTCGCCATTGGTGCCTTCGTAGATGGTTTTGGCGCAGTTTTCCAGTTCGGTCATGGTGGTGGGGGGCTGTAGGCCATATTCCTCAAACAAATCCTTGCGGTACATGAGGAAGGAGCTCTCGCCATACACCGGGAACCCATAGGTTTTGCCGTCGTATACCAAAGAATCGCGGTATGCGGGCACCAGGTCATCGGGGGTGTAGTACATGTTCAATTTGTCGTTGGCAATGTAGTCATCCAGCGCGGTGATGTAGTTGTTGTCGATATATCCCTGCACGCTTAAACGGTCATTCATCACCATATCATAGTCGGTGCTGCCCTGGCTGAAGCCCAGCAGAACCTTTTGGGGCAGTTCCTCGTAGGGGATGATCTCCAAATTGACGGTAATACCGGTCTCCTCTTCAAACTGGCTTTTCAGTTTTTCATAGGCATTGCTGGAGGGGTGCCCTTCACACAGTACGGTGATGCTTACCCCCTCATAGGGTTTTTCGCCCGCGGGGGCGGCGGCTTCGCTGGCCGAACCGGCGGTGCTGGCCGCAGGGGCAGCGCTGCCCCCTGCGCTGGAAGCTGTGCCGCCACAGGCCGAGAAGAGTGCCAGTGCCATAACCAGTGAAAGTGCTCGTAACATCTTGCGTTTCATCATTTTTTCCTCCTTTTTATCTGCATGTGCCACAATCTTCTATGTCTCCCTTACAGGGGCTGGCCCCTGTAAGGGCTTCCACAAAACGTGCGGTGATTTCCCTTGGGCGGGTAATCGCCCCCCCCACCACCACGCTAAAGGCCCCCAGCTCCAGCATTTTGCGCGCCTGCCAGGGGTAATGGATGTTCCCTTCGGCAATCACCGGCACGCCTGCCTCTTTCACAAGCTGTACAATCAATTCAAAATCCAGTTCTTTGGCGTGGCTGGTGTAGGGGGTGTAGCCCTGCAAGGTGGTGCCCACCATGTGGATGCCCGCCCGGGCTGCCGCCAGCCCCTCCTCCAGGGTGGAAACATCGGCCATGAACAACTGGTTTGGGTATTTTTCCAAAACGCTCTGGATGAATTTCTCTGTGCTCATCTCCCCGCGGGGGCGGGCGGTGCAATCCATGGCAATCACATCACAGCCAATCTCCGCTAAGGCATCCACCTCGCTTAAGGTAGGGGTGATGTAGGGCGCAAAGCCGGGGTACTCTTTTTTGATTAGCCCAATCACGGGCAGGGGAACCGCCTGCTTGATTTGCAGAATATCCCGTACCGAGTTGGCCCTGATGGCCACGGCGCCACCCTCCTGGGCCGCTTTGGCCAGCAGGGGCATCACGCCACCTTCCTCGGTATACAACGGCTCTCCTACCAGGGCCTGGCAAGAAACAATCAGGCCGCCTTTCATGGCTGCAATGGGGGGGCGTAGTTCCATATTCTCGCCTCCTTCTGTTTCGGTTGTTTACACTCTAGCATAAATGAAAATTTTTTTCCACAAGTAAAAATATAAAAAAATAACTTTTAATTTGTACAATATATACAAAATATGTTCATGTATAAAAAAATAGATGGAAATATGCTACAAGGTTTGGTATATATGAAAAGAAACAATTCGCGGCTGGCGGATGGGAGGGCGGTAGCAGATGGAAATTTTGGCGCTGGATATTGGGGGTACGGCCATCAAATCGGCCCTGTTTGAAAAAGGGGAGCCACGGCAGTTTGGGGAGCTGGATTCCTGTGGCAAAGACGGCGGTGAGGCGGTGATGGACCGTGCCATAGGGTTGGCACGGCAGTATTCCGGCTTTGGCTGTATTGGGGTAAGCACCGCCGGGCAGGTGGACCCTGCCAGCGGTACCATTCTGTACGCAAACAAAAACATCCCCGGGTATACGGGAATGAAGGTGGCCGAGCGCCTGGCCCACGAGACGGGGGTGCCGGTGTTTGTGGAAAACGATGTATATTGTGCCGCGCTGGGGGAAATGGCCCATGGCGCGGTGCAGGGCCAGCCAGATTTTTTGATGCTGACCTATGGCACCGGCATAGGCGGCGCTGTGGTACGCGAGGGAAAAATTTTCCGCGGCGCACACGGTGTGGCCGGGGAGCTGGGGCATATCGTCACCCATGCCGACGGGCGGGCCTGCGCCTGCGGGGGGAAAGGCTGCTATGAACAGTATGCCTCTTCCACCGCGCTGGTAAACCTGGCCATGCAGCGGCGGCCGGAGCTAAAAAACGGCCGGCTTTTGTTTGCGGCCGTGCAGCAGGGCGACGCCCTGGCCACAGAGGTTTTGGAGGCTTGGATGGACGAAGTGGAGGCGGGGCTTGCGGGGCTGTTGCACGTTTTCGATCCGGGCTGTATAGTATTAGGTGGGGGGATTATGAACGAAGAGGCAATTGTTCAGCGCATTCAGCAGCACCTGCCCCAACGCCTGATGCCCCCCTACCGCTCCGTTCCCCTGGTGGCAGCCCGGCTTGGCAACAAAGCAGGGCTGTTTGGGGCAGCGGCCATGGCAACCACAGGAGGCACAGCATGAGTGATAGAGGACCGGATATTTTGACCCAAATTGAGTCAAATCTGAATATTTTCACCCGCTCCGAAATCAAGGTGGCGCAATTTGTGCTGAAAAACCCCCGCCAGGCTTTGTATACCTCCATCACCGATTTGGCAGAGCAGTGCAAAGTGGGAGACACCACGGTGTTCCGGTTTTGCCGCACCTTGAAGCTAAAGGGCTACCAGGAATTTAAAATGCTGTTGGCCCAGGCGCTGGGTAGTGGCGCCGAGCAAACCGCCGCGCAGGACCAAAACCGGATCACCTGCGCCGATAGCCCCCAAGACGTGGCACGAAAAACTTTGCAGGGCAGCATGGTGGCCCTGCAAAAAACCTTTAGCCTTATTGACTATGAGGCCCTGGCCCAGGTGACAGACCTTTTGGTGGAGGCGCAGCGGGTGCTGGTGTGCGGCGCGGGTTCCTCGCTGATTACCGCATTCGAGACGGCCAGCAAATTTTTGCGAATTTCCGATAAATTCAGCTTTGCACTGGACACCCACCTACAGGCCATGGCGGCCGCCTTGCTGGGGGAGGGCACGGTGGCGCTGATGATTTCCTTCTCTGGCGCCACCAAGGATATGGTGCATATTGCGCAACTGGCAAAGGCCCAAAACGCCAAGGTAATCTCCCTCACCCGGTTTTCCAAAAGCCCCCTCGCCTCGGTATCGGACATCACCCTCACCTGCGGCGCGAATGAAGACCCCTTCCAAGGGGGCTCCCTCACCGGGAAGATGGCCCAGTTGTTGTTGTTGGACATCCTCTATAACCAATATTTTGTGCGCACTTATGATGTGTCAAGCGCGCAAAATGAAAAGGCCGCTACGGCCGTTTTGGATAAACTCTATTAGATGAAAGGCTTCCTTTGGCAAACCGGCGGCAGAAAAACCGTGGCGCTTTTTGCCGCCCGCAGCGGCCTGCGCCACTCTCCCCCGCTCACCCAAAGGCAAGCACTCTCCCCAGGTAAAACCCGGGGTTTAAAGGCAGGAGCAAACACTATATGAACGGACAAAACAGGCAGAATCTATCCATCGGCGCGCGGGTGAAAATTGTGCTTAAAGCCGACCAGCGTACCGGGAAGCTCACCGAGGGCACGGTGGCAAGAATCCTCACCAAAAGTATGACCCACCCACACGGCATCAAGGTAATGCTGGCAGATGGGCAGGTTGGCCGGGTGCAAGAGATTGTATAAAGATTTTCAAAGGGGGGCGCATGTTTACAACAAAAACGCTGGAGTTTCTCATAGAGAACCGGCTTCACAATTCAAAAACATGGTTTGAGGAGCACAAACCCGATTTTCAGAATTTGGTGGTTGCCCCGCTGGCCGAACTTGTTGTGCGCCTTGCACCGGCCTTGCTGGAAATCGACCCCGAACTGGTGGCTATTCCCAAGGTGGGGAAATGCATTTCACGGGTGTACCGTGATACCCGGTTTTCTCGCGACAAGACCCTGTACCGCGACGTGATGTGGGCCGTGTTCATGCGCGACAAGAAACGGTATGGCGGCCTGCCTGGGTTTTTCTTTGAAATTGCGCCCTGTGGTTTTCGCTACGGCTGCGGCTACTATCAGGCGGGCGGTGACAGCATGCAGCGCATCCGGGAACTGATTTTGGCAGGTGACAAAGACTTTCAAGCGGCTTTTGCAGCGTATGAAGGGCAGGATAGGTTTACCCTGGAAGGCGAGCTGTATAAAACAAGCCGCCACCCCGGCAGCCCCGAAGCCCTGCGCAACTGGCTAGACCGCAAAAACATCTGCTTTGTTCACAGCAGCACCGACGCAACGCTGCTGTATGCAGAAAACTTGCCCGAGACTTTGGCCACGCACTTTGCACTGCTTGCGCCCATCTATCGGTTTTTGGCAAAAGCAGAACTGAGCAAAAAATAGCGGCCTATTCTGTGGCGCCTGCCCCACATGCGGCAAGCCAATTGAGTGGTACAACAAGAATGCGAGGGAGCACAACAGGGGATATAGAATGTCAAAATTAAGGGAAATGCTACAATTCAATGAAACCTTTGTACAAAACCAAGAATACAAAAAATACAATACAACCAAATATCCAAGCAAAAAAATTGCAATACTCACTTGTATGGATACAAGGCTTACAGAACTTTTACCGGCGGCGCTAAACCTTAAAAATGGCGATGTGAAAATGATAAAAAATGCTGGCGCGCTGATAACAAACCCTTTTGGAAGCGTTATGAGAAGCCTTATTGTGGCCATTTATGATTTGGGCGTCGAAGAAATTCTAGTCATCAACCATTATGATTGCGGTATGCAAAATATAAATCCCGAATTGATTGTGGATAAAATGATTGACCGAGGGATTGAGAAAAAGGATATAGAGTTTGTACGCTATTTGGGCATTGATGTAAATCAGTGGCTCAAAGGTTTTGATAACCCGTCTGTTTCTGTTATGGAAACGATAAAGACCATACGGTCTCACCCCTTTGTACCAAAGGATATGACCATTTCCGGGCTTTTGATTGACCCTGTGACGGGGAAGGTGGAAGTGATAGAATCAAAATAAAGGGGGGCCATAAAAGCGGCGTGAAGCAACGCAATACACCGCTCTTCCTAACCCGCCCCTTACTGTGTGCTGTATGCAGGGAAAACACCGCCAATAAAACTGAACCAAGCACGGTGTAAGGCGCCCCTTGCCACAAGCGGCATTCCCGTTATACATAAAAAGACGACAAAAAACCACATCATGCCCCGATGAAGGAAACATGATGTGGTTTTTCTGTGTGCCAACCGCGAAAAACCTTCGCGGTGGCTGAGTTTGGCGGAGAAGGAGGGATTTGAACCCTCGCGACGGTTTCCCGCCCTACACCCTT
>CAYYLW010000006.1:0-46124 GCA_964472465.1 uncultured Oscillospiraceae bacterium | reverse complement strand
CGGCCTGGATTATTCCTTCGCCTTGAAAGCTTGTTTTGCGCGGTGTTGCCCTAAACGAAATCAAAGAAACGCCATGCTATACTAATAGGTATTAGAAAATTCACCACGGTCTATTTAAGGAAAGGTGTATGATGCGTTTACTATTGGTGGAAGATGAAGAACTCCTGTCTGCCCTGGTGGCAAAGGGACTGCGAAAACGTGGGTATGCTGTGGATACCGCCTTTGACGGCCAAGACGCCCAGTATCAATTTGATGTAAACCAATATGATTTGGTCATACTGGATCTCAACCTCCCCCTGGTGGATGGGCTGGAGGTACTTCGCCATATTCGGGAGAAAAACAACGAATGTAAGGTGCTGATTCTTTCTGCCAGGGCACAGGTGGAAGATAAAATTGTAGGGCTAGACCTGGGCGCCAATGATTATCTGCCAAAGCCCTTTGATTTTGCCGAACTGGAAGCGCGTGTTAGAAATTTGCTGCGATGGAACTTCACCGCAGCACCAGCCCTGCTTTCACTGGGGCTGCTCAACATAAACACAGCGTTGCGGCAGGCAGATGTAGGCGGAAACGCGGTGAGTTTGACAAAAAAGGAGTACAGCATTTTAGAGTATCTGATGCTTCACTGCGGCCAAGTGGTGGGTGCTGAAGAGTTGATTGAACATGTGTGGGACAGCGCGGCCGACCCATTTTCCAATGTGCTACAGTACCACATACATATGCTGAAAAAGAAACTGGCTGCCGTTGGCGCTCAAGACCTTTTGCAGAATGTCCGGGGCCAAGGCTATATTTTGATGGAGAAACCCTATGAAAAAACGACTTAAAATCACTTTACAATGGCGTATTACTCTATTGGCCGGGGCCGTTTTGGCCGCCTGCATGTTATTGCTTGCACTTGGCTCTGTTTTTAGCGCAAATGCCGGGTTCCAGGCCCTAACACTGGAGCCAACCCTGGCACAAACCACCACCCCTGCGCCTTTGCTTCCATCCACCCCGGCGGAAGAAGCCGTGCAGGCCAGCCGTGTTTTTGCAGGGCAGAGCGCCCTGTTATACCTAGGGGTTTTGGCAGTGGGAATGGTGGCTGTATATTTAATGGTGGGCAAAGCCTTGCAGCCTGTGCGGCAACTAAGCCGCGAGATACGCGAAATAACAGCCAAAAACTTATCGGTTCGCCTGCCGCAAAATGGCGTAGAGGATGAGCTTGGCAAACTAACCGCCGATTTTAACCAGATGCTGAACCGGCTGGACAGTTCCTTTGAACGGCAAAAACAGTTTGTAAACAACGCGGCCCACGAACTGAAAACCCCCCTCACGGTGATGAAAACGGGCATACAGGTGCTACAGATGGAAAGCTCCCCCAGCTTGCAGGAATATGGGGAACTGATGAACACCACTGAAAAAAGTGTGGAGCGCCTGAACCGTTTGGTGGACGACCTTTTGTGCCTAGCCAGTGAAGAATATGCCGCCAGGACAGAACAAGTGGAATTGCAGGCTCTTTTTCAAATAGCGACAGAGGAACTATCCCTGCTTTATACGCACAAACATATTCGCACAGAACTCTGCTTGCAAGGGTATTCAGTTTTAGGAGATGCCGGGCTCTTGTACCGGGCGTTTTCCAACCTGCTGGAAAACGCCCTAAAATATGGCATTGAAAACGGCCTGCTTAGGGTGGAAGCCAGCGAAACAGCCCATCAAGTAGTGGTGCGGGTACAGGATGATGGACCGGGCATTCCGGCAGAGCATCTTACGCATATCTTTGAACCTTTCTACCGGGTAGAGTCCTCCAGAAACCGAAAAATTGCCGGTTCGGGCCTTGGGCTATCCATCACAAAAGCCATCTTGCAACGGCATGGAGCAAGCATTGAGGTTTGTTCGGCGCCGGAAAAGGGCACTGCCTTTACCATCACTTTTCCCACTGAATAACCCGCCAAACCCAAAAGTCGCCGAAAGGCGGCTTTTTCTCTTCCTAAGCAAAACCTAATCTTCAGTTTGGTATGCTGGTGCCAACAGAAACGAAAGGGTGCATTTCCTATGGATAAAGTTCGCAAGAAGGTATCGACAAAAACCAAAGTGGTTGCCAGTGCGGTACTGGTGGCACTGCTGGTTAGTTTGGCCCTTCCAAGCCTGCTGGCGGTACAGGCCGGGCCTAAGGAAGAGGATGTGTTGTGGAGAGAGTATACAGCCACAGTGGGGGACATCACCAGCTCTGTAAACGGAGACGGCAAGGTGGAGCTGGAAAAAGAGGAATATGGCTATGAGGTGCCCTTTACACTCAAAGTGCTGCATGTAAGCGTGGGAGACAGTGTGTATACTGGCGACTTGCTGGCCGAAATAGACGAAAAAGCGGCGGCACAAAAACTTAAAGACTTGGAAAACGAACTTTCCAAAGCCAAGAACACATGGGAAGATGCACTGGCAAATTGCAGCAAAAGCGGCCTTACCTTTGAGCAAGAGCAAAGTGGCAAACATGCCGCCAGCCGCCAAAAATATGAGCAACAACGCCAACAACTGGAAAAAGAACTATCGGAACTGGACAGTTCCATTGCCACTTTACAAGCTGAGATAGCCGCACTGGAAAAACAGATAGAAGGGGCCGTGGCAAACCCGCCCGGCAGCCAAGATGCTGCGCCCCCGGCTCTTTCGGAACCCCCGGCCACCCCTGAGACAGCGGCAGAACCCGGTGGGGTACCGCCCGAGCCACAGCCCACCGCAGAAGGCGCCCCACCTAGCCCCGAAGAGGCACCCTTTACAAGGGCGGATAGCGTGGCCTTACCGCCAGAAGGGGCCATTGGCCAGCGGGAACAATGGCAACAACAGCTGGACGAAAAAAAGAATGCCCTGGGTGAAGCGCAAGCAAGACGGGCTGATAAAGCAAAGGAATTGGATGCGCTAAACGCAGCACGCCAGCAGGAGATAAGCCAGGAGAATGCAGAGAGCCAAACGGCCGGAAAAACGCAAAGTTTAGAGCAGCAGACCTTGAACAACGCCATAGAGAATGCACGCAAAGAGGTGGAGCGTTTGGAAACGGCCATGAAGGACGCGCAATGGCTGGTGGACAACCCAAAAATCACCGCTAAAAACGACGGCGTAGTAACAGCCCTGGATTTTAAGCCCGGCGATGAAGTGGCGGCCGGCAAACCCGTTGTTCAGCTAGGCCAGGGCAGCAAACGGTATGTGCGGGTTGGGGTATCGCAGGAAGATATATTGAAGGTGGAGGTGGGGCAGGAGGTAGAACTTGAATGTTCGGCTTACCCAGGGCAGATTATCAAGGGAAGGGTGACCGAAAAAAACCTAAAACCGATAGACATGCAAAAGGACGTAGGTTATGAAGTTCTGATTGAGGTACAGGGCAACGAGCATGAACTTCTGGGCGGTATGACGGCCAGTGTGAAGTTTATCACCAAGCGTCTGCCAAGTGTTTTACAAATGAACAATAAGGCCATTTTTTTAGAAAATGGAAGGCAATATGTTTTGGTGAAAACCCCCACGGGCGCACCGGAGAAAAGGGAGATAACCACGGGCTTTTCGGATGGCAGGGTGAGTGAGATAACCGGGGGTTTGAACGAAGGCGACGTAGCGGTGGTGGAGGGATAGGTATGCGCATGGCAGAAACCTTTCGGATGACGCTAATCAACCTGCGGCAAAACCGTTTTAAAGTTCTACTAACCAGTCTCGGCGTCATCATCGGTTCGCTCACCATTATCCTGGTTATTGCCATTGGGCAGGGAGGGGAAAAAGAAATAACCGACCAATTCAAAAACATGTCTGCTGAAACCATCTATATCAATATAGACTACACAAGCCAGCTACCCCCGGATATGGAGACATTGCCCAAAATCACCCCCTCTCATCTGGCGCAAATCAAAGAGGAAAACCCCTACCTAAAAGACATCTATCTAAGAGCCTCTCTTTCCAAAGAGGTGGCGGGTGGCGGAAAAAAAGAGTACCGGGAAATAGCCGGGGTAACGGAAGGTTACCTCGAAATCTCAAACCTTTCGCTTTTGGCAGGAGAGGATTTCTCTGAAGAAGAGAGGGAAAACAGGGAAAATGTGATGGTCATTGGCCATACCCTGGCAAGCCAGATGTTCGGCAGCGCCGAAAACGCCGTGGGGCAATTTGTAAAGGTGGATGGCCTCCGTTTTGAGGTGGTTGGTGTGCTAGAAAAAAAGGCGGAGGGAATGCAAGGCCTCACCCCCGACGAGACAGCCTTTGTCCCCTACCAAACGGCCGAGAAAGAAGGCTTTTTGGAAGAGGGCGCCATGCCACAGGCGGTGGGCTTGGCCCAAGACTTGGCGGCGGTTGAAAAGGCGATGGAGCGTATTCGGTCCACCCTAGATTATGTGCTGGATAACGCCACTTACTACGTGGTGGAAGACGCTGGCAGCCGCATGGAGGCAGCCACCCAAAGCGCCCGCACCATGAAAGTGCTGCTCACCAGCGTGGCGGCCATCGTGTTTTTGGTGGGAGGCATTGGCATTATGAATGTGCTGTTTGTCTCGGTGAAAGAGCGTACCCGTGAAATTGGCATTTTGAAGGCGCTGGGAACCAAGCGAAAAGATATTCTCCTTCAGTTTCTTCTTGAATCGCTTCTTATGGGAGTGTTTGGTGGGCTTGCCGGTTGTGTGCTGGGCACAGCGCTACTGCCTTTGATGCGTTTAACAGAGATACCCACCTCACCCAGTTGGAGGGGGCCACTGCTGGCCCTGGCGTTCGCCGTGCTTACGGCGGTGG
Organism: uncultured Oscillospiraceae bacterium; assembly: GCA_964472465.1. Classification (GTDB taxonomy): domain Bacteria; phylum Bacillota; class Clostridia; order Oscillospirales; family Ruminococcaceae; genus JAAYCI01. The sequence goes on along the minus strand of CAYYLW010000006.1, from coordinate 41,396 downwards.
CGTTTGGCTTCTACCCAGCGTACAAGGCATCCCGGCTCAAGCCTATCGATGCTTTGAATTACGAATAAACCAAAATTTTGAACATGAATTTGAAAGGATGTAACAAAATGAAGATGAAACAATGGATGATGGTTGGTCTTGGTACATTACTGATGGTGGGTTTTATGGGCGGGTGTGCAGCAGCTCCGGCAACCGGGAGCAGCGAGCCCGAAACGTCCGGCCCTGCCGCGGACGCCGCAGGGCAAAGCGAGATGATTTTTGGCAAGGTGACCGCCATCACCGGCAACGAAATTGAACTACATGTGGGCCGTTTGCCAGAGGAAACCACCGGGGAATCCACGCCGGAAGGCACAGAGGGAGAAATGGTGCCCGCCCAGATGACCGGCCCTGCGCAAGCCGTGGGAGATGAGGGTGGTGCGCCCAGCAAGCCGAACGGGCCGGAACTTGAATATACAGACGAGACCATCACCGTCCGTATCCCCGCCGGGGCAGAGATTCAGGCAGGCAACGGCTCTGGCACCAAGACAATAAGCGATATAAAAACCGGCAGTATTCTTGGTTTGAAAGTGGATAATGACAAAGACCTGAATGTGCTGAGTGCGATTGTGATGGGCTAAGGGATGGATAGCATCATTCGGCTGGATTCTGTGGATAAACGCTACCCAGTGGGCGGCGGGGAACTCCCGGTTTTAAAAGGTGTAAACCTGCATGTACAGCAGGGGGAATTTTTGGCCATACTGGGCGCTTCGGGCTCTGGGAAGAGTACCCTCATGAATATCATCGGGTGTATGGACACCCTTAGCGCGGGGCAGTACCTTCTGGACGGGCAGGACGTATCTGCCTGCGATGACAATGCCTTGGCAGAACTGCGCAGCCAAAAAATCGGGTTTGTATTTCAAAAATACCAGTTGATTCCACAGTATACTGTTCTGCAAAACGTATTGTTACCTCTGTTTGTGCGGGGCCTTCCCCGAACGCAGGCCCTGGGAATGGCAGAGGAGCAGATTGAACGAGTGGGGCTAACGGAACGCATTGCCCACAAACCTTGCGAACTTTCGGGCGGCCAGCAACAACGTGTGGCCATTGCAAGAGCGCTGGTGGGCCGCCCCGCCCTTCTACTGGCTGATGAGCCAACCGGCGCGCTAGACAGCGCCATCGGCCGCGAAATATTAGACCTATTTGCCATTTTGCACCGTCAGGGCAATACGGTTGTGATGATAACGCACGACAAAAGCGTGGCCGGCCGCACCGGCCGTGTGGCCACCCTGGTGGATGGGGTGTTGCAGCATAGTACAGGACATAATAGAGGGGAGGATTTGGGCTGAAACGGGGTATATGCTTGCTTTTGGTTTGTTTACTGGCGGTGTTTCTCGCCTTTGGGCCACATCCAAAGATGAAATTTGATGAACAGGAGACGGACGGAACCATGGCACAGTATTTCTACCCAGCAGAGGAAAAGCCCCATGAGGGAACCTGGCTGATTTGGCCGCACCGGTATAGCTATGGAAAAGAATACCAAAATGCCCTGGAGGGGATATGGCTAGAGATGGTCTTGGCTTTGTCACCGGGGGAAAATATTCATATTATCGCATATAATTCCGAGGAAGAGACACGCATTAAACAGCTGCTTACCGCAGAAAAAGCCGATATGAGAAAGATTGATTTTCTCATTGCCCAAACGGATGATGTGTGGGTTCGGGATACCGGCCCGCTGTTTGTATATGGAATGGATAAGCAGCTGCACATTGCCGGCTTCGGCTTCGATGGCTGGGGGGGGAAAGCACCTTATCGGCAGGACGCCTCCCTTGCCAAAACAATAGCCGCCAGCAAGGGCTTTCCTCTGCTGCCTCTTTCGGGTTTTGTGCTGGAAGGCGGCGCCGTGGAGGTGGATGGAGAGGGGACGGCTATGCTCTGCAAAAGCTCTGTTGTCAGCCAAAACCGCAATACAAACGCCAGTATCCGGCAGGCAGAAGAATATCTGGCCCGCTATTTCGGCATCAAAAATTTCATCTGGCTGGAAGGTGTGCTGGGTGAGGACATTACCGACGCACACATCGATGGCAGCGCCCGGCTGGTGAGCGCTGAAATTCTGCTCACCCTTTCAAAACCTGATTTTATGAACCTATATGCAGGCGTAGCGCCCGCAGATTATGATGCCCTGCTCTCAGCCAGAAACGCCGCCGGTATACCCTATAAAATCGTCACGCTGCCTATGACAGAGAAAAATGTGCCTGGCCTTGACTATAAGGGCAGCTATCTAAACTACTATGTGGGCAACAGGGTGGTTTTACTTCCTATCTATGGAGATTTGAACGACAAATTAGCCGAGGAGATATTAGCCGGTTTATATCCTGGCCGTACCATCGTTCCCATCGATGTGACAGAACTGTATTCCTATGGCGGCATGTTACACTGTATCACCCAGCAACAGCCCTCTGCTTGAAAAGTATCGTTTTGATGATATAGAAAACCTCCGGTTTGTCTGCCACAGTTCTACCTGAAAACACTTCTATTCTAAAGGGGCGAAAAAATGTGCGGCGGCTTCATACCGGCGCACCACCTCATTTTTTTGAATATCGCGCACGGTAAGAGCAACCGTGCGCTCCCCTACCATCCATATGTTGGCTGGGGCCTGGGCAAATCCACCATAGCAAGTATGTTAGCCGTGCCAGAGTATTGCGGCGATGTGATTAACTTCAAAACTTTTCCAAGTCCTACAAGATGAAAAAGCGTATTGCCAACGACGAGAAAAACATGGCGGTTTTTCGTAATGTGCATGAGCCAATCATTGAGCAGGATATGTGGGAGAGATTGCAACGCAAGAAAGGCGTCCGCTGTAAAAAGCCAACTGTTACAAGCGAGCGCAGTATTTTCACAGGGCTGCTTAAATGCTCCGATTGCGGCGGCAACCTTAACTTTCACTTTAATCAAGGCAATCACGACATCGAATATTTCAACTGCGGCAACAACAACGGCAGGTACCGAAACTGCCCCACAACGCATTATATTCGACAGGACTTTTTAGAGCAGATTGTTTTGCAGGAGATACAACGCCTTAAACAATTTGCCAACGGCTACGAAAACGACTTTGTAAAGTCTATCATCGGTCATTCAATGGACAAGGTACAAAATGACCGAGCAAAAATGCAGCGGGAGTTGGATGCCCTACCTGCCCGAGACAAGGAGCTGTACAAGCTTTTTGAACGGCTGTACGAGGACAATATTTCGGGAAAGATAGATGATACACGGTTTTCTAAAATGTCTAAGCGGTACGAGGAGGAGCAGGGCGAGAACACCGCAAAGGTCAAGGCTATCAAAAAGAGCTAAAGGACGATGGCGGCCAGCTTATAACCGCCGACCTGTTTCTTGAAATGGTGCGCCGCTATACCGATGTTACCGAGTTATCCCAGCGGTTGGTTACGGAGTTAATAAACCATATTGTGATACACCACGCCGAAAAGGTCAGCGGGCGCACAACGCAAAACATTGTTATTCACTACAACTTTATCGGGCCTTTCGTCGTGCCGTAAAAGAAAGATAAACCCGCTGCCGCTGTGAGCATTAACACCCGACAGGGGGTAATGCTTGACTACACTTCAAAAGCTGGATAAAAAAGAGAGTGTCCTTATAGGATACTCAAATCCTATAAGGACACTCTGCATGTGGGGAGTGTCAACATCTGCAAAAGATATTCACCGACAGCGAGTTGTAGGAGGAAGCAGTTATTCGAAGATTTCGAATAACTGCTTCCCATTAAGGCGGCTGTTTTGATGCACTAGTTCTGCCAAAACCTCCGGCAGGTGTAGTTCCCTTCCACCGGTGTAACCGAGATGCGGTTTTCAACCTTCACAGTGTGAATGTCGCTGCCCGGTGGTTCGCTGCTAAAATCAGTTTGCATATAGCTGGGTAGCCGGTAGGGTTTTGCCCGGTCCCTTTTGGTAGGTGGGCCATAGCAAAAAGGGTCCGTGTTGCTTTGGAAGGTATAGCGGTAGTCCAGCGGAGTTCCCTCTTCTGGGAGGTTGATGTTCAGCACAGGGGCGTCAAAGGGCATGCCTTCTGCCAAAACACGCTGCCCCCAAAACGCGGCGACGGCCTTGGCTAGCGTCCAATCCATCTTAGCATAACCCTCGGTGTTCATCTGCTCTTTTGCCGCAGGGCGGGAAATGGCCAGGGCCGGGATGCCAAAATCAGCCGCTTGCAAGGCCGCGCCCAAAGTGCCACTGTAGGTGAGGGTCTTGCCCAGGTTTTCGCCGTAGTTGATGCCACTAATACACAGGTTTGGCTTCCGCGCGGCCAGCTCCAGCACGGCATGTAGCACACAGGTGGCGGGAGAGGCCACCACTGAAAAAGCCTGTATCCCGTCGCCCAGGTGTACGGCTTTCACGGTGCCAAGCCCCGGTATGCGCGGATATGAGCGGCCCATGGAGGTTTGTTGCCCGCTGGGTGCCACCACCAAGGGGTCCCCAAAAGGCAGCACTGCTTCACACAGTGCCAAAAGGCCGGGGGAGTGTATCCCGTCGTCGTTGGTAAGCAAGACCAGTGGGCGGTTAGGCATGGTCTTCCCCTTTCCTGGCGTAAGGGGAAAGCCTGGCAAACAGGCTGTCCAGTAGGTTTGCATAGTCGTCGGCTATCACCGCGTCGGCCTGCCGGCAGATGTTGGCCTCTGGGTTTATGTTTACAGCCAGGATATACCCGCTTTTCTCAATTCCCACATAAAAAGCGGCTGCCCCGGAAACTCCTAGTGCCACGGTGATTTTAGGTGCCAGCATACTGCCGGAGACACCCACAATCTCCTCAACGCCCCCAAACCCGCGCATGGCCACCGGGCGGGTGACGCCAAAATCAAAGCCCTGGCGCTGGGCAAAGTTTCGAATCCGCTCTACATCCGCACGGCTGGCAACCCCCATACCTGCCACCAATAACACGGGGGAGGGGGGACGCTGCTGCCCGGCCGAAACCAGGCTATGTTTTAAGATGTGTGACGGGTATACACAGGGGGGAAGTGTTTGGGCATGCCCGCCAGAAAGCAGGGGAGAGGGGGCGGAGACCTGCCTTGGCAGGTGGCAGCTAAGCACAAAGGGCGGGGGCAGTAAAAAGCGACCCAAAAGCGTGTTGCTGTACACCGCGCGCTGGGCATATAAGCAGCCATCTTGCATTTCAAGGGCCTCCACACCGGTTAGGCAGGCGTAGCCACAGCGCTGGGCCAGTAAAGTGGCTATGTCGCCGCTACTTTCCACCGGGGCAAAAACGATGCCCTGGTATCCCTCTTGCCGGGCAAGCTTGGCCAGCGCATCGGCCAAGGGGCCGGGGGCCTCGGTTTGTGCAGGTAGCAGAAACAGGCGGCCCGCGAAAGGCTCTGCCGCCGCCTGCTGTAACTGGTTTTCCTCTCCAAGCAGGCAGGTGTCTATCTCAGGCGAGAGACAGGACAAGAGAGCGATGAGCTTGCTTTGCTTTTCAGCCAAGCTACCAGAGCCAGCGTGTAGTACGGCTAACATTTTCATAGGCTACCCAGCCTTTCTGCCAGCGAGGTATGAAGCACATCCTCCAGTGCGGTCTCACCTTTTGAGGGGCTTACATAGCCCTGTCGGCGCCGATTTGGCAGGGAAAGGCGGACCAAAGTGGGCCCTTCCGTAGGCTCTGCTGGCTGCATAAGGGGGAAGGTTTCTACACAGGCGCCTTTGTGCCGCAGGCGGTCTTTTAAGGTGGGTACCCGCAGCTTGCTAATAACGGCATTGCCTACAGAAAGTACACAAGGCAAGGCGATTTTTTCTTCGTAGATATGTTGCCCGGCGGCCAGACGCACCCGCACAGCACCTTCTTCTAGGCTCAGGAGGTCGACCACATTGGCCACCAGCGGTATGCCTGCGAGCTCCGAAACCAGAGCGGGCACCATAGCGCTGTTTCCCACCGGTGCCTCCCGGCCCAGCAGTACCAAATCCTGCGGGAACTCTGCCAAAAAAGTGGCGAGGGTTCGTGCCACCAGTAGGGGGGCAAAGCGAAGCACCTCCTCCTCAGCCGGGGCCCGCACGGTGTGCAGGTAGCCTAGAGCTTTGAGGGTCTGTAAGGTGAGTTCTGCTTGTTGGCCACCGGCGGTGAAGGCCGTCAATTCCAATGTCCCGCCCTGCTCGGCGAAACCGTCCCGCAGGCGGAGCGCCAGTTCTAATGCGCTCTCGTCATAACAATTGAGCAGATTCGGGAGGAAGTGCAGGTCAACCTGCACTTCCTCCCGAATGACAATATCCTCGGTTTGTAGCTTGTCAAAATCTGGTATGAGCTTAAAAGCAACCAAAAGTTTCATAACGAATTCCTGCTATTTTTTGCCGTTGTAGGGAAGAATGGTCCCAATATTCATCACGCCGTTCGGGTCAAACGCGGCTTTCAGCTTTTCCACGATATACAGGGCGGAGCCATGCTCTTTGTCTATCCAATGCACGCGGTGTTTGCCCACACCATGGTGGTGGCACATCGAGCCCCCTGCCTTGATGGTTTCTTCACAGATGATTTTTTTGATGGGCAGGTGGTATTTGTTGATTTCCTCCTCGGGGGCGCAGTCCACCACATTGTACCAGTATACGAAATACAGGTTGATACCGTTTTGGTAGCAGTGGGAGGCGTGCGCACCAAACACGGTGAGGTCGGGAATTTCGGCGGGGATGCGTTTTGTGCAAATTTCGTATATGTGCTCTACGGCGCTCCAGGGGGCGGAAATTTCGGTGGTGCAGCAGACGTTTTTGGTTTCCAGCACCTCTAGGCGCTCCTCCTCGATGCGCGCGGCATCCCAGTTCAGGTTGGCAAACCAGGTCTCAATTAACTTCGATTCCACAGGGGTACACTCTGGGTGCTGGGCCATGATAGCGCGAATGCCCTCGGCCGTGGCGTGGCTGAGAAGCTGGGGACCATCGGTTACAAACAGCAGCACGCATTTACCACTGGCGAAGTGGGAGAAATGCTCCTTGCCGTCCTCGGCGTCATAAAGGCGGGCAACGGCGGGGCGGTAGCCCTCCACCATCACCTCGCGCATGATGCGCAGGCCGTCCTGCATTTTGTCCAGCGTGAAGCCCAGGCACTCGTTGTATTCCGGGTAGTATTTCCACAATTTCACGGTGGTTTTAGTAATGAAGTTGGTGGTGCCCTCGTTGCCCAGCACCACGTGGCGGATGTCCGGCCCGGCGCTGCGGCGGGGCACTGCCTTGATATCGCAGATGGTGCCATCGGGGAACACGGTTTCCACCCCTGCCAGCATGTCCTCAATACCGCCGTACATGGTAGAAAATTGGCCGATGGAGCGTGTGGCCACAAGGCCCCCCATCATGGCAATAGGCTTAGACTGTGGGGAGTGCCCGGTGGTCAGCCCTTGTTTGCGTACCTCGTTCTCCAAATCTTCCAATACTACACCACATTCAGCGGTGGCCTGCATATTCACTGGGTCGATATCCAGTATTTTGTTCATGTGGGAGCCATCCAGTACAATGCTTCCCTCCACCAGGGTTTCTAGGCCCCCCTCGGTGGCCGAATGCCCGGTGCGGGGCACCACATTGATTTTTTTTGCGTTGCATAGACGCAGCACAGCCGAGACTTGCTCTGTGTTTTGCACAAACACCACAGCCGCGGGCAGGGGGTTTGTGAACACGCCGTTGTAGCCCTCATATTTGCGGAAACGGTCATGGGTGGCATCTTGCAACACAGCAAGGTCTGTTACCACATTGTCCTTGCCCACAATTTCTTGCATCAGTTGTACAATTTCCGGGTTGCTTATCATGGCGTTTGTTCCTTTCTGTTTTGCCGTGTTAGCCGAACAACTTGTAGATTTCTTGGTTGATGGGGTCTGAATACTCTTTGATTTTGCGGTAGATATTTGTTTCGATATCCGCGTACAGCTTCGTGTTGGCGATATTGGGGGTAAAGGTTTCCTTGGTACGCACCATCTTCGCTACCGCCGCTTCGTAGCTGGGGTAGGCACCCACGCCCACCGCGGCGCAGATGGCGGCGCCCACACCCGCCGCGTCTGTTATCTCGTTGCGCACGCTTGGCATGCCAAAGGCATCTGCAAAAATCTGCATGAATAAATCGGATTTAGAGCCGCCGCCCGAGACGATAAGACGCTTTGGCGTATACCCTAACTCCCGGAACATATCGGCCATACTGATGTGCATGGTGAGGGTGATGGCTTCCAGAATGGAGCGGTAGATGTGCGCGCGCTTGTGCCGCCCGTCAAAGCCAATCATCATGGCCTTGCGGTGGGGCAGGTTGTTGGGGGAGAGGAACTCAGGCACGGTCAATAACCCGTGGCTACCGGCGGGCACCTCGCGGGCCTCCCGTTCCAAAAGCGCCTCCACACTGGTGTTTTCTTGGTCGGCCAGGGCTTGCCAGGGTCCGCCCATCACCTCTTTGAACCACGAAACGCTCCACATACCGCGGCGTATACCCGTCATCCCCTCATACAGGTATTGGTGCGGGATGGCTGAGAGGTTGGACCAGTAGTGGGTGGCGCTGTCATTAAAAACGCCCCCTTTTATCATGCCGCCGATATAAGTGCCCAGGGAGACAAGGCATGTGTCGTCGTCGATGATTCCTGCGCCCAGGCCCTCCACGGCCTTGTCATTGGCGGTGGCAATCACCGGGCAGCCTTCGGGTAGACCAGTGGCCAGGGCGGCTTGCCGCGTTACAGCGCCCAGTCGTTCGCCAGGCATCACCAAATCCAGCAGGTTCTCCCGCTTCAGGTTGAAGGAGGCATAGTCGGCCTCGTCATCACTCCACTGCCAGGTCTCTTTGCTAAAGGGGCCATATACGCCCTCGTAGTTGGCGGCGGTGTCTAGGTAGTTGCCGGTCATGCGGATAGAAAGATAACCTGTCGTGGTGCTGAGATACTGGAAATCCGGGATATCGCCGGGGTAGGGCTTTGCTAGGCGTTTGTCCATCCAGTTGATGACAGGATAGGCAAGGGTGCCGTCTTTTTTTAAATAGGTGCGGCAGCAGCGAATGCTGCCAAGGCCGATGGCCACAATGTCCGCGGGGTCTCCCGCAAAACGGCTCATGGCCCCCTTGCAAGCTTTTTGCATGGAGTCCCACAGGTCGTCTCCGGGGTGCTCGGCGGTGTCGGCATCCGGGGAATACAGGGGGGCCAAGGCCACTTTTTCTTCGCTCAGCACCCGGCCCTCCAGGTCAAAGATGGTTACTTTGGTACTCTGGGTGCCGCCGTCTATACCAATTACATATTTCATAGGGGTTTTGTCCTTTTCTGGGATAGGGGGCAGCGGTGCCCCCGTCATATGGTTTGCCGGTAGATATTGCTATTCCGCCGCTTCTGCCGTGGTGGACACCGGGGCGGCAGCCTGCGCTGCGTCTAATTTGGCGGCATATTTTTTGTTGTTGCGCATCAGCAGCAGCACAAACACCAGCCCCACCAGCATGGTAATCAGCATGTAAGTGAATACCATTCGGTAGCCCGGTGCACCGGGGTATTTGTCCAGCCAGCTACCAATGAGGGTGGGATTGAAAAAGTCTGGCGAGAAGCCGATGAACATGGCCAGACCGGCCACAGTGCCATAGATGCTTTTGGGGGTGCCTGCCTCACCAATGATGGCGTAGTACATGCCCCGCATACCATACACCGCAAAAGAAGAAACCAGCATGATGATGACTGAAACCACCACGAAGTTGCCGCCTACCGGCAGGCCCAGCAGAACCGCCAGGGCGATGACAAACAGGATACCGAATACCCCAATGAGGGCCGCACAGCGCCCGCCCCACTGTTTAGAGACAAAGCCGCTGATGGGGGCGGCAAACAGGCGGATGATATCCTTACGGATGATGCCAACATAGCCGGCGGCCACGGCTGTCATGCCCAGCACGGTTTCGGCATAAGGCTGCATGTAGGAAGAGGCGGAATAGACAGAATAGACGCAGAGAATGGTACCGGCGCACAGCCATGTGGCAGGGAACTTGGCAGCCTTGCCCATATCTTTTAGGATGCTGACACTGCTGGTTTCGCCTGCGCCCTTGTTGCTGGGCATGAAGAAAAAGGAGAGCACTCCGCATATTACAGACAGGATGGACATGGTGATGATGACGGCGGAGATGCCGCCCATCAACTCAAACACCTTCATCAGGCCCAGCCACATCACCACCACAAAGATGCCGCGCACGCCCTCAAACAGGCCGAATACCTTGCCTTGCCCGCTTTTGTCCTCCAGCAGGGCAATGGCTTTGGTCATGGTGGGCCAGAACAGCCCGATGTTAGTGATGGCCCACAGGGCATGAATCAGCATCACAATGGGGAAGCTGGGGGCTGTGGCCATCCAAAAGCCCAGCAAGCCGCAGCCAATGGAGGAAACGGTGAACAGGGTTTTGTGGGAGATACGGTCGGCAATCCAGCCGCCGGGGATATATAGAATCATGGAGAGAAGCCCAAACAGGCTGGCGGAAAGACCAAAGGTGGTGTTGTCCTGCCCTAGAAATTCCCGCAGTGGCTCATATAGTGCCCAGCGCAGGTAGGGTAGTTCGGTGATAACGCCGGTGGTAAGGCAGACGATGGTAAAGGTAAGCCATTTTCTTTTGGTTTCAGCTTTCATATTCTACTCCTCTTTTCCAATACTTCCATTTTTCGTGCACCATCCGCATGAAATAACCCTACTGTACGATATTTTAACGAACCAGGTATCCCCCATCCACGGTCAATACCGTGCCGTTTACATAGTTGGAAGCGTCGCTGGCCAGGAACACGCAGGCGCCCATCAAGTCGTACACATCCCCCCAGCGGTTGGCGGGAATATGATCTAAAATCTTCCGGCTGGCGGCTTCATTCGCGCGGGTATCTTCAGTCAGCTTGGTGGCAAAGTAGCCCGGGGCGATGGTGTTCACCTGGATATTCCATTGGGCCAGTTCGTCGCACATGGCTTTGCCCAGTCCCGCGATGCCGTGTTTGGTGGCGGCATAGGCAGGGTCCCACTGGCCGCCCAGGAAGGTGAAGAGGGAGCCGATGTTGATGATTTTCCCGCTCTGCTGCTGAATCATGGGTTTGCAGGCCTCATGGGTCATTTCAAACGCGGCCGAGAGGTTGAGGGCCACCACCTTGTCCCAGGAATCTTTACCAAACTTTGTCACGTCTTGGATATTGATGCCGCGTCCCGCACAGTTCACCAAGATGTCCACGCTACCAAAGGCCGCAAGGCAGGCGTCCACCACGCGTTTGCATTCGCCTTCGGCGGTGATGTCGGCCATCACCAGCTTGTACTGCACGCCGCAGTCCTCCACCAGTTTTTGGGTTTCGCCTCCATCGTCCACCACGCTAACCGCCAAGATGTTTGCCCCTGCTTTCGCAAGTCCTACGGCAAAACCCTGCCCAAGGCCGGAGTTGCCCCCGGTGACAATGGCGTTTTTACCTTTTAGAGAGAAGAGCCCTAGATGAAAATCTGTGAGTGCATGCATGTGTAAAACTCCCTTTCTTCCTGTGGCATGGCTGAACACTGCCTTGGTTTTGGTTTCCTTGGTGCCGCTTGTTACAACAAAAAAGAGAAAAACGCAAGAATTCCCCACAAATATGGGAATCCATCGTTTTTCTCTACTCTAACGAATGGCTTATTCGATTGATTGCAACCATCATAACAATACGTCTATGTCTTGTCAATCATTTTTCCCAGGGAAAAACTACCAAACTAAAGAAAGAAACTTTGTGCAGAATCCATCAGTATTCTTTATGGGTTTCGCCCGCATGAAATAGCTCTTCAAACTGAAATACATCCATTGGCTGAGCAAAATAATAGCCCTGTACGGTATCACAGCCCGCGGCTTGTAAAAGTGCCACTGTCTCTTCGGTTTCCACACCCTCGGCCACCGTGTGCAGGTGTAGCTTTTGGGCCATTTGAAGCATGCATTCTACCACTGTTTTAGAGCGGTCGGGGTACTTGTACGGGCCAAAAAAGCACTTGTCTAGCTTGATGATATCCACCAGCAGATTGTTCAGTACCCCCAGAGAGGACTAGCCGGCGCCGAAATCATCCATAGCAAGGCGGAAGCCTGCCGCATGCAAGCTGTGGGAAATAACTTCCCACACCTCTGCATTGTTGAGGATGGTTGTTTCAGTCAGTTCTATCTCAATGTAGCAGTGGTCTAGGTGGTATTCGTCCACAATGGCACAAATTTCTTCTACAAAGTGTGGGTTAGTAAGGTGTAAGCGGGAAAAATTGACAGAGATGGGAACCATTTCTTGGCCATTTTCTTGCCAGGCGGCCAGCAGCGCACAGGCCTGCCGCAGCATGTACATATCCAGCGTTACCACAAAGCCATTGCGCTCAAATAGGGGGATGAAATCACCGGGTGGAATCAGGCTTCCCCCGGGCTTTTTCCACCTTACCAAAGCTTCTGCACCGGCAATGGTGTTGTTTTTTAGCGCATATTTTGGCTGAAGATACAGGACAAATTCGCCGTTTTGTAGGGCCTCCTCCATCTGGTTTTCCATCTCAATATCACGTATAGCCATTTCTTTTAGCTTTTTATCATAGCAATATACTTTTCGTCCCTTGATGGATTTTGCCCTTCTGTGTGCCAAATAGACCTTTTCAATACAGGCCCCAATGTCACATTCTCCGGGCTCCATCAAATACTGCCCATACCGAAACTCAATTTTATGAGAGCCAAGTACCTCCCGCATCCTATCGTGGAAGGCAGTTTCAAAAGCGAGACTACGCGTCAAAAGTTCCTCTTGGCTACCGGTGTAAACATCCATAATCAAAAATTCATCGGCGTTGATGCGGGCAAAAGAACCTTTCGTCAGTTCCATCTGTTCCCGCAGTCCGGCTATCAGCTGGGCCACGCAACGCACAATCACATCCCCTGTTTCATGATCAAACATCTCATTGACCATCTTGAAATTGGCAATATCCAGTTTGGCCATGACAAACGTGGTTGTGGGGTTTTCCAAAACAGCCGCTGCGGCCTCTTGTTTAAACTTTCGTGTGTTAGGCAAGCCTGTTAGCTCATCATAGTAAGCAGCTTGTTCCAATTCTTGAATATGCTGCTGTTTTTGCTTGTTTGCCTTGTGCTGAATGTGAAGAGTATAGAGGATAAATAATATAAAGCAAAGCATCACCACCGTAGCCAGCAAAATGGTGTATCGCATCAACAATTCGGTATCTTGCTTGACCACCATTTCTGGAACCACGGCAACAATGTACCAGCCGTTTTGGGCCAACGGCGCATAGTGCGCATAACGTAGGACACCGTCCACTATATATTGCGTATGTCCTGTTTCACGTAGGGCAATATCGTCCAAAATGGCTTGAAGTGTATAATCATGGGCAAAGGTGACACCTTCCCAGGAACGGAACAAATTGTCCCCAGTGGTGTAGGTATGGTCATTTTGTGAGGAGAGCATGATATTACCCAATTTGTCTATGGCAAAGGCATAGCCATCACCTTCAAACGAGGGAAGTAGGAGCGCGTCCAATGCCTTTTTAGAATAGGAACCGACCAGCACCCCTTGTATTTCACCATTCACCAGCACTGGTGTGGCAACAGGGTTCACTTCACTACCATCGATGCTAGACCGCACCGGGCCCCAAAAAACAGTTTTCCCTTGCCGGGCCTTTTCGAAATAGCCATAGCCCGAAAAATCAATGATTTTCCCGGTATTTGCAACCCCTCTTCCATCCATGCCCACCACACTGATATAGGTGAAGTCTGTCAATTCGGTTTTTTCTCGCAAAAACGACAATACGGTGGTTTTGTTGTCGGGTAGATACCCTACGGAATGCGCTATGTTTTTCAGCATTTTCATTTCGGAGTTCATCGCAGAATTGAAGCTAAACTGGTATTGCCGTAAGGTCTCATCCAAAGTTTGCTCGACTGTTTCGGTCAAGGTTTTTTTAAGTGCTGTGCCATATAACAAAATGCCGCCAAACACCAGAAGCAAAATGGCCAAAAATAGGCAAAGTAGACGCCACATAGAAGAAAGGCCAACAGATTTTCGTTTCATGATCCACCTCGATGTGCACTTTATGAAAGCTCTGCCCCGCTAAGGTCATGGGGGCAAGAACAGCCCAAAGCAGAAGGAGGGCCACAGCATAGTAGGCATGCGGGTTCGTTTTTTGCCCATTCTAGCAGGCAGGCCATGGTGATTTGGCCATTTTCTTCCTGTCGCCAAAGTTGGGGGCTAGTCTCGTTTAAAGAAGGGGTGGGGCAGTCTGTACAAGGGGTAGCCCTACTTTTTAGCAGTGCATAGCAGCAGCCGGTGGCATTTTTGTTTTTGAAGCATTGTTTTGCTTTTTCGTTCGCATATAAAAGCCGGTATGTGCTTGGTTCCATCACATATACCAAGGAGTCGAGTCTTTCTGCCAACGCCAAAAATAGCTCACTTTGACGCACGGCTTGCTCGGAATGACGTTGTTTTAGAATAAAAGTGGATAGTATATGGCACAGGGTCGCCATTTCATCAATTTCTGTCAGGGTGGGGCTTCGTTCTATTTTGCAGTCGTCAAACCCGATAAACCCGAGTACTTGGCCATTTTCTATAATGCCAAATTGCAGCATGGATTGAATTCCTTGCGGTTCCAATACAGCCCGTTCTTCCGCCGAAAGTTCAGACAAACTACCCAAGATAAAACTGCCCGTTTTTGCAAAGGATTGCATGGCTGTGGCCACAGAGGAGAGAGGTAATTTCTGTAGCTTGTGTATTTGTGGTTCAATACCATCGGCACACCATTCAAAGGTATTGGAAACAACACGTCCTTCGTCCTCTATCTCAAAAATATATCCCCGGGAAAAATTGAGGCTACTGGCCAAAACTTCCAGCACACTTTGTACAGCGGGCGCAGTGGATTCTGCATCATACAAAACTTTAAATACATATTCTATACGGTTTTGCCGAAAACTTTTCTGTGGCAGGTTCCTGTCTTGCACAATTTCCTTACGCTTTCCTTCGTAACCGGAAAAGGCCTCTCCCGCATACACGCAGAAGGCGTTTTTTCCTGTTCTCTTGGCCTGATATAAGGCGATATCCGCACTGCGTAAAATGTCTGCCAGAGTTTCGCCGTGCTGTGGATAGGACGCAATACCCACACTGGCAGAAACGGCAATTTGGCGTCCATCATTGCAGGTGTATTTGAGCCGAAATGCCTTACAAATGCTTTGTGCCTTTGCCTGAATGGTACGCGTGTTGCTTGTGTTTTTCATAAACACAACAAATTCGTCTCCTCCAACGCGCCCTATGATATCTTCCCTGTGGTCTTTCATTTTGGGCTCTTTCTGGGTCCTAAAAATCTCCCGAAGTTTATCCGCCAGTTCACATAGGACCATGTCACCAAAGGTATGGCCGAGGTTATCGTTTACCTCTTTGAAATTGTCCACGTCTATCATGAATAGGGAACCCTTCAAAGGAAAGTCACTTTGTATGGCTAAATAATCCGAAATCATCTTTTCTGTGGTTCCCTTGTTGTATAGCCCCGTCAAAGAGTCTTTTTCGGCTTTTTCTTTGAGTTCCAGTTCCAATAGTTTCTCTTCTTGAATATTTTTGATGTAGGTAAATGCCTTGATGTCTCCTGTTGCTGTGTCCCGGTAAAAATTGGTGACAGCCCGGGCCCAAAGAAAGCCCCCATCCGATTTTAGTCGTCTATACTCAGCCGAGGTCTCACTTTTTCCTTGGTGATATTCAGCCAACAAGTGTTCCGGCAAAGCGCGTGCTACAAAGGTTTCCACATCGTCCGGATAAATAATTTTTCCTGCCAGTGCAAGCACGAGGGCACTGTATTTATGGTCAAGTTTCTCCACCACAGCCTGATATTCTTCCAGGCCTTGGATAAGAGAATCTGTGGTCAGGTTTACCTCATACACCATCATGGCGTCATTGATAACGGAATCACGAAATTGCTGTTCATTTTCCACCGCCTGCAACAGTTCACTGTTTTGTTCCTTGTAGTTCAGGAGCTCCCCGGTTTTGAGAGTGAAAAACAGCACGATGTAGATGCCAAATAGCAGTGCAAGAGACACGGCCAGTTGGTTTTGCACAATGAAATCATAGGCGGAATTTAACTTATAGACCTTTGCGTTAAACAGGAAGTACAAGTTGGCTACAGCTAGCCAGATTGTCATGAAAATGAGCTGTTCGGAATGCTGGTTGATGATGCGAATGACCTTCACTGGAATGAATTTGAGAATCAAAAACAGCATTAAGTCTAAAATTAAAAAAGTGATGCCCATGGAGACGACCAGCCAAAAGTGGTTATCTACCAGGGCAAAAATGGTCTTTCCGGTAAGGATGGATAGGATGCTGGTGCAGATGGCCCGCATGGCCATGATGTGCAGTGTAAAGGAGAGTGTAATAAGCAGCACACGCAGCAAGGTATCTTTGTAAAACAATAGAAATTCAACGAAAAGAATGGCCATAACAACCAGATAGGATGTGCGGGAAGAGGACGAAGGAATCAAAGTAAGCCCCACGGCAATGCAGGCATTGAAAAGCCCCACAAGTAGGCGAAGTGGTCTTTTCAATCGCGGCTCATCTAGTATTTGGTCTGAAAACTCAAACACAAAATAGTTATACAGCAGGAACAGAAGCACCAAAAATGTGCCTTCCAAATAAAAATTCTGTGCATTCATAGGCATTTATCCTGCTTTCCCGTAACTATTTTGGCTCAGCCAAAAAACACTGCAAGAGCAGGTTATGGCAGAAGGCAACGAGTGGGTGCGCGGCGATTACAGCCCAACGTATCAGGGAGTGTATGACGACAAACTAAGAGGAAGGGGGCCAATGCGTCAGAATTATCCGAGGATGATTAGTGCGCTCGAATGACTTTTAACCAGTATACTGTATCCACACCCGTGTTGCCAATGACGACATTTTTAGATAGAATACCCTCTGTTTTGCGGCTGTCATCGCCGGAGAAAAAATAGAAGAAAACGGCGTGTAAATAATGTAAGATAGTGGCGGAGATATAGCGATAAATGCTACACTCTTTTTGTTTGCGCAAAGGCAATCAGAACGGGCGTCAAAATGAAAGAAGCGGATTGGATGGACATACAAAGTGACCGTCAGAAATGGCGCCGTGCTTTCAGAACGTATGATGCGCGGCTGCCCCAAGCTGGAAAATGTGAACAATCTGGAAAATGCGGCCAGTTTTGGTGGCATCAATATTTTTAAGGAATGCACCAGCCTGGTTACGGTGAACTTGCCACCCAATGTCACGCTGTATGATTCCACCTTTGAAGGCTGCACCAGCCTTGCCAACGTGAACAATTTAAGCCAGGCGGATGCCTTTTCCGGCTCAGCCATTTTTAAGGACTGCACCAGCCTGGTTACGGTGAATCTGCCATCGGGTGTGGCGCTGGGCGATACCATGTTTGAGGGATGCACCCGCCTTCAAAATGTGAACGGTCTTTCCAGTGCAAGCGGATTTAACGGCAAATACACCTTCTTTGGCTGCACATCACTGCAAAGTGTCACCCTGCCTGTGGGAGCCACACTAAGCGCCGGAATGTTTGCCTATTGCAGCGCGCTGCAAACGGTGACGAACGTGGAAACGGCCGCCGGTTTTGCAAACGACACCGCAGGAACGCCATATGGCACCTTCGACACCTGCACAAGCCTCACCAGCATCACTTTGCCAAACGTCACCTACCCTGTTTATATGTTCTATCAGTCTGGCCTTGTTACAGTAAACCTGCCAGTAGGGGCTACCCTGAGCGCCAGAATGTTCCGTTCTTGCGCCAGCCTTACAACGGTGAACAACCTGGACAAGGCGATAAATCTTTCCGCTTCCAGCATTTTCAATGGTTGCTCTAACCTGGTAAGCGTCAGCCTGCCTGCCGGTGCAACGCTGGGGGCCTCCCTGTTTAGAGATTGCATAAGGCTCACCACTGTGAACGGCTTTTCGGACATTGGTAGTTTTGGCGGCACCTACGTCTTTGGAGGCTGTACGGCCCTGGAAAGCGTGACACTGCCTGCGGGCAAGGCCCTACCGGCCAACACCTTTGACGGCTGTGCAAGGCTGGACAGCATCGGTGATATTTTCTCGGTCGGCTCATTTGGCACAAACGCCCTACGGGGTTGTGCTCTGGATTTCACCGTAACCACAGGGTACCCAGCGGCGCTCACCTCCAACCTCTCGACCCTTGCCTCCGGCCAGCGTCCCAAGGTGTATTTTACCCGTACCGGCGTCAATGAAGCCAGCATTCATGCGGGCACTGCTTTCACCCCGCCCTACACACTGCAAACAAAGCTGGGCACAGACTATGCTCAGATGGTGACAGACAAAACCACCCACAGCAGCTGGCTGAACCAAAGCGCAACTGCGCCAGTGGTTAGTACCAGCGGCTTTGATGTAAACACGCCAGGTGTTTACACCATCAGCCAAACCATACCCGGTGGCTTTTACGCAAATGCGCAAAGCCTGCCTGCCTTTACGCTCACCGTGCAGGGTGCGCCTACCCTGTCCGCCATTGCCGCGCCAGCAAAAATAACCGAACAAACGGCCCCTATTCTTTCAGTGCCCAGTGTAAATAGCAACTACGCGGCCGTCACGGCACAGGGCTGGGAAATAAAGAAAACCACAGACCCCGACTTTTCTCCCTATACACAGGGCACAGCGCTAGATTTGTCTTACAACGGGGCCAACCTGCGCTATTTTGCCACCAACGAGGTGGGAACCGCTTATAGCAACGCAGTGGTTTTGCAGGTGGTAGTTGACCATAGCCTCATTGAGGGAACCACTTCCATTGGCCAGCCGAATACAGGCGCACAGTGGCGCTTTATGGGCGAGGTGGGAGATGTAACAGGTGTGCTGCTGCGGCAGGCAGGGGCAGCCGACAGGGTATTGAGCCTACAACAGGGCAGTGCAGGGAAAACCATACGGGACGGCAGCACACAGGTGGGAACGGTGACGCAGGGCAGTGCGGTGATTGCGCTGAACGAAACCTATGTAGACAAACTGCCCAATGGAAGCTATACCTTGGTGGTCACCTTTACCGATGGCGGCGTTCAATCACAATCCACCGCATCGTTTACCATCAATCGGGGTTCTAGCAGCAGTTCGAGTTCAGACTCTGGCTCTGGTTCCAGTTCCAGTTCTGGGTCAGGGTCTGGCTCCAGTCCCTCTCAGTCGGGGGCGCCCTCCTCAGTGGCCACATCTCCCCAAACGGGGGATACTAGCGGGCTTGCTCAGTGGTGGTTGCTGGTAACAGTCGGGGTTTTAGGGCTGCTGGTGGCATGGGTGCTGCACCGGAAACTGAAACAGAAGAATACACCCAGCTAACGGTATGCTATAAAACAGAGGAGGCCTTTCAAATGACAAACAAAGACAAGGCCCTGCTAGTATTGTCCCTGCATTGCCCGCAAAACCATGCCTGCCCGGCTGTTCAGGTGTGCCCGGTGAAAGCACTGAAGCAAGAGGGTTTCAAGGCCCCTGTTGTAGATTTAGATACTTGTATTCGGTGCGGCAAATGCGTGGATACCTGTCCCATGGGCGCGCTGGTGCTCCGATAAATTGGTCGGGTGCCGGAATTTGGATGGCTTGGAGAAAAAATGGCAAAACAAATGAAAGTATTCATTAAATTACTAGCAGAGACATGATGTTTTAGTTAGCAATCACTTTTTTGGCCCCGCCCCAAGCTACAAGGGACACGTGACGCCATGGGAAAACGGCCTTAGGTGAAGACTGAGGAAACGCTTGCTTTTTTGTTGTCTATGACGTTTTGCATAGGCACTCCTTTGTCTATGATGGGAGGATAGGAGAAAGCTGCTACATCAAAATCACCGCCTTGGTGGACGAAAAAAGCCCCCCACAATCGAAGTTGTGAGGGGCAGGGCGAATAGAGAGAGAGCCGGCGGGATGCTGCTGGCCCTCTCCAAGTTTTGTTTCATGAACGCCTTGTATTTCTCTCCTATCTTTTGTACCCGCTTGGTAATGGCACTGTGGTTGGAATAACCCATTGCGGCGGCAATCTCGGTTCGAGTGTAACCCGCCAGCAGCCGTTCCAGTATCACACTGTCTAACTTTTGGGGTGCACTTCATTTAGCTGTGGGGAGTTGTCAAGTTTTCTTCAAATCGGCATACTCTTCGAATACCTAAAACCTCACTGTCGGCAAGACCGCCTAAAAACTCATATGGAAAAGGAAAGCGGGAATCGAATTCTTGTGTTAATTTTTTTTGAAATTCGATTTCACCCACTTTGTCCCAAGCCTCTTGTGATTTCCACACAATTACAACCACAATTTCTCCAGGGTGGTTGTCGTTTATCCATGTTTCCTTATATAAAAATGGGCTTTCGTCAAAACCGGGGGCATTACATTCCATCACACTCCAAACCTCATGGTCAACTTCTAAGTACGCCTGCATGTGCTCGGGTGCTGTTTTAAGGCGTAGTACCTCTACCGGATAATTTTCATGATTAAGATAAAGCATTCTGTCTGAATTTTTCATTTTTTCACTGCTTTCTTAGGTTTTTAATGCTTCAAAAAAGGAAAGTAAATTTTCAACGGGTGTGCCCGATTGTATGTTATGGATAGCACTATATACAAAACCGCCGCCTGGTGAAAAAATACGAACTCTTTCTTTTGCTTCCTGATATACCTGCTCAGGGGTTCCGAAGGGTAGGGTTTGTTGTGTGTTGACAGCACCACCCCAGAAAACGAGTTTTTCCCCATACTTTTCTTTTAACATTTCAGCGCCCATTCCCTCTGCAGAGCATTGTACGGGATTTAAGATATCCACGCCCATTTCCACAAAATCATCTAGTAACCGTACGATGGAACCACAAGAATGATAAAAGGTTTTCCATGTGGTGTTTTCATGTACCCAGGCGTTGATTTTTGTGTAGTAGGGTTTGAAAAAACGGCGAAACAGTTCTGGACTTAAAAACTCACTCCGCTGTGTTCCAAAGTCTGTGCAACTGATACAAATTGCGGATATTTTATTCCCGACGGCTTCTTTATAAAGTTTTATGTTTTGCATGGCAACTTCAAAATGCAAATCAAAGACTTCACGAATATACTCTTCGTTTGTGTAGTAAGACATCAGCCAGTCCTCAAAATTCCGCATCCCTTTAGGATAGGGAAGGCCAGGGCCTGGGATAATGGCCGAATCGGCAAGCCCCAAAGGCACTAAATTGCCCATCAAACCGTATTCTGTATTTGTATAAAGTTCTTCCACCTGCTTTTGAATAAATTGTAGGTCTATTTCTTCCATCACACCAAAATCTTCGCAAAAATCATCCCGGCCACGGCTGCGTTCTTCATCATACCCCGCCGTGCGTGTGATGTTATCAAAATAATACCCATCTTTTGGCAGCCGCGCCGAAGGTGGGGTAGAAAAATCTCCACAAGGATGCATTAAATAATCCCCGTTCGTATCTTGGCTTAGTGCCATATCTCCACCCACAAGAACATTGACACCGCCCGGCAAGGCCCAATCTTTCCAATTGTTGTTTTCAAAGCCAAAAATATTTTTGCGTCCCCAAATTCCCACAACATCCACACCAAGCGTCTGTCGCACATCCTCTTCCACGTCACCCAAAAGCTGGAAGGGCTCCTGTATTTTCACCTGGCGTTCTTCCAGTTTCAACGCTTTGCGCAGTTTGTCTAAGGTAACAGCCGAAATACCGGTAACGGTGGTGGAACCAAGGTCTAAGGGTGGTCTATCTGGCTGGCGGTGGTTCAGCGCCGCATTCAGTCTTTCTCTACTTGTCATGATATTCCTCCTTGAATTACAACACAGGCGCGGCATCCAGCCGTGTCTGTTTCGGTTTTGTCTCGAAGGCTGTGCTAGGCGAGAGCTTTTGTCTGATGGGTATATCTGAAGATGGGCAGTATACGCATTGGAACCTGTGTGCTATCTTTCCAGTTTCTCTACACCAATAACTCAAAATATCTTTCCGGGTTGGTGTTGGTGGAAGTAATAATATCAAACCCTACCGTGATTTCTTTCTCCAAAGTCTCGTGAAAAAGAATGTGTTTTGCCAGCCGCTTCAAGGCCAAATACCCTTGCAAGATGGGCCTATGATACAGTACGCAATCGATGGTGTTATCTTTAAAATAGCCGAAGCAACGTTCACTCCAATCATTTCCTATAAGAATTATATCTTGCCTTCCTGCGTTTTGCAAAGCGGTGTCAATACCAACAATAGTGGTATTGGAGTAAATACCTTTCATTTGCGGATATTTTGCCAGGGCTTTATCTGTTTTTTCTTTGTAATAATCAAAATGTAACCAGTCGTTTTCAATAATGGTATGAATATGCGGGTAATTTTGCATGGTGTGAAGAAAGCCATTGAAACGATTATTGTTTGAAAAAATATTGTCCGCATTTCCTGCGTAGAGTACAGTTCCATCAAAACCCATAAATTTTGCCATCAATTCTGCACAAACGGCCCCAGATGCGAATTCATCGGCCCCTACAAAAAACACATTTTCTTGTCTAGAAAAGGGGGCCGATAATGCGGCAAGAGGAATATTCCCTAGTCTCTTTGCAGCCAAATGGTTTTGAATAGCCACCGGATTTGCTGCAGAAATAATAACCGCATCGGGCTTTTTCCTCTGTAGAGATTTTCCGAAATCAATTTCCTGCTGTGTATAATTAGAGGAAGTGTGATGAAATATCTCCACAGTTATGCCATATGAACCGAGTTCTTTTAATGCCAATTGAATCCCTTTTTCCAGTTGTTTTCCATATTCATCCTCATAGGAAAGCAAAAAGCAAAAAATGGTAATTGGTTTGCTTTTTCTAAGGGCAATGGCCGCGCCATTGGCGCTATACCCTTCTTTTTCAGCAAATTGCCGAATGGTCGTTTTTAGCTGGTTGTTCACATAGCCATTCCCATACAATGCCCTGGCAACCGTAGTTCTGGAGATGTTAAAATGGTTTGCGATATCCTGCTGTGTTAATTTATGTATCATAGGCCGTCACATTTATACACCCTGTAGGCCTCTGGCTTTTCTTCCGGCTTCCATAATTAAAGCGGTTTCCGCCAATTTTTTTGCCAGAGGTAATGCCGTAGCAAGGCCTATTTCATCCGCCTCTACCCCTTCGGCACCCAGATCTTTTGACCAAATTTTCCCCCCATGGTAGGCCCCCAAATCCCCGGTTACCAGATTTATCATGTAGGTTGCCATGCAGTTGTGTAAAATGGAAACGGTGATTTCCTGCCCACCATTTCTGGTGCCGCCCACGGCCAAAGCGCAACCAAGGCGGCCGTGGGTTATTTTATCATACAGAACCGACACAGGCCTCATTCGGCTAAAGTATGCCAGAATCTGGGGGGTGGGTCCCATCATATAAACCGGGGAAGCCACAAAATAGGCATCCGCCTTTATAAATTGCTGGTATATTTCTTTGCCCATATCATCTTGCAAAATACAGGGGGCATGGTTCTTTTTGCAGTACTGGCAATCCACACAAGGTGTAATTTTTTTGCCCTGCAAAGATAGATAATCCACCTCAATGCCGGGGATATCTTTTACCGCATCCATAGCCAAATGCACAGCACGGTCGGTGGCTTTTTTGCGTGGACTGCCGGAAATAAATAAGATTCTTGCCATAGAGTGTTCTCCTCACATATAGTTGTTTTCAAACATAAAAACCGGGGTAGGGGATACAAGGCCGACGGCGTGAATACTTCCCTGCGCCACCAACCCTTATTAAGCATCCCTACCCCTGTTCTTTTGCCCCTGCCGTGTAGCCTTATTGGAATTTTTGCCTGGCTACTCTTTTGTTGCCGTAATATCTTTCCAGCCTTTGTCCAAAGCTGCGGTGGTTTCCTCTCTGGTTTTCATGCCAGCATAGTATTCTTGGGTAGCCGTGCCAATTACCTGCCAGAAACCCTCCGGCTCATTCATGCTAATATAGTCTGCGTAGAAATTGCCGTTTGCAGCGCTTTCAATTCCTTCTGCGGTAATAGCATCGGCCTCGAAAGGAATATCATAGGGGTTTGGGCGTGCCAGTTTTTCACTGAAAATAGCAGCCCCTTCTCCATTTACAATAAAGTCAAAGAAATCATCCACCACTTCTTTATTGGCCTTGCTGCTTATTTGCCACATAATATCAGTGAAATTGACAACCTTGTTTTTGGCGGCATCATTTGTAAGCGGAATGGGAAAAAACCCTGAGTTATCGGCCACTTCTTGCCCCATACTGGCAAGGTCCTTATACACATTGGTGGCAGCAAACTGCATGGCCACTTGCTCTTCTCCATACAGTGCATGGGCTGTCATGTAGTCAATTTCCATGCTGCCCTCAATGCAATTTTCACGCAGTAAATCCAGCATATCAAAAGCCGGTTCTGAATAGGTGGAGAAACTTTCTTCTCCTGCATACATGCCGTTTACCCATTCGTTTGGGGTGGCAATTTGAAGAGAGGGGGAGAAAACGTAGCTACCAAGCGGCCAAACATCTTTTGCTGCTATAACAAAAGGTATGATATCTTTGCTTTTTAGTGTTTCAACCACTGTCTTGAATTCGTCGAAGGTTTTTGGTGTCTCTGTAATACCCGCCTGTTCAAATAGCTTTTTGTTATAAATAACACCCAAGGAGGTTCCGCAAAATGGAACATTATAGATTTTTCCATCGCTGAAAGTCAGGCTTTTGATGTAATCATCGCTCAGGTTCTGCATCACTTTGAAATCTGATACATCAATAATTTTTCCGGCATCGATGTAGGGCTTTAGCGCGTTTTCTCCATAGGTTCCTGTGGCAAAAATATCGGGCAATTGGCCGGCGGCATCTTTGCTTTTTAGCACAGTCACGTGGTCGGCGGTCACCACTTCGTTCACAATCGTTACGTTCGGGTATTTTTGGCTAAAAGCTTCACTAAGTGCTTCCATGCCTGGGCGCATGGCTTCATTATGGTAGAAAATGGTGAGGCTTGTTGGCTCGGCTGCGGCTGCGCTTGTAGAAGCGCCGGTTGCGGTGCCGGAACTGGCACTTGTGGCTGTGCTGGTAGCGCCGCCGCAAGCAGCGAAGCTGGCGGCCAATGAAAGTGCAAGAAGTGTACATGCGATCTTTTTCAACATAATTACCTCCTAGTTTTTTCTGTTGTTCAAAACAGAAAGTTTACTATTCTTTTACCGCACCGGCGGCAATACCCTTGATAAAGTTTTTTTGTAAAGCAAGGTAGATGATAACCATGGGAATAACGGAATAAGCCGAGGCCGCAAGGCCCATGCTCATATCATACGAAAACTGCCCCATAATCAGAGACATAATCCCCACAGGAATGGTTTTTTTCGATTCGCTGAGAATTACAATAAGCGGCAGGAGAAAGTCGTTCCAAATCCAAAACACATTCAAAACAATCACCGTGCTGGTGATGGGCTTCATCAAGGGAAACACGATTCTCCAGTAGGTGACAAACCAATGGGCGCCGTCTATGGTGGCGGCTTCTTCCAGGTTGGGGGAAATGCCGCGAACGGCGCTGGTAAACAGAAAAACCGCCATAGGACTTGCGGAGGCAATGTAGACGCAAACCAGGCCCGCCAAACTATCGATGAGTTTCATGTTGCTTAACAGGCTGATGAGTGGAATCATAATGGCTTGGAAAGGAACCACCATGGCAATCACCAAATAGATGTTAATTCCCTTTGTGAAATTGTTGGTGTGCCGTGCGATATAGTAGCCTGCCATGGAGCAGAACAGCACAATAAAGAAGATAGATACACTGGTAACCACCACAGAGTTACGCAAAAGAGTTATATAATCTGTTTTTTGCCAAATGGCGGCAAAGCTTTCCAGATAAAGTTCTTTGGGGAACGCAATGGTATTGATGAGAATTTCTTTGGTGGGCTTAAAGGCGTTCAGAATCATAAAATAGATGGGAACAAACCAGAGGCCCGCAACCAATATCATACAGATGCCCACTACAGCATCTTTTTTATGAAGAGAGTGTTTGACTTTTGTACCTTTCAAGAGTATCCCCCTTTACAGGCTGTTTTTTCTGGAAACACTTTGCTGAACCAAACCCACGGCAACCAGAATCAATGCAAAGAAGATTGCTTTTGCGCAGCCATATCCAAAATTGTTGTAAACAAACGCTTCCCGATAAATGTTGAGTACGGTTACCTCCGATGCGTTTCCCGGGCCGCCTTTCGTAAGGGAAAACACGATATCGAAACATTTCATACAAAAGGCAAAATTCATGAAAGCGCCCACACTGATAACCGGCAGCGTGAGGGGAAGCTTTATTTTCCAAAAAACCTGGCTGTTGGTGGCTCCGTCGATGTGGGCGGCCTCGATATAGGAGTCATCGATGCTTAAGAGCCCTGCAATATAGATGGTCATGTAATAACCCATACCCTGCCAGATGGATACAATAATCAAAGCGATTAGTACATATTTTTCATCGCCGAGCCAGCTGATTTTAAAAATATCTAAAGGGATTACTTGGTACATGGAACCATATACTTTGGTAAACATGAAGCTCCAGATAAAGCCACAAATTACCATGGAGATTAAATTGGGTAAAAACAAAATGGTACGGATGAAGGGGTTTCCTTTAAAGCGGTTCGTAAGTGCCAGTGCGCAAAGCATGGCGATAATAGTGGAGCAAATAACGCTACCGGCTGTGAAGAGAAACGTGCGTGCCAAAGAGTTTTTAAACAAGGTGTCTTCTGTGAACAGTTTGACATAATTATCAAAACCGACAAAGCTATAGCTTCCCACAGCATTCCAGTTGGTAAAGCTATAGTAAAAACCCATCAAAACAGGGATGAAAAAGAAAAGGGAAAAAAGGACCAGGGTGGGCCCCAAACAAATGGCAGCTTTTCCAAAGCCAAGTTTTTGCAAACGTTTCTTTTTTCGCATGGTATCTCCCCACTCATTCAAATGAACTTACAGATATTTTTCCTGATTTTGAAAAACCTCCAACATGGCCAAAATGTTTTCTGGCGGAACATCGAACGGCACATCATGCGTGGGCGCCACAATCAGCCCGCCGTTTTTACCCAGACTGCGCATAATTCGAACACACTCTTGCTTGACCTCTTCGGGTGTTTTAAAGGGAAGCACCTGCTGTGTGGATATGCCACCCCAAACCGTTAATCTGTCACCAAATTCATCTTTAAACTGTTTAATATCATAAATTTCCGGCTGAAATGTTTGATGTGCATTCAAGCCAATTTCAATTAGATCTTCATAAATTTCAGAAATATCGCCACAGGAGTGTTGCAAAACAAATTTACCGCTTTGATGTGCACGGTCATACAATTTCTTCATGTTGGGTTTGATAAATCTCCGCCAGTGTTCGGGCCCCATAATGAGCCCTTTTTGTTGCCCCCAGTCAT
The DNA here is from genome assembly GCA_964472465.1 of uncultured Oscillospiraceae bacterium. Classification (GTDB taxonomy): domain Bacteria; phylum Bacillota; class Clostridia; order Oscillospirales; family Ruminococcaceae; genus JAAYCI01. The sequence continues at coordinate 14,140 of CAYYLW010000006.1, read as the reverse complement.
CGCCAAAATACACCCCGTCTATCTCATATTCCAGCATGATTTCCAGAACGTCCAAGTCGTATTGGCAAATGGCAGCAAGCAAGGCTTCCACTGCCTCCTCTTCTAAAATCATCGCCACCAAGAGGTTTTCAATAGAACACAAGGACCAGGCTCTTTCAAACATAGAAAAACCGATACCGGCATAGATAAACTTGTCCATTTTGTTCTGCACGAGCTGCTCCATGTTTTTACGAATGTGCGCAGCGTCTACCTTGGGAAAACGGTAATTGTGGTTGGCTATGTCTTCAATCACCGGTTTATCAATGACGCCAATGTCTTTGTCTGCCGCAGTACGGTTCCATATAACAGAAAAATCATCTTTAAAATAACCCGGTTTTTCTTTTAGTTCAATGGGGTTTCCAGAATACATATAGCCAGTGATACATTCGCCCACTATTGATAAAAAATTTTCATTCTGAGTGTGGTCTACCATGCGGTTTAGTTCTTGCTGCGTAAATTGGCATCCAAAGGGAATGGGCGTGGTTTCCTTATGTTGTAGTGCAGAAACTACAAGTTCTTTTCTGGTCATGGTGCCTCCTTTAAAGCTATAAATCAAAACCGCTTCTATACGTGCTTTGTGTGGAAAAGCCAAAGGCGCATTTGACAGTTTTTGATTTTATTCGTACAGATTTTTGTAAATTTTATCACCAATAGCACTTTTAAAAAAGAGATAATTGTGCTAATATTAGAAAAATTGTTCAGCATAAACACTTGTTTTGGGGTGCCCCTATGCAGATTGGATTTGCAGAAAAGGAAATTACACCTTTGCTCATGGATTTCCACACCATTACAAATTTCCGGATTGCCCTATTCGATACCAACTATGAGGAGTGTTTTGGGTATCCGGATGCCATGTGTGATTTCTGCTACAAAATTAGAGAGAGTGAGCTGGGCAAAAGTCGGTGCTTAGCGTGCGATGCAAAGGGTTTGCATCGTGCAAAATCAGAGAAAAAGGCACACATTTACATTTGCCATGCCGGCCTTTTAGAGGTGTGTGCACCCATTATTCTAGAAAATGAAATTTTAGGCTACCTGATGATTGGCCAAATAAAATCAGATAATACGAATGACCAAAGCATACAAAACATGGATAAAACAGCCGAAGAACTGCGTATCTCCAAGATGCTGCTAAGGGCACATTATGATAAAATGCATGCTACAAGCGAAGCATATATTCTTTCGGCTGTTAAAATGATGACTACCTGTATTGCATTTATCAAACTAGAGAAATTGATATTGCTTCGGCAGGATAATGTTGCCGTAAAGGCTTATCAGTATATAGAGGAACACTACCATCAAAATCTTCGTATTGAGCAACTGTGCGAAATTTTTGATGTGGGTAAAACCACGCTTTGTAATGAGGTAAAGCGTATGTATGGAAAAAGTTTTGGAGAAATTATTTACCTGCGACGTATGGAACGCGCTTCGGAACTACTATGCAAAACAAACTTGTATGTGAACCAGGTTGCAGAAAGATGTGGTTTTGAAGACTACAACTATTTTTCTAAACAGTTTAAGAAATATAGTGGGATGTCCCCCCGGGAATTTAGAAAAAACCTGTAAGAAGCATTGTTGTTTCTGCATCACATTTAAAAGCCTGGTATAGTACACGATTGACAGAAAGCGGTTTACCGATATTTTTTAATTTACGCACCTACGATTAATTACAGAGTTTCGCAGTGTGCAAATGAGAGTTGGGCAGGCAGTGTAGTAATTCCGCTTGTTCTTGCAGTTTGATAGGATAGAGGTAGAAATAATCAGTTGTCCGGGTATCGGGCCTGAATGCGCACTCAATATAACACACCGCCAGTTTTGCCGCCTTCCACAAAAAGAAATCCTCTTTGATGTATGGATGATACACCAAAGAGAAAGGATTGCATATTTATATTGACACCAAAAGCAGAAAATGTTCCATAGAAATAGAAAGCGGCCCGAAGGCCGCCGAGAAACCACAGACACCTCAGGAGGAAGATTAAACAGCCCGGTAGATTTTTTACATACCAGTACCCTAAAACTGTGGTAAAATACAAGCAACATAGTTCCATTCATGAAGGTCCTTGCCCTTAGTCCTGGAGTACAGGGATAACACACTACACTTTGCTAAGCAAAGTTGTGTGCCCAAGGGGGAGACCCCTTGGGGAACTCCGGTTGCAAAATGTTGATTATTACAAAAATGCTGATAAATAATATGCACATTGACATGTTAATATTTATTTACATCAACATTGTATTCTAGTATAATGAAAATGTCCTTATACCATACCAAGGACTGCTAGGTTGCTATGATAAGGTAGTAAACCGAAGTCAGGACCACCCGCTTAGCGGGTGGTCCTGACTCTGGTGCCCCCATGTATAAACATGTACTAAATCTCCAACACATGCAGGCGACCCACTGGTTACGCGAGCACCATAGCCGCCGCCCATATTCTGTCGTAAACGGGGGTGGCCTGCTCCCGTTCAGGCGGGGCCGAACTCCAAACGCCAGTGAGGACTGTACGGAAGTCTCCTAAGAACCGCTATCGGGTCGTGGCAATTTGCCCACCACAGAGCGTAACAGCAGCGGATGGTATCGCAAATGCGCATCCCTGCCCGTCGCTCGTCGGCAGCTTGGTACCTTTTATACAGTTATTGCCAGGTTCTGTCGAATAGAAAAAATCCCCTGCATTGGCTGCCGTCGTTGTAGGGGAACATATTGTTTGTTGGGGCATATTTAGTTTACGCAATAGAGAATTTCTCCTTCTATGATCCTACAAAATCAATGCAGATGTGCTTGATCTCGGTATATTTCATCAGGCCCTCTACATCGCCCGCGTGGTCTACACCGCTCTCTTTGAAGCCGCCGGTCTCGCACTCGGGGAACAGGCGGTTTTAACAGTTAATACAAATGCTGCCCGCTCGGATGCACCGGGAAACCCGCATGGCCGCCGCACGCTGGTGGGGTTGTAGGCCCAGTCCTCCTCATTGAAGGCGCGCTGGGCGCTGGCAACGGCCGCATTCACGTTCTTAAGGCCGGAGGAGGGGATGATGGACACCACCTCGCAGCTGCCGGGGCAACGCAGCTCCTTGGTTTGGCCGCTGGCGGCGTTTTGCCACACACCGTCGAATTAATTCTGAAATTTCTTTTCTTCCCACTGAATCATCGTTAACAGCACCCTTCTCCAGCGGCTGAAATCTGTGTTGAAAGACTCGCCATAGCCGCTGGGGATGGTGGGGGCGAGAAAAAAATCGCTAATAGTCTTGCTGGTAAAACTTTGCTAATTTACATTTGCAACAACTGAGGATCGAGAAGAACACCCTGTTCTATTAGTTGTAACTGAAGCTTCTTGATAGAGATATTCCCAGTATCTCGGTTGCCCTCTGTAATCCTTAAGGCTGAGGCAGTACCTGCTGCTTCACCGGTTACCGCACAAGGTGGAAAAACGCGAAACGCGTCCCACACATCATAATCGGCAGAGAGGCTACGGCCCACCACCAGGAGATTTTCGGTTTTCTTGCAGCAAATACTACCAAAGGAAATTGGATAGACAGGGCCCGCTTTTCGCCAATCCCCCACAAACCCCACAGCATCTTCTAGCCACTGGTGCTGATGGGCATTTTTTAGTACATGTCGGCCTTGAATGCGCCGTGTCATACGGAAATCGGCAATAGCGGGGGGCAAAAACAATTGTAAGCTGGGGTCACTATTTTTGTTTTGAAGTTCCGCTAGCTTTTCTCGCATCATGCTACGGGAAGCAATAACCTGCGCCGTTATCTCCTGTACGTCATCGCCGCGAAAAAAGGGGCCGGTGTAGCCTTCTTGGGAAGCAAGGGGGCTATATGCGTTGCTAAATAGGCGGCGTTTGAGCCCTGATTTCCCCCAAGTGTATGCCCAGGCGGCGGGAACATTGGCATTGCTCACGACAGTTTCTTCTCCGGCAAAGTGGGCTATGTCGGCGTCTCCCGTGGCATCCACAAACGCCTTGGCCTTAATGGCCTGGCGGCCGCTTTTGCTTTCTATGATCAAACCATCTAGAAGTGCGCTGTTTTGTGGGTTTTGCAGCACAGCACAAACCCTAGTGTCGTAGAGAATGTCCACATGATGCACAAGGAGCATCTCTTCGAGGGCAAGCAGGTAGGAGGATGGGTTGAAATCAACTTGGTAACGGTGTTTGCAACGCTGCTCTTGCGTGCCACCGGGCTGCCACCCTTGGGGGATTGGTGTAATGCCAGCCTGCGAAAACCGTTCTAACGCAGATTGGGTAGGCATGTGCCTGGTGATATCAGCAACAGAAAGCTTAAGCAGTTCTTCCGCCAGCCCGGCAGTAACCTGTGTTCCCTTTCCATTGCACAGGGGTAGCCACATGGTCACATTGCCCAAAGTGGCAAGCCCACCTGGGCCAAACTGCTTGTCCAAAATACAGACATGCATGCCCAGCCTGGCTGCAGAGATAGCGGCAGAGATGCCCGACAAACCAGCGCCTGCCACCGCCAAGTCCCACTCACCCAAAAGTGAAATACGCCTAGACGGCTCTTCCATTGTTGTAGCTGTGTTGGTTGTTGTCATTGTTAGCCTCCGCACTATGACCAGCAGCCAATGGGGGTGCCCAGCACGTCCATCAGGGGTGAAACACCAAGCCCTGGCCTATCGTAGATTTCAATGGTGTTGTTCACAACCTGAGGGCTTCCCTCAGCGATTACGGTGCTTGTTAGACGTCCGTTGATTACTGCGTTTCGACTGATGTTCGGAGGTGTGGAATAAGCCAGATGTGCCACAGCTGCATCGCCAATTTGTGCCAGATTTACGCATTGCATCCAGCACTGGATGTTCCATTCTGCACACATATCGCGCATAAGTTTCGCTTTGGTAACACCGCCTACACGCCCAATTTTAATGTTGATGCCCGCAATGGCACCTTCTTGGATGGCCCTTCCCAGGTCTTTTGGGGTCTTGATGCATTCGCACAATACCACCGGCGTTCCTGTCATATGCATTAAATTTCTGCAATCTTCATAGGAATCGCAGGGTTGCTCAAAATAGATTTGTGCCTTTCCCACGGCCTTGGTCATCATAATGGCTTCATCCAGGCGCCAGCCTCGGTTTACGTCCATTACCAAGGTTTCCCCGGGTCGTAGCAACTGGGAGATGTATTCGATGTACTCTATTGTATATGCCAAGCTTCCGCTGGCCTTTGTGCAGAACTGAGTGACGCCGGCCTTGCGAAAGTCCTCCATCAGAGGAATTTGATGTTCACCATATTTCCGCATGATAAACGGCGTTACTGGAACGGCTTCATTCAGTTTTCCGCCCAGCAGATGGTAAAGCGGAAGCCCGGTTGCCTTTCCCAGAATGTCCCAGCAGGCCATGTCAACCAGGGCCTTGATGTAGCCGTGCCCCAGCAGGGTGGTGTCCATCACGTGGTTGATTTCTCCAATCTTGGTCGGGTCTTTTCCCAGTAAGGCAGGTGCCAGCATGTCCAGCCCCGGCTTCACAGCACCCACAAACATCTCCAGATACTGCCCGCCCCAAGGGGATTCATCTCCAAAACCGGTAATCCCCTCGTCGGTTTGAATTTCCAGCACACGGCCGGGTATGGTATCGCAGGTTCTTCCTCCAGAAAGGGCGAAGCCTTCTGCTTCGGTGCTCACCCAGTCATAGTGATACAAACTGATTTTTGTGATACGCATTTCTGTTCTCCTTGCTCCATGTTAGATGCTAAATCACACTCTCCATTTTCAGCAATTCCTCTTTTGGCAGATGGCAGCAAATGTAGTGTGTGCTCCCAAACTCCAGCTTGGGTGGTTCGGTTGTTTCGCAGATGGCGCCTAGTTTTCTTGGGCACCGTGTATGGAAATGACATCCTGTTAGATGTCCGTTCGGTGTGGGAACAGCCCCCTCTAAACGTACCAGGTTTTTCTTTTCACCTGCCCCAATTTCCGGAATGGCCGAGAGCAAAGCCTCACTATATGGGTGATAGGGAGGCTGGAATATTTCCGTGGTTTTTCCAAACTCACATATTTTACCCAGATACATCACAAGGACAAAATCGCTCACATAATTCACCACATGCAGGTCGTGTGAAATAAAAATATAGGAGAGATCTTCCGAATCTTGCTGTAATTCCAGTAGGAGGTTTAGTACGGCCGCTTGTACGGAAACATCCAAAGCAGAGGTAGGCTCATCGCAAATAATCAAATCGGGTTTTACAGCAAATACGCGGGCCACTGCGATTCGCTGCCGTTCCCCTCCGCTCATCTGGCCTGTCTTTTTGTGAAGATATTGCTCGCTCAAGCCCACTTTGGCGAGAAGTTCCACTATGATTTTGCGGCGCGCTTCTTTGCTTTGAATGCCGCACAGGGTTTTCAGCGGCCGGCCAATGATTTGTTCGGTGGTATAGGCGGGGTTTAGGCTGCGCGCGGGGTCTTGAAATACCATTTGTATTTCTTTCAGTATTTGTTTGCTGCGATGTTGCCAGGTGCTGTTTAGTGGCGCCTGTTTGTATTTGATCTCCCCACCCGTTGCCTTTTGCAGCCCCGCCACACAAAGCGCCGTGGTGCTTTTTCCACAGCCAGATTCACCCACAATGCCAAACACACGGTTGCGGTTTACATGAAAAGAGATGTCATCGACCGCGCGATATTCTTTTTTGCGGGTATAAAACGTTTTGGAGAGGTGTAAAACCTCAAGCAAAGGCGCTTTGTCGGGCGGTTCAATTCTGGGGGTCGGCTTTGCCTTTTCTATGGGTGCGGCCAAAGGCAATTTCCCCAAAGAGCAGGCAGCCCAATGCCCGGGAGCAATCTGTTGTAACTGGCTCTTGCCAAGGCATTCGCTTTGCCCGGAATACTGGCAACGCGCGATAAAGGGGCACACATCTTCCTGTTTATTTCGGCTGGTAATATACCCGGGGATGGTAGCCAAACGTTTTTGATGCTTGGTAACCCCTTGCTTTGGGATACAGTTAATGAGAGCTTCTGTATAGGGGTGTTTGGGGTTGCGGAACAATTCATCTTTGGGTGCAAGTTCTACCACTTCCCCCCGATACATTACGGCAATTTTGTCCGAAATAGAGCTGATGATGCCTAAGTCATGCGAAATATACAAAATGGCTGTGTCAAACTGCTGGGCTAACTCCCGCACAAGATCCAAAATCACCACCTCGGTTGTTACGTCCAGCGCTGTGGTGGGTTCATCCATAATCAGCACAGACGGCTGGCAAATAAGCCCCATCGCTATGCAAACACGCTGTTGCATGCCACCGCTAATTTCGTGCGGGTAACGCTTCATCACACTCTGGGGGTCTGGAATATTGAGGCTTTTTAGCATCTCATAAGCAAGAACCATGCCCGCTTTCCAGCTGATTTTCCTGTGGAAAACAGCTACTTCAGCCAATTGTCGGCCAAGCAGCACCGCGGGATTTAGGGAGGTGAACGGGTTTTGGTTTACCAGTGCAATTCGGTTGCCCCGGTAGGCATCCATCTCCTTGTCACTTTTGGCCAAAAGGTTTTGCCCCTCAAACTGAATGCCCCCGTGTGTTTTGGCGTTGTCTCCCAGATAATTCATAATGGCGTAGGCAAGGGTGCTTTTTCCACAGCCGGATTCGCCCACAACGCCCAGAATCTCTTTCGGGAACATGTCCAGACATACTTGGTTTAATGCCAGAACATTTCCTTTATTCAGATGATACTCTATGGAGAGGTTTTGAATCTCTAACACTGGCTGTCTATTCATTCAAAAGCCTCCTTTGCGCGTACACCGCCATCATGGAAACTGCAATCACCAAGCTGGCTATGGCCACGGTGGGCCACAGAACCGACCAAGGCGCAATGGTGATGATGCCCTTGTTTTCAGCCACCAGCATACCCCAGTCGGGTGTGGGGGGCTGTAGGCCGATGCCCAGAAAGCCAAGGCCTGACACAGTCATAATAGAATAGGCAATGCGGGCGGTTGCCTCCACAATAATGGGGCCCATTGCATTGGGAAGAATTTCGGCAAACATGATGTAGAAATGATTTTCTCCCCGGATTCTGGCGGCGTCAACAAACTCCATATCGCGCCAAACCAGCAAAGCGCTACGGGCAATGCGGGCTGTGCGAGGGGTGAATACAATGGAGATGACCAAGGTGAGAGACAATATAGAAGTACCGTCCATAATGCCCACCACAACCATGGCCAGCACCAAAGCGGGTATGGAGATGAGAATATCCATGAAGCGCATGATCACCTCATCTATCTTTCCACCAAAATAGCCGGCAGAAAAACCCACCAGTATACCGAGGAATGTGGAAAAAAGCGCTGTCATCACCGCCACGGTGAGAACACTGCGGCTGCCAATAATGATGCGAGAAAATATATCGCGGCCCAACTGGTCGGTGCCCAGTATATGTTCTTGTGAGGGCGGGGAAAGCTGGTTGTTCAGATCCATTTCCGTGTGGCTGTAGGGTGTAAGCATGGGGCCTATGATGGCCATAAGAATCCAAAACAGGAGAATGATGGCGCCCAGCGCTTCCCCCACGGTAATTTTAGAATGCTTCACAGTTATTTTCACCTCCCGCCGTACCGTATTCTCGGGTTCAGATACGCATACAAGATATCTGTAATAAAGCTGGAAATAATATAGATGAATGTGATGAGCAAGATAGAGGCCAAAATTAAGGGTACATCTCGGGATTTGATGGCCTGCACAACGGTTAAGCCAATGCCAGGGTAATCAAATAAGGACTCCACCACCACCAAGCCGCCAAAAAGCCAGCCCATGTTCATTCCAATTACCGTGATACTGGGGATCAGGGCATTTTTTACCGCATGGTGCTGAATGACATAGGGCCTGGGCAGGCCTTTCAAACGCGCCATTTTGATGTATTCTGAATGCATGACGGTGACCATGCTGGCGCGTTGCATTCGGGAAATGTACCCCACCATGAGTAGTGTAATGCTGAGTGCAGGCAACACCAAAATGTTCAGGTTTTCTGATAAGCGCTCTCCTACCTCCAGTGTACTGCTTACCGGGAACCAGTTTAGCTGAACAGAGAAAACCATAATCATAAAAATGCCAACCACGAACTCCGGCATTGCCATCGTGATAATTCCGAAATTAGAGATGAGCTTATCCGGCCACTTTCCCTCATTGGTTCCGGCCACTACGCCAAGTAACAGCGATACTGGAACGAAGATGGCAAAGGCCATGGCTGCCAAGGCCAGTGAATGCAAGCCGCGCCGGGCAACCAAATCACCTACTGAAACGCCCTTCAAATAGGCAGATTCTCCCAAATCTCCCTGAACGGCCTTTCCGGCCCACTCCAGATACCGTACGGCAGCAGGCCTATCTAGGCCCATAGCCTGGCGCATGTCGGCCAAACTTTCCTCTGTGGCGTTCATACCCAAAATAATTTGCGCCACATCGCCCGGCATCATTTCCACCAAAGTGAAAATAAGAACGGACATGACAACCATGGTAAGTAGCATAGTAAGCGCTTTGCCTACAATCATCCGTCCCATACGCATGTGTATCAGGCTCCCATATCAATGTCAATTTCTTCCATACGGATAATTCTGGTCAGGGGTTCATGGTAATTCTGAACCCGAACATTTTGTGCCACGATGAAGGGGACCTGTACATTGACCATGGCCCCGTTTTCAAAGAACCAGGTTTGGTACTCATCATAAATTTCTTGCCGTTTGGCCTCGTCTGTTTCGGCAAGCAGCCTGTCCAAAATGGCATCGGCTTCGGGGCTGGCCAGCTTCATCTCGTTCCAGGGTGCGTCGGTGTACGCGGCCAGCTGGAACAACTGGGAAGGATCGATTTTGGGTGTCCAGGAGGTGATGCTGAAATCCACCTGTGTCCAGTATTGAGACAGATACACATCACGCGCATTGCCCTTTAGGTTTATTTTAATGCCGGCTGGTTCGGCCATGGTTTGCAGTGCCAGCCCAATGGGTCCACTGAAATCCAGGTCAGATTCATAGTACAAATCAATTTCAAAACCATCGGGGTAGCCTGCTTCGGCCAGCAGTTCCTTTGCCTTTTCGATATTCTGCTCTCTTGGGGCAATCTCCAAGTACTCTTTCAAGCTTTGCGCTACAAAATTCTCATTGTAGAAAACGTCTTCACCTAGGGTGCCTTGGCAAACCTGTGCAAGCACTGCGGGGTCTATGCAGTATTTCATTGCCTCCACTACACGGCTGTCTTCAAAAGGTTCGGTTTGGGTATTCATCGAAATAATACGAAAGGAGGTATACGGCACATCATATTTCAGGTTTTCGTCTTTTTCAATTTCTTCTAAGTTGGTGATGGCCATATCGCGCACAATATCTACTTTACCCTGGCGCAACATATTCATGCGGGTTTCCATATCGCCCACAAAATAGTAGCGAATTTCATCCACCTTGGGCAATCCTTCTTCCCAGTAGTCCGTGTTTTTCTTCAGCACAGCCCCTTCACCTACAATGATTTCTTCCGCTACGAAAGGCCCGGTGCCCATGGGTTTTGTCACACCCATCTCGGCATAGTCATACTCGCTGGAAAGCATCATCATGTTCCAGCCGGTAAAGGAATACATGAACGTAGGGCGTGCCTCGCTCAACACAAATTCAACTGTATAGTCATCTATTTTGTTGATACTTTCCACAACAGAGAAGGCGTCTTGGTCTACATGGCCAAGCTCCTCATCTTGGGTTCTCTCCACGCAGAAGATGAGGTCATCCGCTGTAAAATCTGAACCATCTTGGAACTTCACGCCTTCTCGCAGTTTCACCGTCCAGGTTTTTCCATCAGTGGATTCCCATGAGCTTGCCAACTCCGGAACCAAATTTCCCTCTTCATCAATTTCCACCAGCCAATCATACAAAGCGGCAGACAGAGCAATGTCGCCGCCCCAGCTTTGCCCCGGCAGGGCGAAATCCACCATGGTTTCCGCAATTTTTAGAACTTTTTCGGGTTCTGCGCTTGCGGCCCCGCTATTGGTTTGGCTATTGGCATTGCCGCAGGCAGTAAATGAAAACAGGAATAGAATAGCCAGGGTGAACGCAATCAGTCTACCTGTCATTTTTTTCATTGTACCCATTTTTTCACTTTCCTCTCGTTTGTATCGTGGTGTATTGGCGGATATTCAATTGAACGGCCCTCATTAACAGAATGATGTGCACAGGCACTTCATTTTTCCAGGAGGGCTACTTCTGATGTTAAGTTACTACTTATTTTATTTTTTGTCAAGAATTTATTTGTGACTTTTTAATAGTGTTGCTTTACAATCGTTTGAAAATTAGTTATATTTGTATAGTAATATGATTAAATTTTTAAGATAAAACAGATAAACATTATAAAAATGATGATTTATGAAATGCACTTTACACCATAAAAGAGTATCTACTTGACTTATTGTTCTGCGTCGCGATATGATGGAGAAAAGCACGCACACAAGCGATGAATGAGGATGCCTGTAATAGTAGGTTGCTGGAAAGATGATGTTTCAGTCAAGCAGGCAACCGCGTATAAATAAAACCTTGGTGGTGAACAAAATGAGCAAAAACATGACCCCCTCTTTGTATGAACATGTTGAACGGCAGATTATGAATGAAGCCATTACCAAAGGCCAATACCAACTAAAGCCAGAGGAGGAACTGGCGCTTTCATATGGTGTCAGCCGAACAACCATTCGCGAAGCCTTGAACGCACTGGAAAGAAAAAAGCTTTTGATCAAGCGAAAAGGACAGGGAAATTTCTTGTTAAAAAGTGTTATTGACACAAAGCCAAGAATTGATCTTCATTTGGATTTTGCCACGGTATTGGCGGATATGGGGATGACCCCTGTGGATGTTGCCACCGCTCATGGCTGTGTGCAGCCGTCCCAAATGTTTCAGCAAGTATGCCCTGCATATGCTGCGGAAAGCGAGGTCCAGTTGATTACCTGGACCTTTTTTGGCAATGATAAGCCAGCGGTACACTGCTATTTTGAAATTCCACAAAGTATATGCGTGGTAGAACCTACGAGCACAGTTACGGTGGGCACAAAAGACATTCATGCCATCAACACCTATTTTGATTTGGCCAGGCAGGACATCACGCACTATATAAACACACTATGTGCCAGCACAAACACAGAGGTGAGCGATTTGTTTGGCCTGCCGGAAGAAACACCGCTTGTTAATTTCCAGCAGGCTTGTTATAACATTCAGGATGTTGCGTTTGCCTATACGGATATCTATTTTAACCCCAGCGTGGTTAGCCTAAAGTATGTGTTGCAGTATGAAAGTTTTTATAGAAAAGGGCAGGGCAAACCTGCTTTGCCTAAGCGGAAGGGGAAGTGAAGAACAATGTGTATTGGGCTATAACCGCCTTACCCAAGTTGGCCCACTGTGTACATTGGCAAAACTTGGCTTTTGGCGCTTCTACTCGCTTACCCCAAATGAGTTCATATACGGGCTTGTTTAGGCTTTTTCCAAAAATATCCCAGCAGGCGTTGTCAATAACTGCTTTGATATAGCCTTGATAAAGAAGGGCAGTACCCATCTGTTTATAAACGCCTCGAAAATCGGTGGGGTCTGCGCCAAGACTAAGCCTGGTAAAACTGCGTCAATAAAGGACGCAACCAATTGGCATGCGGCGGGAACAAGTGCTGCCTGTTCTTCACTCATGCAAAAAAATCCATAAGATACATTGTTTGATAGCCTTAAGCAGTGGCGGGTAAATACATATGTTCGGCCGCGCCGATGGGTGTCTGGTGAACGCCCTGAAACAAACAGGGGTTCCAGGCGTATACGGTAGACTTAAATGCATGTATTCGATGTCGTAAAGTACATGGATGGTTACCCTAAGAGACGCTGATCTTGGTGTGAAAGGCAGGAGGTGGTTTTTCTGGATGTTTCAAAGACAATAGATTCCTTAAAGAGAAAAGGGTATTCGGTATCATATTTTGAGAATGCAGGTGAAGCAAGCGCATATTTGGTGAAAGAAATTGAGAATAAAACGGTGGGTTTTGGCGATTCGGAAACGATTGCAAGCCTGCAACTTTATGAAAAACTCTCACGGCACAACAGAGTATATGCCCCTCAGTATTCAGAGGAAAAAGCCTTTGTGGAAGCCGCCAGAAAAAGCCTGTTGACGGATGTGTTTGTAACATCGGTCAATGCATTTTCCGAAACAGGGGAGATGGTTAATATAGACGGAACTGGCAATCGTATTGCGGGTTCTGTTTTTGGGCACCAAAAGGTATATGTGGTTGTGGGCACGAATAAACTGGTGCACACACTAGAGGATGCCATATGGCGAGCGCGAAACATTGCTGCACCGCGCAATGCCAAACGGCTGGGGCTAAACACACCCTGTGCCACACAGGGAACCCGGTGTTACGACTGTTCAAGCAAAGAAAGAATTTGTAATAGTATGGTACTTTACTTGCACAAAATGGATGAATTAGAGATGGAAATTGTCCTTATCGATCAGCCCTTAGGGTATTGAGCTCATGAGTAGAGGTTTGTTTGTGGCGCTTCGTATGATGGGCTCGTTAATCTGCATATCAAGAAGAAAATTTAGTACCGTTGCATAGCTTAAGCGGTTTTAATTTTTTCAGTGTTTTAAGTTCGTTTTATCCTCACCTCACCGTCACATTCCCAAAATATCCCAGCGGGTCCACCGAGCTACCCTAACCTTAATCTAAAAATGCAGGTGCGCACCAAAAGAAACGACGGTGTAACCCATGAGGCCAATGGTTTGCACCTGCTCCGCGCCATCTCCTACGCCCACATGAGCACAGCTCATGTGGGCGTAAAGCGTTTGGGTACCGTTTCCATGGTCGATTGGTAGATGGATTCCGTAGCTGGAATGTACACTATTTGAGATAGCCGTTCCGCCGTCCGCTGCCAGCACGGGCGTGCTTGCGCCTGCGGCGATGTCGATGCCAAGGTGGAAGGAATCGCCTATGCCTTCGCCGGGGCGGGTACCATAAGGCGAGCTGGCCGGGGCGGGTAGCGTCTATCGGCTCAGGCGGTGTTTCCGGCTCGGGAGGGGCGGGCGGCTCGGCAGCCTTTTTCTCCTTGGGGGGCTTGGACTCTTTCTCTGCCTTGGGCTGTTTTGGGCCTTTTCAGCCTTTGCGGATTTGTCGGACTTCGGGCCAACTTGGCCCGAAGTTT
>CAYYLW010000005.1:0-50234 GCA_964472465.1 uncultured Oscillospiraceae bacterium | reverse complement strand
CAAACACCTTGTCCTGGCTCTCGTTGAATTTATCCACGATTTTTTGGGTCACTTCGCCCACGCCTTGGTCAAAGGAGAAACGAACCACGGTGGCCTCGCCTGCGGGCGCGGCGCTGGAAGCCGCCGGGGCGGTGCTGCCAGAACTGGAACCGGCAGCGGATGCCGCTGAGGAACTGGATGCGCCGCCACCACAGGCGGCCAGGGAAATTGCCAGCGTGCCAGCCAGCGCCAGGGCCAAGAGCTTTTTCGTCCAAGTGCTTTTCATGGTAAACCCTCCATCTTTTACAATATACGTTCTTTTAATGATGCTAGCCCCCAAGAAGGGGGAGACAACAAGAGGAAAGAGAACAAGGCCCAGGGGAAACCCAAAGTGAACAGGAAGCAAGACTGGGAAAACGTTTTCCCAGCGGGCAAAAAAAACATCCCGATCACACGGGGGGCTTAGCCCCGCAGGTTTTTTACGCTTTTTCTGCGAATGATTTGGTGCGGCATGTATTGCGCCAGGGTGGGCAAGGGGGCGCTGTCTTTCTTCATCAGCTTGAAAAGGGTTTTGGCCGCCCGCACCCCTTCATCAAAATAGGAGATGCGCACAGTGGAGAGCTCGGGGCTCATGTAACTGGCGATGTCCACGTCGTCAAAGCCCATTACCGAGATATCCTCCGGCACGGTGAGGCCCGCGCTTTCTAAAAAGCGGATGGCCCCCACGGCCATCAAGTCGTTGCTAGACATCACGGCGGTGGGGAGTTCCGCATTTTCCTCGTAAATCTTTTTCATGCAGGAAAAGCCGGATTCAAAGGTGAAACTGCCATGCTCCACGTAGGAGCCAAGCAAAGGCAGGCCCGCCGCGGTAAGCGCTTGGCGGTAGCCCTGTAAACGCTTATAGCCAGAGGAATAGTCGTTCGGGGGGCCGCTGATGAAAGCAATGCGCTCATGGCCATTGGCCACTAAAAATTCTACGGCGTCGGCCACGGCGCGCAGGTTATCATGCGCCACGGTGGGCAGTTGGGTGTGGCCGCTGGCCTCCTCTTGCGTCACCAACACGGTGGGGTATTCCTGGCGCTGTATCTCCTTCACCAAGTCCTCGCTCACATCTACCCCGGCAAACAGCACGCCGTCAATCTGCCGCTCGCCCAGTGTGTTCAGCAGTTGCACCTCGTTTTCGGGCAGGCCGCCGGATTCACAAACAATCAGTGTGTAACCCTTTTCCTGGCACACCCGTTCTATGCCTTTTGTCAGGTGGCCAAAGACATGGTTCGAAATATCGGATAGCACAATGCCAATCAGCCCGGTTTTGCGTGTAACAAGCCCCCGTGCAAGTGGGTTTGGGCGAAAAGAATTTTCCTCAATTACACGGTATACCCTTTTTTTTAGTGCCGGGCTTACCTCTTTGGTGTTGTTGATAACACGGGAAACGGTGGCGATAGAGACATTGGCTTCGCGGGCGATATCCTGTATTGTCTTGGCCATATGTCCGCCTCCTAGCGCCTGGGAAAAGGTTTTCCTGTGGCATAACCATACCATGCCCGCGCGGGGCCTGTCAACGTTTTTTGCCCCGCCGGGGGTTAATTTGGAAAAATACACAAGAATTTTTAAATGATTTTGTGGCTTCTTGCGGTAAACCAAAGGGGGGAAGCAGAAAAGAAAAAACACGGAATGACAATTATTTTATGCCTATCCCAAAATAGAGGACGGCGAAGCGCCCGGGAGGCCTTGTTTCCACACGGTAGCGTATGTCAAATATTCTGCTGTACTTTTTCGCCAAAATCTGGTAAATTAAAACTAGTTATAGCCATTTTTTTGGTAATAAACTAAAAAAATACGTGTGACCCCAAAATGGGGCTGTCAAGGAATTGTCATGCAAAATAAGACCTTGGTTTTTAAACGGCTGCTTATTGGGCTGGTGGTTGCCTTGATAGCCAGCGGCTGGTATGCCCTGAGCGCGGGTGGGCAACTGGCCTCGTTTTTGGGAGCAGACCCGGCTTTGGCGCTGGATACCCGCATACAGGACGCTGTATACCAAAGCCCCCGGTTGCCTAGCCCCCATATCTATGTGATTGGCATTGACGAAAACACCCTGCGGGAACTGGGCCCCTGGCACACATGGAGCCGCAGCCTGATGGCCGAGATGGTGCAGGTGCTGAACGCCGACCCCGAGAACGCCCCGGCGGTGATTGGGGTGGACGTGAGCTATTTCCAAAATACCCAGCCCGAAGCGGACGCGGCCCTGGCCGCGGCGGCAAAGCAGGGGGGCAACGTGGTGGTGGCCTGCGAGGCAGTATTTGATGATGTGCTGGCCTATGATGAAGCCGGGCGGCCCTTTTTGCAGCGCATGCAAACGGTGAATATGGATTTTCCGTATGATGCCTTGCGTGAAGCCAGTACCCAGGGTTTTATCAACACCCTGCCGGACCAAGACGGCGTCATTCGGCAAAGCACCTTGCAGGTGGATTTTGAAGGGGAGCAGACCTTTGGCTTTTCCTATGAAATTTATAGGCAATATGCTACAATGAGGGGCCTACCGCAAGACGCGGCCCCGCCGCTGGACGAAAACGGGCGCTTCCCCATTGCCTATAGCGCCTTGCCGGGCGATTATTACGGCCAAAACAGTTTTGTTTCGGTGCTGCGTGGGGAGATACCCCCCAGTGCTTTTGCGGGGGGCATCGTCCTGATTGGGCCTTACGCCACGGGGATGATGGACCAGTATTATACCCCCCTGGACGCCGGGCAGATGATGTATGGGGTAGAAATACACGCAAACCTCATCCAGGCATTTTTAGAGCAAAACTTCAAGCAGGTGGTGCCGGTTTGGCCCCAGGCGCTGGTTCTTTTCCTGGTCATGCTCCTGGCCTACCTGGCTTTTTACAAGCTGGATCCGCGCCTTTCGGCCCTTCTTTTGCTGGCCGCCGGTGGGGGCTACGTGGGGCTGGCGGTTTTGCTGTACCGCGGGGGCTATATTATAAACCTGCTATACCTGCCCGCCCTGCTGGCGCTTTTGTACCTGTACCGCGTGGTGTATTTCTATTTTGTAGAGCGCCTGCGCCGCAAAACCGTCACCGATACGTTTAAGCGGTACATGGAGCCCAGCGTGGTGGAACATTTGCTCAGCGACAGCCGGGCGCGGGAATCCATGTGTGGCGCAAAGCGGGATATCGCAGTGCTGTTTATTGATATACGGGGTTTTACCACCCTTTCGGAAACCATGGATGCCCTGGATGTGGTGGGGCTCTTAAACCACTATCTCACTGTGGTATCTAGGGAGATTTTCCACAACAAAGGCACCCTGGATAAGTTTGTGGGCGATGCGGCGATGGCCATTTACAACGCCCCGCTGGAACTGGACGATTACACCTTCCGCGCGGTGAAAACCGCCTGGGACATTGCCGCCCACGCACAGGAGCTGGCCAAAGAACTACAGCAAAAATATGGGCAGGCGGTCAGCTTTGGCATTGGCGTGAACTGCGGCGAGGCCATTGTGGGCAATATTGGCGCTTCTTTCCGCATGGATTACACCGCCATTGGCGACACCGTAAACACGGCGGCACGGCTGGAAAGCCGGGCGGGCCCAGGGCAGATTTTAATCAGCGAAACCGTGTACAAACGCCTGGAAGGGCGGGTGGAGGCCCGGTGCATTGGCCCTATGCAGCTAAAGGGGAAACAGAGAGAAATTATCACCTATGAGGTGACGGGATGGCAGGAAGGGGAAGTAGGATGAAACGGAAAATGTGGTGTAAGCGGGCAGCGGCCCTGGCGCTGGGGGCCTTACTTTTGGTGGGGTGCGGTGGCAACAAGGCCACCACGCCGCTGGCCGGGGTAGTGGGGGGGCAAGCGGCTTCCGTCCCGGCGGGGGTTTCGGCCCAAAGTACCCCGCAGGAGTTTGCCCAGGCCCGGCTCATCACCCTTTCTGAGCTAAAGGGCAAGGTGCGGGTGGAGAGCGGGGGCAAAACCCAAGATGCCTACAAGGGGCAACGCCTGAATGCGGGGGATATAGTGCGCACCGGGGAAAAGGCCGGCGCCACGCTGATACTGGATGACGAAAAAGTGGTTACGCTGGATCAAAACACCGAGGTTTCGGTGCGGGAGGCTTCGGGCACCAAAGCGGCCAGCATCACGGTGTTGTTTTTAAGCGCGGGCACGGTGGTGAACAGCCTGCCCAAACTGGAAGCCCAAAGCGCCTACGCTGTGAAAACCAGCAACGCCACCATGGGGGTGCGCGGCACGGTGTTTGCGGTGCAGGTGAAAAATGGCGCCACCCTCTTGGCGGTGGCGGATGGCCGGGTGGCGGCCGGGCCGCCGGAACTTAGCAACGAGGAACTGGCAGACAGCCTGCTGGTAAGTGGCATGGAGCAGTTGCGGCTTTCCGGCGATGTGGAGCAGATGGTGAGAGAGGGGGCCCAGCCGCAGCCCTTAAACACGAACGAATTTAGTGTGCAGGTGCTGAGTGGTATGGTGAAGGGCCTGGCTGAACACCGCGACCAAGCCGCCAATACCCAATCCAAACAGGAACTACAAGACCGTATTGACCAGATTGTGAAGGACGTACCGCTGGTGAAACAGAGCATGAGCACGGGTGACCAGACCTGGATTCAGCCCCCGGCGGCGCAAGCGCCTGTGCAGGAGGAAGCAGGGAATACAAGCAAGCCCCGCACAGGCACGGGGAATGGAGCAAGGGACAACAGCAATGCGGCCAGGGGTTCGAACAGTGCCAGTTCCAGCAATAGTTCTGGCGGCAGTTCTAGCAGTAGCCCCAGTAGCAGTTCGAGCAGCAGTCCGAGCAGCAGTCCAAGCAGCAGTTCCAGCAGCAGTTCCAGCGTGCCGGAGCCGCCGGAGCCCATCGTGCTGAATGCCGCTTTCCTGGCGCAATTCCAGGTCTCGGCGAATTGTATATTCTACGAAACCAGCAGCCTAACCCAGCCTGCGGCCCGCTATGAGATAGACGTGACGGACGATATGGGCAGAAGCCTACTGCCGCAGGCGGGCAAAACCATTGTACCCGTGCCCGCGGGCCAACAAGACGGTAAGCCGGTCTATAGCATCCGTTTTGAACAAAATTTCACAAGCCCCCTGCAAGGGGAATACCGCATCACCCTAAAAGCGGTGGCCCAGCCCAATTCCGGCTATGTGGATTCCCCCCTGGCGCAGCGCAACTTCCGTGTTTTGGCGGCGCCCCGTTTCCAGGCGGCCCAAACCAAGTTGTTGCCAGGCTCTTTGGAGGTGGCGTTTGACCCGGTGGCGGGCGTAGTACAATATGAGGTAAGCCTAGAGAAAAATGGCGAGGTGGTGCTGGGGCCGCAAACAATCACCCCGGCCAACGCCGCCGCCCCGGTGGCAAGCTTGCCTTTTGGGCAGCGTATCCCCGTGGGGGAACACACCGTAAAAGTGTCGGCTGTGCCGGCGGTAGGCAGCACGGACGTGAAAAGCCCAGCGGCCGAAATGGCCGTAAACAACAGCGAGGCTTTTGATGGCAGCAAGCAGAATTTGTTCTTGGATTATTGGAACCTAAACTGGAGCCAGAGCCAGATTTCCCAAATACAGGCGGTGGCCCTTTTACCAGCGGATGCCGCGGTGAACACGAGCGATTTTACGGCCTGCACAATAACGCCGCTGCCCGGTGGTGGCAGTTTTTCGGTGAAGAAAGCTGATGGTTCGTTGCTGTTTTCTACCGCCGGTGCATATACGCTGTATATGCGCATGCCAAACGAGATTGTCACCCTTACCGAAAATGTTGCCAATGTGAGCAGCTACCAGCACAGCCCCGACATGACCAGCCTTGTAAATGCGCTGACCATGGGTTATAGCAGCCCGGTGAGCCTGCCCAGCACAACCCTGCCGGAGTGTGCAGCTTTGAGCCAGGTGGACATTGCAGTGACGGACAGTGTGGGCCAAACCTGGGCCACCGGCACGCTGGATGTAAGCGCCAGCGGTACGGGTGTGGCGCTTTCCTACACGGGCGGCCAAAACTTGCCCAGCGGTATCTTCACCGCAACCCTCACGGCCAGGGCGCCCAGCGGCGCCTACCTGGAAACCACTGCCACCCGCGAGGTGGATTTTGTACAAATCATGTCCTCGGTGGGCATTAGCTCCGCCACAACCAGCGAGATATTAATCCAAGAGCCTACGGGTAGTTACCCCGCCATACAAACCGTTGTGGCCTTGCCAGTGGGGGAAGCATTCAGCATGGCCGGCTTGGTGCCACCAACGCCGGTAGGAAGCGGTTTTCTTCAACTGAATGGCAGCTACACGGCGGGCGCAAGCTATGTGTTGTATGTGCAAACCATACTTGGCGGCACCAAAGAAATCTATAAAACCGCACCCTTCACAATTGTATAGTACAATGGATTGTATGTATTGGAACGCCACAGCAGCAGGAGAAAACGCCTTATGGAGATACATATTTTAGGCACCCGGGGCTCGGCCCCGGTGGCCAATGAGAGTTGCCGCCGTTATGGCGGCAACTCTCATTGCGCCCTGGTGAAAAGCGGGCAGGATGTGCTGGTGTTGGATGCGGGCTCCGGCATTTTGGCGGCGGGGGGCCTGCTGGAAGGGATGCGCCACACGGGCGAAACCCATATTTTACTCAGCCATTACCATATGGACCACCTGGTGGGGCTGCCCATGTGCCGCGTACTGTTCCGCCCTGGTGCCCAGGTGCACCTGCACGGCATGGCCTACCAAGGCAAGAATTGTGGAAGCTGCCTGAGGGAAATTTTTGTGCCGCCGCTGTGGCCGGTGGAGATTGCGCAGCTTCCGGCGGAGGTGACCTTCCACACGGTAGCGGGCGGCCAGCATTTTAGGGTGGGGGGCTTTGCGGTAACGGCCCTGGCGCTAAACCACCCCGGCGGCGCGCTGGGTTACCGCGTAGAAAAAGAGGAAAAAAGCTTTTGCTACCTGTTTGACCATGAGCAGGACGGGCAAGAAGCCGCCCCGGTGGGCGAGTTTATACGTGGCTGCCAGCTTTTGCTGTGCGACGCACCCTATACCCGGGAAAGCTACCCGGCCAGCCGCGGGTATGGGCATTCCAGTGCCGGGGCCATGCTTAACTTGGCGATGACGTATGGGGTACAGCGCGTCTTGCTCTCCCACCATTTGCCCAGTGCCACCGATGAGAGGATTGACGCCATGCAGCGCGCGGTTGAAACAGAATATCCCGGCCTGCCGTTTTCTTATGCCAAAGAAGGAGAGGTGATTACCCTGTGATTACCATTGATATGCAACGTGTGCTGCGCACCGGCATAGCACTTTCCACAGAAAAAGACAAAAGCAAATTGCTGGATCTCATTTTACACGAGGCTATGGAAATCACCCATGCAGATGCGGGCACCTTGTATGTGTATTCCGAGGAAAACAATTGCCTGCATTTTGCCGTGATGCGCAACCACACTTTAAAAATTTACCAGGGGGACGGGGGCGAGCAGGTGCAGCTGCCCCCGGTGCCCATGAACCTGGATAATGTGTGTAGCTACTGTGCCTTGATGCGAAAAAATGTGAACATTCCAGACGTGTATCATTGCAGCGGGTTTGATTTTTCTGGCCCCATGCGTTACGATGCGATTACGGGCTACCGTACCCGTTCCATGATGGTGATTCCCTTTGCCAACACAAAAGATGAGATCATTGGGGTGTTGCAGCTTATCAACGCGCAGGATGAAGCGGGGGAGGTGGTGCCTTTTTCTGCCGAGGCCGAAGCCGTGATTTCCGCCATGGCCTCCCAGGCGGCCATGGCCGTGACGAACAGCCTGTATTTGCAGGATATCACAGAACTCTTCCAGTCCTTTGTGCGGGTGATGATTAGCGCCATTGACGAGCTGACCCCTTATAATGTAAACCATACCCGCCGCGTGGCGGAGTATTGTGACACCTTTGCCGATTATCTGAATGCCCAGTATAAAAGTGGAATATTTGGGGAACATTTTTCCAAGAACAGGCGCGAACAGCTTGTGATGGCCGCCTGGATGCACGACATAGGTAAGGTGGTTACCCCCCTGGAAGTGATGAACAAGGACACCCGCCTGGGCCGCAGTGAGACAGAGGTGCTGGCACGTTTTGATATGGCGCTGGCCACCTTGCGCATCCGGATGCTGGAAGGGAGCCTGGAAGAAGAAGTGTATGAGGCCGAGCGGCAGCAGATACAGGGCTGGAAAGACCTGGTGAGCCGTGTGAACAGCCGGAGCTTTCTGCCGGAGGAAGACCTGGAAAAGTTGCAGGAGATACAGGGGGCTATGTATACCACCTTGGGTGGAGAGAAAGCGCCCTTGCTCACCGAGCAGGACTTTCGCAATCTCAGCATCCGCACCGGCACCCTGACGGATGAGGAACGCCAGGTGATGCAAAGCCATGTAAGGATGACCTCAAAACTGCTGGAAAATATCAAGTTTAGCAAGGATTTGCGGGACGTACCCAAGTTTGCTGGCATGCACCATGAGTTTATCAACGGCACGGGTTACCCCCTGCATTTAAAAGGCAAAGAGGTGCCCTTAGAAGCGCGCATTCTCTCCATTGTGGACATTTACGAGGCGCTCACCTCGGCCGATAGGCCCTACAAAAAAGCGCTGAACAGGGAGAAAGCCCTGGAAATTCTGCACGAAATGGCTGAGGAGGGAAAGCTGGATTTGAGCCTGGTGAATTTGTTTGCCGCCTGCCTGCACGCCAGCCCTGCGTAGCCAAAGGTGGGTGCCAGCCCGCCGCGAGAGCCTGTAGCCTTTCGCCTTTTATTCCGTACAAACAAAGTAAATGGGGCGCGCGTCGCCCGCCCCGCCCTGCGGAAGGGGCAGGGCAGCATTACCCCAAAAGAATAGCCCAAAGGGAACCGGAGTATCTTACGTTCCCTTTGGGTATTTTTTTACCACTGGTCAGGGGGCGGCCAGAAGCCCGTCTCCTCGGCGCCCTCCCATTATTTCGCCAAAATCACCAAAGATTTCCATCTGTTTGCACAGTTTTAATTTTTTTGCTTGACCCCTCTTGTTATCATGATGTAATATTGTTATAACAAATACGGCTTGGGAAACATCCCCGCCTGTTTGACGGAACACAGGGCCTTTATTGAGAATAACCAGGAGGTAATGAAATGAAAAAAAGATTGCGGAGCGCGGCGCTGCTATTGGCGCTTATGATGCTGGCCACCACCTTGGCGGCCTGCGGGGGAGGCTCTTCCAGCACGGCCAGCGGCCCGGCGGCCAGCGTGGCAGTGAATGAAGAAATAAGTGGTGAACTGGTGTTCTGGACGCAGGATACAGAGGTTTGGAGCAGCTGGTTCCAGCCCGCCATCGAACAGTTCCGCCAAGCTTACCCCAATGTGAAGGTGAGTGACGAATATTTCCCGAACCTGGCTGATAAAATGACCCAGGCCTTTGCCGCGGGCGAGCAGCCCGATATTGCCCAAACCTGGCAGGGTGTGGCCGAGTGGGCGAAGGATGGCAAGCTGCTGGAGGTTCCTGCCGATTTTGGCATGGCCGAAAACTACTTTGAAGGCGCCACCATGAGCAAGATGTACGATGACAAATATTTTGCGGTGCCCAGTGAAATCAATATCGAAAGCCCCTCGCTGTATGTGAATATGGGCCTTCTGGAGTCTCAAGGTGTGAAGCTACCCGATGGCTGGGTGGAGAACAACGGCCCCAAAAACTGGCAGGAATTGCTGGATTTTGCCAAGAGCCTAACCGTGATTGAAGGCGGTATGGTGACCCAGAGCGGCCTCGCCTATGTGTATGCCCAGTGGGAGGCCATGTTTGCTTCGCTGATTTGGCAAAATGGCGGCGACTACCGCGACCCCGAGAACGACACCGTGAAATTCCAGACCCCGGAGGCCAAAAAGGCTCTGGAATTCATGCTGAAGTACTGTGACGTGAACGACCCTGACTGCATTAGCGACCGTGGCAACAGCCGCTACGACCTATTTGTGCAGAACAACGCCGCCATGTGCCTTGGCGCGCCCTGGTATTCCTCCTCTTTCGAGATTGACGCGCCCGACCTAAACTACCAGGTGTTCAACATGCCCGCTTTTGTGGATGGCTCCGACCCCTTCTGCATGGCCACCGGCGGCTGGAGTTTCATCGTTTCTTCGGAATGTAAAAGCCCTGAGGCCGCCTGGGCCTTTGTGGATTTCATGAACAGCCCAGAAAACAACGGTTCTTGGGCGGCGCACTGCGGCACCCTGGCCGCCCGTACCGACGCCGTTATGGACCTGACTTATGATGCGAACGAAGGCAGTGTGGGCAAGGCTTTGTCCATCGCTTCCGAGGTGCTGCCTTACGGCGAAGAGGACGGTGCGTACATGCTTACCCCCAGCACCCTCATTTACACCATTGTGCGCTTGCAATTGCAGCAAGTGCTGGAAACCGGAGACATAGACGGGGCCTTAAAAGCCATGGAGGAAGAGGGCAACGCCATGATTGCCCAAAACCTGGGGCGCTAGCTACACCACAGCAAAACAGCCGGTGCATGGCGGGGGAGAAGCCGAAGAGGCTTGCCGCCCGCCATGCCCTGTTTTTCCCGTAAGGCGGGAGGGGGTTTGTGATGAATGAGAAATCGCGCGCGCTACCATTTTTAGAGCGCATGAAGCTGCGGCAAAACCGCCGCAGAATGTTTGTGTGGGCCGTGCTAGTGCCCGTGCTGGCCTGGTTTACGGTATATATGTTTCTGCCCGTCCTCTCGGTGATTGGATATAGCTTTACCAACGCCAAGATGCAATACAGCGATATGGAGTTTGTGGGGCTGGCCAACTACATCAAGATGTTCACCTCCGATTCCATCACCATGATTGCCCTAAAAAACACCGTGCTGGCGGTGCTGATTATTCTGCCGGGCATATTGCTCTCTTCGCTGCTGCTGGCCACCGGCTTAAACGCCGTGATGAACAAGGCGCGGGAAGCCTTTACCTTCATCTATTTTCTGCCCTCGGTGGTGCCCATGACGGCCATTGCTTTGGTGTGGTTTTGGATGTACCACCCCCAGTTCGGCCTCATCAACGCTTTTTTGAAATTTTTGGGTTTCCCACCCCAGCAGTTCCTGATGAGCGGCGCCCAGGCGCTGGTGTGCATGTGCATCATTCAAATTTGGTATTCCTTTGGCTATTATGCCGTGATTCTACTGGCCGCCATGCGCAATGTTTCTCCAGATGTGATGGAAGCGGCCGATATTGACGGGGCAGGCGCGCTCACCAAGTATTTCCGCATCACCCTGCCACTCATCAAGCCAAACCTCCTGTTTGTGTCCATCATGTCTACCATCAACGCGTTCATGCTGTTCACCCCGGTGGATGTGTTGACCAGCGGGCGCGGCACCCCGGGCACCTCCACCATGGTGCTCATGCTGCAAATTAAAATCAACGGGATTCAGCAGGGGGATACCGGCTATGCCTCGTCGCTCTCCATTCTGCTGCTGGCCATCATTCTGGCGGTAAGCCTGGTGCAGTGGATTCTTTCCAGCGAGGGAAAACGCGGCGCCACAAGGGGCTAGAAAGGGAGAGGAGAGAACAAAATGCTAAAAAATAAAGGGCGGTTCTCTGGCTGGAAGCTGCTGGCCTACCTGCTGCTGGCGCTGGGCGCCGTGGTGATGATTATGCCCCTGTACTGGATGATTATTTCCTCCATGAAGGGCAACACCGAGCTGTTCCGCATGCCCCCCACCTTTTGGCCGCAAGAACTGCGCATTGTAGAAAACTATTCCAAGGTGCTCACCCCTTCCTCTAGCTTCAAGTTTTTGCGGTATTACGCAAATAGCTTGGGGACCGGGCTGGTAAACACCCTTGTCAGTGTGTTTTCGTCGGCCATAGTGGGCTATGTATTTGCCAAGTACAAGTTCCGTTTCCGCAATGGGCTGTTCCTCATCATGATGGCCTGTATGATGATTCCCTATGAAACGCTGATGATCTCCGTGTATAAAATCATGGTGAGCTTTGGCTGGACCAACACCTATTTGGTGCTGACCGTGCCGTACTTTGTGAATATCTTCGGCATCTTCCTAATGCGGCAATTTATGGTGGATATACCTGACGACTATATTGATGCGGCTGAGATAGATGGGTGCAGCCAGGTGCGTACCTTCTTCTCTATCATCATGCCGCTGGTAAAGCCCGCCTTGGCGGCGCTGGCCATCTTTATGTTTATGAGTACATGGAACAGCTACATGTGGCCCCTTATCTCGGTGCACAGCAAAGATTTGTTCACATTGCCGGTGGGCCTCAGCGCACTTTACTACGACCGGGGCCGGCAAATTGATGTGCTGATGGCGGCGTCTACGCTTTCGATTGTCCCCATCTGCGTGATATTTGCGCTGGCTCAAAAACAGTTTATCAAGGGCATCACCATGGCGGGTATCAAGGGCTAGCCACAGGCGGAAATGCTGGCTCGCTTGTAACAACCTGGTAGATTTGTTATACTCATCACAGACGTACGGCTACAAGAATTCGCCCCGCCGCAGGCGGCGGGGCACAGCTGAGGAAAAAGGAGGCTGGCTCCTTGAACACAAGCGCCTTGGGTGTGGATAAACACCTGCCCGTGCCGCTCTACTTCCAGCTGAAGGAATCGCTGAGAAAACGCATTGCAGCGCGGGAATGGAAACCGGGAAAGAAAATACCCACCGAGGCCGAGATATGCCAAATGTATGACGTGAGCCGTATAACGGTGCGCAAGGCGCTGGACGAGCTTCAGCAGGAGGGCTATCTGGAAAAACGGCAGGGTAAGGGCACCTTCGTCACCAGCCGTTCTATCGAGCAAAAACTCAGCAAATTTTACAGCTTCAGCGAGGAACTGAAAAGCCGCGGGCTTACCGAAAAGGCTGTGGGTGTGAGTTTTTGCGAGATGGATGCCACAGCCGCTTTGGCCGAGGCACTGCACGTGGAGCCCCACAGCCGCCTCTACGAAATACGGCGTATCCGCATGGTGGACGATACCCCCTACGCCTTCGAAATCTCCTATATTCCGGTGCATCTGGCCCCGGGCCTTACAGAGGAGATGGTGGGCAGCCGGGGGCTGTACCGCTCGCTGGCCTATTTGGGAAACAGCGTGGACAATGCAGTGGAGAAGATACGTGCGGTAAACCTGGATAAAACCGTGGCGGGGCTTTTGGGTGTGCGGGCTGGCGAGGCAGGCATCTATCTGGTGCGCACGGCGGCCAGTGGCTCCACCATTGTGGAGTACTGCACCTGCACGGTACTGGGAGACTTTTTCTGCTATACCGTAGAACTGAAATAGCCCTTTTGGTCTTTGCGATAGAGGGCCCGGAACTGAAGGGGAGAAAACCCCGTGGATTTTTTAAACACATAGCCGAAGTGGGCGCTGCTGCCAAAGCCGCTTGCTTCGGCTATGTGCGTTATCAGGTCTTGGCTATCCAGCAGCATAGCCTTGGCCTTTTCCATCCGTACCCTCCCC
The DNA here is from genome assembly GCA_964472465.1 of uncultured Oscillospiraceae bacterium. Classification (GTDB taxonomy): domain Bacteria; phylum Bacillota; class Clostridia; order Oscillospirales; family Ruminococcaceae; genus JAAYCI01. The sequence goes on along the minus strand of CAYYLW010000005.1, from coordinate 36,870 downwards.
ACAAACTCAGAAAAACTCAGCCCGGCCTCCCGCTTGAACAGGGCGCTGAAATAGGGGGCCGAAAGACCAAATTCGGCCGCCATGGCCGAGAGAGAGAGAGGTTCCGCAAAGCGGGCATAGATGCTCTGCTTGGCTTTTTCCACGGGCCCTAGCACGGTGGCGGCCTGCCCACCGGCGGTGATGAACCCACATTCCCGGGCCAAAGTGAGCAGAAAAGCCGCCGCCAGGCTGCCCGCAATACGCAGGTGGCAGGGCTTTTGGTTTTGTAACTCCCGGTGGATGATACCGTGGCATCGCACCAGGCTTTGAAAGGCATCGGCGGCAATTTGCGCCTTGATAAGCTGGCCTTCCCCGTTCAGCAGGGAGGCCACCAGCCTAAGGGCCTGCCCATCGGCCAGCAGGCTGTGCAGGCTACCGGGCTGCACATAAAACAGCAGTACAGAACAGTTTGTGTTGTACCGGGCCGCCAAAACCGGCTCTTGAAGAGAGCGGAACACAAGCACGCACCCCTCTTCAAAATCTTCGGTGTGGCCCCCGGATTTGGCCTCCCCCTCGCCCGCCAGTACCAAGGCGGCCAGGTGGCCCTGGCCACCCCCGCCCCGATAGGGGCGGCGCGGCGTGATAACAGCGGTTTCTGTGTAAAATGCAGCAGACATGGCGGGCTCCCTCCCCAGGGTGAAAATAAACTCCGAATATTAAAATATCAATATTTTACATTATATTTGCTATATAATTGATTATGCCATTATTATATAATGAGGACATAGCAAATACAAGACCCAGCCTTCAAAATACGTGGTTTTGGCGCTGCCAAGGCCCCGGGGGGGAAGGCCCCCGGAAGAAAAGAATGTGGAGAGTATGAATTCCAAAAATTCAAAATCCGAACTTCTCACGGCCCGGCCCGGAAAACTGTTTCTGCGCTACCTCTTCCCCGGTGTAGCGGCCACCATGATGGTGGCGCTGAACTATTTTATCGATACCCTGTGTGTGGGCCAAGCCCTTGGCGAAACGGGGATAGCCGCCCTGAACATCGCCCAGCCGGCGCCGGGGGTGCTCTATGGTCTTGGGTATCTCTTTGGCGTGGGGGGCGCCACCCTATTCTCGGCCTACCATGGCCGCAAAGAGGAGAATAAAGCCCGCGCCGTATACACCATTTGCCTCGTGGCTATTGTGGCGGTTGGCTTGCTTATTTTGGGCCTGGGCCTGGGTTTCTTAGACCCCATAGTCCGCTTTATGGGGGGCGTGGGCGGCCTGCAACAAGGCGTGCGGGAATACCTGCTGTTTGTGTTTGTCTTTGCGCCCTTTTTTGCCATAGAAACCTTCATGGTTACCTTCACCCGCAACGATAACACCCCCCGCCTCTCCATGATTGCCACCTTCTGTGGGTGTGGGCTCAACATCATTTTGGATGTACTGTTCCTCTTTGGTTTTGGGTGGGGTATCTGGAGCGCATCCCTTGCCACGGCGCTGGCCGTTGCCTTCAACTGTTGCTTCCTGCTGGTGCTTACCCTGCGCAAAAGCTCTGGCCTAAAGCCCACGCTGCGCGGGCTTAGCCCAAAAGAGCTATTGGCGGCGTGCAAAATAGGCCTACCCAGCTTTTTACAGGAGCTCACGGGCTCGGTGGTCATCCTCACTTTCAACAGCGTTCTGCTGCGTATCTCGGGCGAAACGGCTGTGGCGGTGTACGGTGTTATCGCCTCGATGAGCCTGGTTGTAACCAGTGGCCTGGCGGGTGTATCCAATGCCATGCACCCCCTTGTCAGCATCAATGCCGGGGCGGGAAAACAGGCCCGGGTGCAAAGTTTCCTCAAGATGGCGGTGGTCAGTTCACTGCTGGTGTCGCTTGGGTTCCTGGCCTTGGGCGAGACCATTCCCGAAGCCCTGATTCGGGTGTTTGTCTCGCCGGACGCACAGTTTATGGCCATTGCCGTGCCGGGCGTGCGCATTGTGTTTTTCTCCTACCTGCTGGTGGCGGCCAATGTGCTCTTGGGGGTGTATTTCCAGTCGGTGCAATCGTCGGGCGAGGCATTTGCCCTCACCCTGCTGCGCAGTGTGGTGTTGCCTGTGGTCACCGTGATGGGCTGTGCATTTTTCTTTGGGGTTACCGGCGTGTGGGTGGCCACCATCCTGGCCGAAGCGCTCACCTTGGCCGCGGCGCTGTGGCTGTTCCGCAGGGTGCGGCGTTTGCAGAGGGAGAAAAACTATTCCCGCCTGCAATATTTTGGCCGCCGAAGGGCCCAGCAGACTGTGGATGGAATTTTGGCGGAGCTGGGTGCGGACGATTTGGCGCAGTTCCATGAGGTGATTGAGGCCTGCAACGCCACCGATGAAAAGACCTGCGGGGTGCCCGCGTTTATTGGCCTGGACGATTTGACCAGCGACTATGAGGGGGGCTATGAGCCCGCCTATGACGATGAGGATATGGGTTTGCTGCTGGCGGTGGGTGGGCTGCTCTTCACCGATTTATACGAGCAGAATGAACAGTACATGAAGGACAAGAAGCTGGATGAGACCTACCCTGCGGCGGCGCCTGCCATGAACGCCCTGGCGCGCAGATGCTTCCGCTTTACCTACGATGAGGAGACAGAGGAAACCACCATCATCCCCTACCTGGACCATATGCCGGGTGAGGAGGAGAATAAGGAGGCGCTGTAAATGAAAAATTTTGACGTGCAAAAGTTTGCCAAGGCTGTGAGCCATGATAAACGGACATTGGAGATGTTCCGCTATCTGGTGAACAACGCCTATCTTCGCGTGGTAAACTACCACAACACAAACCTGAGAGACAAGGCCCGCTTAGAGGCCGAGATAGCCTATTTTAGCAAGCATTTTGCCCCGGTGAGTCTGGCGGACATAGAGCGGTTCTTCGAGACACGCCGCTGGGAGAAAGAGAAGCCGGGGCTTATTCCCGCCGTGTTTGAAGGGTTCCGCAACCACTATGACGTGATGGCCCCCATTTTGGAAAAATACAATTTTACCGGCTGGTTTTATATCCCCTCGTTCTTCATGGACGTGCCGGTTCAAGAGCAGGTGGCGTACTGCAAAAGCCACAACCTAGACCTGACCGAGGAGGGCATTTACCCCGATGGCCGCCAGGCCATGACCTGGGCCGAGGTGGTGGAAATATCCAAAAAGCACGAGATATGCTGCCACACGGGCAACCATTTCCAAATTGATAAAAAGACCCCGGACGAGGATATGCGCCGGGAGATTGTGGAGAGCAAACGCCTGCTGGAGGAAAAAATTGGCCGCCCGGTGGACGTGTTCTGCTGGCTGTACGGCGAGGAGTATAACTACAATATCCGGGCCCATAAATATCTGGAAGAGGCCGGCTACAAATATGTGGTGAGCAACCTGAAAATGGAGAAAATCCGCTAAAGCGGCAGGGGAGGGGAAACAGAATGGATTTTTTTGAGATTCTGGCCGTGCTGGAGGCCCAAAACAAGCAGAAATTTTTGGACATGATGGACTACTGCGCCAAGCGTGTGAATGCCGATGAGGGGATACCGGCCATCATTGCGCTGGATGACCTGACACGCGAGGATGGCGGCACGTTCACGCCCGCTGCATGCGACGACGAGATGGGTATGCTGATGGCGGCGTGCGCCATGTTGTATACCAATTTGTATGAGAACAAAGAGGATAGGGACCCCCACTATCCCGCCATCTGCCCCGCCATGAGCGCCGTGGCCGAAAGCTGTTTTAGGGCCGAAACGGGGGCGGAGGGCAAACCCGTGATGCTGCCATACAGCGCCGTGGTGGGTGAGTTTTTGAAGGGGGAGAAAGCGTGAGCGCCCCCCTGCCCCCCGCTCTACTAGAGATGATGGGCCGCCTGAGCGAAGGCGCCTTTGTGCGGGTGGTGAACTACCACAACACAAAATTTCGGGACGCGGCCAATTTTGAGGCGGAGATAGCCGCTTTTGCCCAGCATTTTTCACCGGTGAGCCTTCAGGATTTGGACGCCTGGTTTGCCACGGGCCGCTGGGAAAAGGAAAAACCGGGCCTGATTCCCGCTATTTTTGAAGGGTACCGCAACCACTACGACGTCATCTTTCCCATCTTGGAAAAATATGGTTTTCGCGGGTGGTTCTATGTGCCGGCCTTTTTTCCGGATGTGCCGGTGGAGCAGCAGCAGGCCTTTTGTAAAAGCCACCGTCTGCGCACCACCGCGCAGGACGAATACCCGGACGGACGCTATGCGCTGAGCTGGGATGAACTGCGCGCCCTCGGCCAAAACCACGAGATATGCTGCCATACGGGCACCCATTTTGAACTGGATGAGGAGAGCACAGACGAGGAACTACGGCGGGAGATTGTGGAGAGTAAACGCCGCCTAGAAGCGGAAATTGGCCGTGCGGTGGATGTGTTTTGCTGGCTGGGTGGCAAAGAATATGCCGATTACCCTCGCAGCCACCCCTACTTGAAGGAGGCGGGCTACCGCTACCTTACCTGCAACCTGAAGATACAAAAACTGGGCTGAGCCTTTTCTGGGGAAGCGGAAACATCTGTGTTCGCCTTAGCACTTTTGCAAAACAAGCCCAGAGGGGCGGAACAGAATAGTACGAAAAACGAGGTGTGTTATGCAAAGCAAGATAAAAGTGGGCATTGTGGGGCCGGGCAATATTGGCATCGACCTGATGGAGAAGATACGCAACCGGACCCAAAACCTGGAACTGGCCATGGTGGTGGGTATCGACGAAAACTCCGACGGCATCCGCCGGGCGCGGGAGTATGGTGTGGGCACCTCTGTAACGGGGCTGGAACCGCTGTTGCAAGACCCCGAAATTCGCATTGTATTTGAGGCGACGAGCGCCGCCCAGCACCAAAAAAATGCACCCCTGTACGCTGCGGCGGGCAAGAAAGTATTCGACCTTACCCCGGCGGCGGTGGGGCCCTATGTGGTGCCGGTGGTGAACTTTAGCCAGCAAAAAAATGCCCAGAACATCAACCTTGTCACCTGTGGCGGGCAGGCCACCACCCCCATAGTGTATGCCATCAGCCGGGTGCAGGCGGTGGAATATGCAGAGATTGTGTCCACCATTTCCTCTAAAAGTGCGGGGCCTGGTACCCGGGCCAATATCGATGAATTTACCGAGACCACCTCCCGCGCGCTGTGCGAGATAGGCGGGGCCAAAAAGGGGAAAGCCATCATCATTCTAAACCCGGCCGAGCCGCCGCTGATGATGCGCAACACAATCTATTGTCGCTGTGAAGAGAGCCCGGATATGGAAAAAATAACACGGTCCGTACAGGAGATAGCCGAGCAGTTGCGCGGCTATGTGCCGGGCTACCGCCTGCTGATGCCCCCTGAACTCAACGGGGAAACCGGGGTGATTACCACCATGATTCAAGTGGAGGGCGCGGGCGATTACCTGCCTCCCTATGCAGGAAATTTGGACATCATCACCAGCGCGGCAGTGGCCATGGCCGATAGCGCCGCCGCCGAAATGCGAGGGGAGGCAGCCCAATGAAACTGACTTTGATTGACACCACCCTGCGGGACGGCAGCCATGCCGTGGCCCACCGTTTTACCCCCGAGATAGCGGGGGGCATTGCGGCAGCGCTGGCCGGGGCGGGCTGCCGCAAAATAGAGTGCGGCCATGGCGACGGACTGGCCGGCTCCAGCGTGCAGTACGGCTTTGGCCTGCACGAAGAGGGCGAGATTTTTCGCGCGGTGGCGCAAAATGCCGCCGGCGCCTGCGTGGGAACCCTGCTCATCCCGGGCATTGGTACCATACGCGAGCTAGACGCCGCCCGGGAGGCAGGCGTGAAAGCGGTGCGGGTGGCCACGCATGTAACGGAGGCCGATACCGGCGCCGAGCATATACGCCATGCCAAAAGCGTGGGTATGGAGGCCTTTGGATTTTTGATGATGAGCCATATGAGCGAGCCGGAGGCGATATTGGCCGAGGCACAAAAATTCGAGAGCTATGGCGCGGATGCCGTATATCTGGCCGATTCGGCGGGCGCCATGCTGCCGGACGATGCGGCGCGGCGGGTTGCTTTGCTGGCTGAAAAATTGTGCATTCCGGTGGGTTTTCATGCGCACAACAACCTGGGGCTGGCCATTGCAAACTCTCTGGCGGCGGCGCGTGCTGGCGCCCGCTATCTGGATTGCACCCTGCGGGGCCTGGGCGCCGGGGCGGGCAATGCCGCGCATGAGGTACTGGTGGCGGCTTTGCACAAGATGGGCGCAGAGACGGGAGAAGACCTGTATGGCCTGATGGATGCCGCCGAGGAATGGGTGGCCCCTTTGGCCGATATGGTGATTGATAAATATGCGCTCACCATCGGGTATGCGGGGGTGTATTCCAGCTTCTTCCTGCACGCCAAACGTGCGGCCCAGCGCTATGGCCTGGATGCGCGCGACATTTTGATAGAACTGGGGCGGATGAAAACCGTGGGTGGCCAAGAGGATATGATTCTGGACGTGGCCTACCGTATGAGCCAGGAGAAAAAACGATGAGAAGCGCGGAGATTTTGGCCCGGCCCAATTTCTGTTTTAACCGTGCGGTGTATAAATCCATGGGTTTTTCCGATGGACAATTGGAGCAGCCCATCATTGGCATAGCCAATAGCTGGAGCGAACTGGTGCCCGGTAGCTACAACCTGCGCGCCGTGGCCCAGCATGTGAAAAATGGTATCTTTGCCGCCGGGGGTACCCCGGTGGAGTTCGGAATCACAGGCCCTTGCGATGGTACCGCCCAGGGAAACGTGGGGATGCATTACATCCTCCCTTCGCGGGATTTGATTGCCTGTGACGTGGAGGTGATGGCGCAGGCACACCAGCTGGACGCATTGGTGCTGCTGGGCAGCTGCGACAAAATTGTGCCGGGGCTTTTGATGGCCGCCGCCCGCCTGGGCCTGCCCGCCATTTTACTGCCTGGCGGGCCCATGCAAGGCGGCCCGGTGTTCGACGGGAGAAAAAGTGACCTCACCAGCCTCTCTGAAGGATGTGGTATGCTCAGCACCGGGGCCCTCAGTGAAGAGGAACTCTACCGTCTGGAGGATAGCTGTGGCCCGGGCTGCGGTTCCTGCTCTTTTTACGGCACGGCCAACACCATGTGTTGCCTGTCCGAGGCCTTGGGGATGAGCCTGCCCGGCGCGGCACTGATTCCGGCCGTGTATGCAGAGCGCAGCCGTATGGCTTTTGCCACGGGGCAGGCCATCGTGTCGCTGGCCAGGCAAAACCTCACCGCTTCGTCCATCATCACGAAAGGTTCTCTACAAAATGCCCTGCGCGTGCTGCATGCCACGGGCGGCAGCACGAATGGGGTGCTGCATCTGCTGGCCATTGCCCAAGAGGCGGGCATCAGCGCAGAGTGGCTTACACAGCAGCTGGAAGAGACGGAAAAGACAACGCCTCTGCTGGTGAAGGTGAACCCGGCCTCGGAATATAACATGGAGGATTTCTACCACGCGGGGGGAATTCCCGCGGTGCTGCGGGAACTACGCGGCCTTCTAGACCTCAGCGTACCCACCGTGGGCGGCGGCAGCCTGGGGCAGGCCCTGGACGCCCTGCCCCCCCTCCAGCCAGACCGCCGCATCATAAAAACACTGGAGAATCCCTTTTCGCACACCGGCGGCATAGCGGTGGTACGGGGGAACCTGGCCCCGGAGGGGGGCATCACAAAGCCCTCGGCCATTGTGCCGGAGATGCACCATTTCGTTGGGCATGCGGTGGTCTTTGGCTGCGAAGAGGACGCCGAAGAGGCCATTTTGCAGGGCCGGGTACAGGCGGGGGCCGTGGTGGTTATCCGCTATGAGGGGCCCAAAGGCGGCCCCGGCATGCGGGAGATGTTCAAGGCCATGAAATACCTATATGGCCGCGGGCTGGCCACCAGCACCGCCCTGATAACCGACGGACGTTTTTCGGGAACCAACAACGGCTGTTTTGTGGGGCATATCTCCCCCGAGGCGGCAGAGGGCGGGCCCATCGCCCTGATACAAGACGGCGACCGCATAGAGATTGATATTCCCCATGGGCGGATTCATCTGCACGTTTCTAAAGAGGAACTGGGGCGGCGTAAAGAGGCTTGGCGCCCCCCCGCCCCGCGCTTTAAAAGCGGGTATTTAGGGCTGTATTCGAAATGGGCGGCCTCTGCCAGCCGGGGTGGGGTTTTAGAGATTTAGCGCACAGGCGGGGAACACGGCGTGGTGGCGGGGCCTTCCTAGGGGCCCTCTTCGCTGGGCTTTTGGGCCTGGGCCAGCCGCCCTGTGAAATGGAAAGGGGTTTTGGAACGATGGAACTGGGTATTGAGGGAAAGGTAATGGGCATCACGGGGGCGGCCTCCCAGCAGGGCATTGGGTTTGCCATTGCGCGCCGCTTCTTGCAGGAAGGCGCCAAAGTGTTTCTCTGCGATATAGACAAAGATGCCACAGAGGCGGCTGTGGCCGCGCTCTCGCCGCTGGGCGAAGTGCGGGGCTACCTGGCAAACGTGGCCGATGAGGCGGCCGTGGCAAGCCTTTTCGAAAACGCGGTGGCAGATTTTGGACACATTGACATTTTCATCAACAATGCGGGGATATACCCGCAGGCCGCCCTGTGCGAAATGAATGCCGAAAGCTGGGACCGCGTGATGGCGGTGAACTTGCGCTCGGTATTTCTATGCGGTACGGCCGCCCGCGGCCAAATGGAAAAACAGGGGGGCGGGGTGCTCATCAACGCGGCCTCCTACGCCAGCTTGATGCCTTCGGCCGGCAGTGGGGCCTACGCCGCCAGCAAAGCGGCTGTATACAGCCTTACCAAAACCATGGCGGCCGAGTTCGCCCCCTTTGGCATCCGGGTAAACGGCTTTATCCCCGGTGTGATTGAGACCGGGATGACACGGGGCGTGGTGGAGGAGAAACGGGAGGGTTTGCAGGCGCAAATCGCCCTGGGGCGGCTGGGCCAACCGCAGGATGTGGCCGGGGTGGTGCTGTTTCTGGCCTCGGAGGCGGCGGCCTACCTCACCGGCACTTTTGTAGAGGTGAGCGGTGGCAAATTCTGTGTGCAAAACCCGGACTATGGATACAAGAAATGGAAGGGAGCGTTGTAGTATGCCGGATAAGATGAATATAGCACTGCCCCCCCTGCGTGCATTGCACCGTTTTGGAGACATCTATGAGGAGGCCATCGCCACGGCGGAAAGCCCTCTGGTGCGTTTCACGGTGGACCGTGCTTCCCGTGACTGTATCGGCCCGCACTGGTATGGCATGCGCGTGCATATGGAGTGCCTGCAAACCGGGCAACGCTTCTATCTTCACACGGGGCTCATCTTCCTGCCGGAAACCCGTACCGGCTTGATGGTGGAGGTGGACAAGGCGAACAACCACATTCCCTACGACCAGGTGTGGAACAAGATAGAGAGCGAGGCGGCGTTTGAGGTGAACCGCGAGGAGGATATTTATCTCAAGCTTTTCATGCCAGACGCGGACTTTGCCGCCATGAACCAGAAAGAGCATAAGGAGCAGGCCCAGATGCTGCGGCGCTATATCACGGCCTGCGGCGAGGGCATAGCCAAGGCGGCCTACACCGAGGGCTTCCGCCTGGATTACGAGGACTTGGCCAACACCCTGGAACTGGCCCGTGCCTTTGAAACAGCCTTGGCGAACGCCGGGGGGGAAGAGTACCGTGTGGAGATGAACCGGGCCGACCCCGACAATTTTGGGCAGTATGCTTCGGGCTTTCGCTATTGGCTGGAGGACAAACGGGGTGGCAACCGTATGTACGCCTATTTTGGGGCGATATACAGCTATAAAAAAGACCCCGCGGGGGTCTTTGCTGAGATAGACTGGCTGAACAACCAGCCCATGTTCCAGCGGGCGTTTGAAAACATGAAATCCACCGAGACCTTTGTGTTCAGTGACAAAGAGCCGAAATTTATCAAGTTATTTTTCACCCCGCAGCTGGCGCAGCGCTTTGCTGAGGCCGATAAAGCGGGCCAGCAAAAAATTCTGGAAGAGTTCCTGCACGAATGCAACACCGCACTCACCCTGGCCGCTCGCTAGAGCAAGAAAAGGAGAAACGCTATGGAACGCAAAAAAATTGTTCTCATCGGCGCAGGTAGCGCCGTGTTCACAAAGGGCCTGGTGGCCGATTTTATCCAGGCGGGTTTTGGCAGCTGGGAGATAGCCCTGTGTGATATAAACCCCGAGATTTTAGAATCTGTGGTACGCCTCACAAAAAAGATGGTGGAACAAAAGAAAGCCGATATTATCATTTCTCACTCGGTAGACCGCTGCGAGGTGCTGCCCGGGGCCGATTTTGTGGTGGTGACCATCGCCGTGGGGGGCCGCCGTGCCTGGGAACAGGATGTGCTGATACCCCGCAAATATGGCATCTTCCAGCCGGTGGGAGATTCTATCATGCCCGGCGGTATCTCCCGTGCCCAGCGCATGATTCCCGCCATGATTGCCATTGCCAAAGACGTGATGCGCCTGTGCCCAAAAGCCCATTTCTTCAGCTATTCAAACCCCATGACAGCCATCGTTACGGCGGTGCGCCGCGCCACCGGGGCCAAGCTCATCGGCCTGTGCCACGGCATCATATACGGGGAAAAATATCTCGCCCGCATGATGGGTGTGGATGTGAACCGCATCACCACCGTGGGGGTGGGCCTCAACCACCTCACCTTCTTCTACGATATACGCGTGGATGGCCAGGACGTGCGCGAAAAGCTTCTGGATATTGTGGCAAAACAGCGTGTGGAGGCAGAGAAAAATGGCCATGTGCACAATTTCTTCAACTCCCAGCTGGATGATACCGAGGTGCCCCATTTTCTGGATAACCCCCTTTCCTGGGAGTTGTACGAGCGTATTGGCGGGCTGCCTGCCGTAGTGGACCGTCACGCGGCCGAGTTTTTCCCAGAGCGCTACCCCGAGGGGAAATTCTATGGCCGGCAACTGGGGATAGATGCCTTCCCCATTGAAGAAGTGATTGCGCGCGGCGAAAAGACCTACCGCGATATGCTGAGCCAGGGTGAAACCGAGGGCGAGGTAGAGGCGGGTTTGTTCCGGCGCAGCGATGGCGAGCACGAGCAGCTCGTGGAAATGATTCACTCTTTGCTGTATGATGAGCGCAAGACCTTCAGCGTAAATATACCCAACGAGGGCGCCGTGAAGGGCCTGCCGGACGATGCGGTGCTGGAAATTCCGGGCATTGCCACCGCGCTGGGCTTCTGCCCCATGGTGGTGCAAAACTTCACGGGCCCCATGCGCGCCATTATCCAGCGGCGTTTGGCCCCGGTGGAGGTGACGGTGGAGGCCGCCCTCACCGGCAGCCGTAGCCTATGGGCCGAGGCTATGATGCTGGATGGCGCCGTGACAGACTACAAAACGGCCGAGGCACTGGTGGAGGACTTCATTGCAGAGCATGGCGATAACCTGCCGCAGTATAAATAGAAATAGACGAGCCCCCTTGCCAGGGCAGAGGAGTAAGAGATGAACAACAAAGTACTGGTGGTATCCTTTTCGTTCGAGCAGGAGCCAGAAGCTTTCGAGCAACTGCGCGCCGCTGGGCTGGAGCCAATCCTATGGAGCCAGGCCCAGCGTGGGGAAAACTGCTGCGAGCAAAACCTGATTGATTACTGGAATGCTTTGCCAGAGGCCCCAGCCGGGATATTGATGGGGGCGGATGTGACGCTCGGCGCCTCCTTCTTTAGCGCTGTGAAACAGCCGCCTGTGGCGGTTTCCCTGAACTGCGCGGGCTACGACCACCTGGATCTGGACGCCTTCGAAAAAGCCGGTGTTCGTGTGTGCAATGTGCCGCGGCAGAATTTTTCCGCCGTGGCAGACCTTGCCTTTGGCCTTATTTTGGCCCTGATGCGAAAAATTCCGCAGGGGGATAGAAATATCCGCGCGGGCCGCTGGGCCCAAGGGGTGGAACGCGGCATGGCCGTATCGCAAAAGACCCTGGGTATCTTGGGCTTTGGGGCGGTGGGCCAGGCGGTTGCAAAACGTGGGCAGGGTTTTGAGATGGATACCATCGCCTACGACGTATACCCGAACGAGGAAGCGGCCAGGGCCCTGGGTGTGCGGTTTGTGAGCCTGGAAGAGCTATTCCGCCAGAGCGACATCTTTGTGGTGGGGGCGGCGGCCACCGCAGATACCTACCACCTGGTGAATGAAAAAACCCTGGCGACGATGAAGCCCACGGCGGTGCTTATCAATGCCTCTCGCGGGTCTATTGTAGATAGCGCGGCGCTGGCAAAGGCGCTGGAGAAGGGTGTGATTGCAGGCGCTGGGCTGGATGTTTACGAGGAGGAACCACTGTACGAGAGCCCCCTCTTCGCCATGGACAACACGGTGCTTACCCCGCACATGGGCGGCCTGGCCGACAGGGAGATTTACAATGTGGCCATGCAGTCTGCCCGCAACATGGCGGCGCTGCTGTGCGAAAAGGATTGTAGCTTGGGTATCGTATAAAAATTGCCGGGCAAACGGCGCAAACGGTCCCCTAGGGCCTCAGAGAGGATGAAGCGAGATGGATAGACAGATTTTAGGAAGAGACCCCGCTTTTTTTGAGGCGCACAGCGCCCAGATTACCGTGAAGGAGATTTTGCAGCAGCCACGGCTGTGGCGCGCTTTGGCCGATAGCCTGGCCGCACAGGAGGCGGAAATATCCGCTTTCCTAGAGAGCATGGGCTCTTTACAGAATCTGCGGGTGGTGTTTACGGGGGCCGGCTCCTCGGCTTTCATTGGGCAGAGCCTGCAACTGATTTTGGCCCAGAAATATGGCCTGCGTAGCGAGGCCGTGGCCACCACAGACATAGTGGCCTCGCCCGACTGTGTTTTGTATGATGTGCCAACATTATTGGTCTCGTTCTCCCGGTCTGGAGAGAGCCCTGAGAGTGTGGCGGCACTGGAGTATGCGGCCAAAAAAGTGAGCACCCTATACAACTTGGTGCTGGTGTGCAAGGCGGGCAGCAGCCTGGCGCGTGCCGCTGAAGGCCACCCCGGCAGCTTTGTTTTGCTCATGCCCCCAGAATCCAGCGACCAGGGCTTTGCCATGACAAGCAGTGTGAGCTGCATGGCCCTGGCTGCCGGCTGCTTCTTTGGCTGGGAAGAACGCGAGAGCTTCCTTACCTTCATGCGCAAACTGGCCGATGTGGCCGAGAGCGAGATGGAAGAGGCCGACGAGCTGGCCCAGCAGGCGGCCGGGTTTGCCTACGAGCGACTGGTGTTCTTGGGCTCCTGCGGGCTGAAAGGCCTGGCGGAGGAAGGGGCTGTAAAATCCATGGAACTTACCAACGGCCTGGTAAACGCCAGCTTCAATACCGCCATGGGTTTCCGCCACGGGCCCAAAACTGTGGTAAACCCCAGCACCCTCACCTTCCACATGGTGTCGCCCATGGCGTTTACCGCCCGGTATGACCTGGATTTGGCGGAGGAGATTCTGCGTGAGCGGCGGGGGAACCGGGCGCTCATCAGCCTGCCGCAGGGCACGCTCATATCCGGCGGAGCCGATTATGTGTGGCAGTATCAGCCCATCGGTGCGCCTTTTGCAGAGCTGGAGGCCTATTTGCGCAACCTGCTTTTGCTGCAATTGTTGGCACTGGAAAAATCTATGGCCAGCGGCGTTCCCACCGATAACCCCTGTACTGGCGGCGAAGTAAACCGGGTGGTGCAAGGTGTAACCATCTACCCGCTCTAAAGGCATGGAGGGCTGTGCATGAAGTATTATGTAGGTTTTGACGGCGGCGGGACGAAAACAGCCTGCCTTTTGATAGACGAGCGAGGCTACCCTTGCACAGCGGCAGAGGGAGCGGGTTCCTCTTGGAGGCGTTATGGCGCCGCCGCCGTGGCGCAAACGCTACAAGAGCTGGCAGGCCGCTGCCTGCGAGAGGTGGGGGCCGGTTTTGAGGACCTGCACGGCGTGTGTGCGGGGCTGCCCCTGGTGGGGGAGGATAAGACGGGGGATACAGAGCTGCAAGCCGCCCTGGCCCCGGTGTTTACAAAACTTTCACTGCTGAATGACACGGAGGTGGGCTGGGCGGGCTCCCTGGCCTGTGGCGCGGGCATCAATGTGGTGGCCGGAACGGGGTCTATCGCCTATGGGAGAAGCGAGAGCGGCAGAGCCGCCCGCAGTGGCGGGTGGACCGAGCAGTTTGGGGACGAGGGAAGCTGCTACTGGCTGGCCTTGCGGGGGATGCAGCTTTTTACAAAACAGGCCGATGGGCGGTGTCCCAAAGGCCCTTTGTATGATATGATACGAAGAGAGTATGCGCTAGAGAGCGACTTTGATTTTATTCCCCTTGTGCTGCAAGAGATGCTGCCCTACCGGGAGAAAACCGCCGCATTGCAAAAGCTGCTATCCGATGCGGCAGACGCTGGCGATGAGGGCGCGAGAAAGCTGTACGAAGAAGCGGCCGGAGAACTGGCCCAGATGGCGAATGCTGTGAAAGAAGCATTGGATTTCAGCGCCGCACCGGTGGCTGTTTCATACAGCGGCGGGGCTTTCAAAGCCGGGGATAAAATCCTGGTTCCCTTTACGGCAGCCCTGGCCGCGCAGGGCATGCGGCTCACGCCGCCCCGGCTTACGCCGGTGCAGGGCGCAGCCCTGCTGGCCCTGCGCCAGTTTGCCCCAGGCCAGTTTTCCACAGCTAAGCAGAACCTCCTGGCGGCCTCGGCGGGGTAGCGGTCTCTGAACAAAGGGTTTTAGCCGGTTCGCGTTCCATCTCACCCACTGGCGTTTTCCTGCCACACCATGAAAGGAGCAAAAGGATGAACCCGCATTTTTCCGCACTTCTTACCGAGGGCTATGAGGGGCTATGCTCTGCCTGCACGGCCAGCGCGCCGGCCATTGAGGCGGTGCTTCGGCTGGCCCAAGCCCATGGCGCCCCCGCCCTGGTGGAAACCACGGCCAACCAGGTGAACCAGTTTGGTGGATACACGGGCATGCAGGCGGCAGATTTTGTGTGTTTTGTGCATGAAATCGCCGATAAAATCGGGTTTGACAAGCAAAAAATTCTGCTGGGGGGAGACCATTTGGGCCCCCTTGTGTGGCGGGGGGAAGAGGAGAAACCGGCCATGGAAAAAGCCGCCCAGTTGGTGGGCAGCTACGTGCGGGCAGGTTTCCAAAAAATTCACATTGATACCAGTATGCGCCTGGCCTGTGACGACCCGGAGAAGCCCCTGGCCGACGAGACCATAGCGCGCCGGGGCGCGGCGCTTTTGGCCGTGGCGGAGCAGGCCGCCGCTGAAGCGGGCCAGCGGCCTGTATATGTGATTGGCAGCGAGGTGCCGGTGCCGGGAGGTACTAAGGAGGAGGAGAGCCTACAAGTTACCGCCCCGGAGGTGGCCCAAAAGACGGTGGCTTGTTTCAAAGAAGAGGTGGCAAAAGCCGGGGTGGCGTCTGCTTGGGAACGTGTGGTGGGGCTGGTGGTGCAGCCGGGGGCAGAGTTTTCCGGCGAGGATGTGCATGTGTTTTGCCCGGGGGAAGCCAAGGCCTTGATGGCGGCCCTGCCAAGGATGCCTGGTCTGGTGTACGAGGGCCACTCCACAGATTATCAGCCCCGCAGCGCCTTGCGGGCCATGGTACAGGGTGGGGTACGTATTTTGAAGGTGGGGCCGGCGCTTACCTACTACCAGCAGAGTGCCTTGCGCTTGCTGGAACGTATCGAGGCTGCGCTGGGCGGCCCCGGCGATGGGTTTAGCGCCGCGCTGGAAGCCGCCATGCTGGAAAACCCGAAAGACTGGGCCCCCTATTACAGCGGCAGTGAGAGCGAGCAAAAACGGCAGCGCCTATACAGCCTTTCGGACCGTTCGCGCTACTATTTAGGCCAACCTATGGTACAGAACGCCGTGGATACGCTGTATAAAAACTTGCAGGGCCGCATGAGCCTGGCGCTGTTGCAACAGTTTTTCCCAGAACAGGCCCAGCGGGTGCTGGAAGGCAGCCTGGAAAACAGCCCCCATGCCCTGGTGGTGGACTATATTGGCGGCTGCGTGCGGGACTATTTGTATGCCACCGCCGCAGAAACCCGGTAGGGTTTTTATCGTAATTTCCCCATGGAGATGGGAGCAATAGAGAAACCCAGCGCTTGGCTGGGGTGGTTTTCCCTGCCCGCCGTGGGTAAGGGTGGCTTTGCGCTACAAGAATAGGGGCCGGGCTTTTGGCGGCGTCTCTGTTTTTGTGCGCCCAAAAAGAAAGGACCCTATGAAAAAGTGGAAAGGCTCTGCCTATGTCATTGTGTCGTCGGTTGTGTTTGGCCTAAGCCCTATTTACATGAAGGTGGCGGCGGATTTTGGCCTGGGCGTGGTGGCGTTTACCCTGTGGCGTAGCCTTCTCATCACGCTGGGCTGCCTGGTGGTTTGCCGTGTGAAAAAAATTCGCCTGCGCCCGCCCCTGGGCCGCTTAAAAAGCCTGCTCACCGTCGCGTTCTTTGGCTCGGCCCTCACCAATTTTTTGCTCTCCCTCTCATACAATTGGCTGCCTTCCGGGGTGGCCACCAGCCTGCACTTTGTGTACCCCGCCCTGGTGATGCTGGTGTGCGTGCTGTTTTTAAACGAGCGGCCCAGCGCCGCCAAAATAGCGGCGCTGGCGCTGGGGGTGGCGGCGGTGGCCTGCATGGCCGGGCCGGGGGCCAAGGTGGCGCCGCAGGGGGTGCTGCTGGCCCTGGCCTCGGGGGGCAGCTATGCGTTTTATGTGGTGTACCTCAGCCGCAGTGGCGCGGCCACGGTGCACCCGGTGGTGCTATTGTTTTATAGCAGCTTGGCCGCGGTGTTCACAAGCCTGCCCTATGGCCTGGCCACCGGCACCCTGCCTTTGCAGGCGCTGCCGGCCCAGGCGGTGGTGATTCTGCTGGTGAGCACGCCAATCAGTGCGGCTTTGGGCATTCCTCTGTTTCAGCTGGGCCTGCGGGAAATTGGGGAGACGGCCGCCTCCATCCTCTCCACGCTGGAGCCAGCCACGGCCCTGCTGCTGGGGGTGCTTCTGCTGGGTGAAACGCTTAGCCCGCAGGCGGCCATTGGCTGCCTGCTTATCCTCCTTAGCAGTTTGCTGGTGGTGCGTGCAAGCAGCAAGCTGCCAGGGCGCGTGGGCGCTTTAGGCAAAGCCGCCAAGCGCCTACATTAGGGCCGGTATGCCGCCCAGCGGTGCAAGTTTTCACATGCCCTGCCCCCACACGGCCCCAGGCCAGTATGGAATGTTTTTTAAATTCACACAGGCGCCCAGGGGCGAGTGTTTTCCAAAAGGGTAAAATATGCTACAATAACCCTTAGGGAAAAAGGCGCCTCGCCGGTAGAGGTAAGGACTACTGTATGGATGGGAAAACCATTCTGCCGTGGAAAGGGAACTATGATTGCAAAAGGGAGTAAAATAGCAAACGGGGCCCTGGGGCTGTGCGTGCTTCTGGCCGCGGTTTTTGTGGCCCTACAGGCACTGCTGGGTAAAGGAAGCGGCCGGAATATGGCCGTCATCGACGACCTGACGGCCTTTCTTTCGGCGGGAACGGTGGTGGTGATTGGGTTTTTGCTGCTGGCACTGGCCCTGGTGTTCCTCTCGGCACGGGCCACGCAGGCGGTCAGCCTTTTGCTTTTCGCGGGGTTTGTAATTTCCTGTGGGCTGTGGTTTTTTATCGATTTCGATTTCATGGGCCTCCTCGTGCCAAACCAGATGGTGGTCGATTCCATCGACGACCTCTCCCTTGGCTTTATCCCTCTGTTCACCATTGGCTATCTGCTGCGGTTGCCAATCAACCCAAGGTATAAAAAATGGCTGTTGGTGAACCAATTTGTGCTACTGGGCGCGCAGTTCTTCTATTTGGTGCTGCTGATGTTCCGCCTGCCCCTGCGCAGCAGTGAAGGGGAGTTCCTTCTCGCCTTATTGTTGCTGGGGTTTTCCATGCTCAACGGCCTATACTGTGTGTCCCACGAGGCATGGGTTGCCAAAAACAAACATGCCAGGGCGGTGTTCTGGCTGGTGGCGCTGGTGTTTTTGGGTATTACCACCGATACGCTGGACTATTATCTGCGGGTGGCGGAGCACGGTTATTTTTTCCATATTGCATTTTTGGTGGCGCTGCTGGCCACCCTGTTTTGGATGGCCCGTTTTGTGCTGGACAACGTGAAGCAGGCCCAGCGGGCCGCCCAACTGGAAAACGAACTGCTGCAAAGCCGTATTGCGGTGATGATGAGCCAAATCAAACCGCATTTCATCTTCAACACTCTCAACGCCATCAGCGCCCTCTGCCTCACCGACCCTATCAAGGCCGACGAGACGGTGGTCACCTTTTCAGAATATCTGCGGGAGAACATCAACGCCTTGGAAGAACCCGCCCCAATTCCCTTTGCGCAGGAACTGCACCATGTGCAAAACTATGTAAAAATTGAACAGACGCGCTTTGGTAATAAACTGGCGGTGGCGTACGATATAGAGTTCTCCGATTTTTCCATCCCCACCCTCACCCTGCAACCGGTTGTGGAAAATGCCATCCGGCATGGCATTGGCAAAAAGCAGGGCAGCGGCCTGGTGCGCATTCAAACCAGCCGCCAGGGGGAATATGCCGTGGTGGTAGTGGAAGACGACGGCGTGGGCTTTGACCAGCAGGGGGAATATGGCCGAAAGGACTCCATTGGGATGAAAAATGTGCAAACCAGGCTGGACTGTTTGGTGAAAGCCACCATGACGGTGACCAGCCGCCCCGGCGAAGGAACCAAAACGGTGATTCAAATTCCATTGGAAGGGAGGGCGTAGCCATGCGGGTGATCTATGTGGATGATGAGGAGCTGGCCATCACACGGTTTCAGCTTACCAGCAAGGGGCTGGCGGGCATCAGTGTGCTCACCACCTTCCAAGACCCCCTGCAGGCGCTGGCCCATGCCCAGGAACACCAGGTGGATCTTGCCTTTTTAGATGTGGAAATGCCCCAGATGGAGGGCATTGAACTGGCGCGGGAACTGAAAAAGCTGGACCCCAATACCCGGGTGGTGTTTGTTACCGCCTTCAACCAATATGCTCTGGACGCCTTTGAGGTGGATGCGGTGGGCTATTTGATGAAGCCCTACAGCCGCGAAAAATTGGAAAAGGAGCTGCAAAAGGCGGCCCTTGTGAAGGTGGCGCCAGCCAACAAGGTGTTTGTGCAAACCATGCCCACTTTTGATGTGTATGTGGATGGCGAAGTGCTCATCATCTCCCGGCAGAAGGTGAAGGAATTGCTGGCGCTTTTGGTGGATCGCAACGGCAGCACCCTGACCGCAGGGCAGGTGATTTGCGCTTTGTGGGAGGACCGCCCCGATGACGAGGCCACCAAAGCCCTCTACCGCATGACCATGAAGCGCCTAAAAGACCTGCTGGTGGAAAACAAAATAGACTATATTTTGGAGGACGGCAGCACCCAAAAAACCCTGAAAACCGGGGAATTCCTGTGCGATTACTACGAGGTGCTGAAAGGCAACGAGGAATATATCCAGAAATATCATGGGGAATATATGAGCGAATACCCCTGGGCCGAAGAGACCAATGCCAAGCTCAGCGAAATGCTGGATATTTACTAACCGGGAACTGGCGACACGCGGCAGGGCTTCGGCCTATGAGTAGAGGGTAAAAGAAAGAGATAAGGGCCATGCGGGGTGCGGGTAAAGCGAGCGGCCTGGCCCAGAGAGCCTACAGAAACCAAAGCGGATACAAAAACCCAGGCCCCCGGCGTTTTCGCCGGGGGCCTGGGTTTGCCAGGTTCTAATAGAGGGTTTCCCCTGTTTTCCGCTGTGCTTCCAGGGCCGCCAGCACCTTTTCCGGGGTGATGGGCAGGCTGCAAAAGCGGATGCCGATGGCGTCGTACACAGCGTTTACCAGCGCGGCGGCGGTGGGTATGATGGCGCCTTCACCCACGCCCTTGGCCCCGAAGGGCCCCCTGTCCACGGGGTCTTCGATGATGAAGGTGTCCACTTCGGGCATATCCAAGGCGGTGGGGATGAGATATTTTGTGAAAGAGGGGGTTTTGGTGATGCCCTTTTCCAGCAGCACCTCTTCCATCGTGCCATAGCCCATACCCTGGGCCACGGCGCCCTCCACCTGCTGCTCCACCATCATGGGGTTGATGGCCTTGCCCACGTCGTGGGCGGCGGCCACCCGCAAAACGGTCAAATCTCCGGTGTCGGTATCCACCTCCACATCCACCACCTGGGTGGCGTAGATGTAGGTGGCGTAGGCATCACCCTGGTTCGTGTCGTGGTCTACGTCCTGGGTGGTGTTGTCGTACCAGGCAAAGCCGATAAAGCGTTTGCCGTTGGCATGGGCCAGGGCGGCCAGGTTGGTTCGGTATCACAAAGAAGTACGGCCCCTCAGCTTACTCGGCGGAAGACCACCGGTGTCCGCCGCGTTTTCGTGGCTGCAAAAACGGCACCTCTCTTGACGGCCACCCACCAAGTCTATATATTTAGATGGGTTCCATGCACGGGCGGACAGATTTGCCTGGCTAGGCGGAAGGCCTATGAGGGGAGTGGTGTGGCGTGGAATTGGCGGTATTTTCGGCTTTAAAAGAGATATTGGAAGAACTGCATGACGGGATTAGCATCACAGACGGCGATGGGATTATTTTGCAATTGGGGAAAACCTGCCGGGATATTTATGGGATAGAAGAACAGGACTATGTGGGCAAGCATGTGTCGGTTTTGGAGGACATAGGGCTGTTCTCCCCTTCGGTAACACGCAAGGTGCTGGAGAGCCGCGAGCGGGTAACCCTGACGCAGC
Source organism: uncultured Oscillospiraceae bacterium (assembly GCA_964472465.1). Lineage (GTDB taxonomy): Bacteria > Bacillota > Clostridia > Oscillospirales > Ruminococcaceae > JAAYCI01. Next base: position 16,199 of record CAYYLW010000005.1, on the reverse strand, counting down.
CGGACCGGTTTGGGCAAAAATTACTGGTGACAGGGGTGCCCATTTTTGACAAAGAGCGGGAGAATATCCTGTATGTCATCAGCTATACCTCTTGGGATAGCGCCAATGTGCGCCAGCTGCAAGACCACTATGACCAGCTACAAAAAGAGATACAGCGCAGCAACCAGGAGTTACAATCCATGCGCAAAAGCATCCTCTCGGTGGAATTGGTGGCCCATAGCGAGAAAATGAAAAAGCTGAAAAAACTGGCGGATAAGGTGGCCGGTTCAGATTTGCCGCTGCTGATTACCGGAGACAAGGGCACGGGGAAATCGGTTCTGGCAAAGCATATCCATGTTGTATCGCCGCGGGCGCAGTGCCCCTTTGTGCAGATGAGCTGCAGCGCTTTCCCCGGCCGCATATTGGGCGACGAGTTGTTTGGGTATGTGAAGATAAACCAAACGACAGGGGAAGAAACAGAAAAGATAGGGCTATGCGAGGTGGCCGACACGGGCACCTTGTTTTTGGAGGATATTGATTGCATGAACTGGGAGACCCAGGGCTCGCTTTTGTATCTGATAGAAAATGGATGCTATTTTAAAACCAACAGCAAAGAGGTAAAACGTGTCAATGTACGGGTGGTTGCCTCCACCAAGAAAAACATAGGTGACCTGGTGCAAAACGGGGAGTTCCGGGAAGAACTGTATTACCGGCTGCATGTGGCGGCCTTGCAAATACCCTGCCTCAAAGAACGCAGCGAGGATTTGCCCCTGCTAACAGAGAGCTTTTTACAGCAAGCAAACAAAAAGCACGTGAAACAGGCGTCTTTTTCAAAGCAGGTACAGGAGTTGTTCGCCCTGTACGATTGGCCGGGTAATGTACGGGAGATGAAGTATCTGATTGAGCAGTTGGTTTTTTCCGTGGAGGATGGGGTGATTCACAGCTATCTTCTGCCGGGGAATATCTCCCCCTATTCGGCTGAAAATTATGGGGCTGCCATTGATTTAAAAGAGTATATGGACTACCACGAGGGAAAACTGGTGATGCAGGTGTACGACAAATGTAAAACCACCGTGAAGCTGGCCAAATACCTGGGCATCAGCCAGGCTTCAGCCGTGCGCAAACTGCAAAAATACCGGAAGTTCCTGCCCAGTGAAGAGCGGGAACAGGAATAGAAGGCAACCAACAGTTTGATAGGAAAAGGGTAGGGCCCTGGCGTAAGGCTGGAGCCTTGCCCTTTTTTTTGCCGCCAAAAGTAGGTTAAAGTGGCGGTGGTCAAAGCGGGAAAGGCAGAAGGGCGGGCGGGGCAGGGAAATTCAATAATGAATATAAAAGCGGAAAAATGGGGAGAATGGGCCAGGCTTGGCCGCGAAACAGCAAGTTGAGGGCGGCAAACCTATTCAAAAATGAATATCTGGCCCCTCTATAGGGCACAGGCCGCCTTTACAAGCATTGCGCAGATAGAGTATGATAGAACTGGTGGAAACAGCCAAAAAAGCAGGGGTAAATTTTTCCTGTTTTGTGAATATTTTTTTGAATATAGAGGGCAAACCTATGTTGCTGATGGACATGACCGTACGAGATTTCACAGAGGAGCTGGCCTCCATTTCTCCTGCGCCGGGGGGCGGCACCATTGCCGCTGTGAACGGGGCCTATGCCGCCGGGCTGGGCTATATGGCCTGTGCACTGACGCTGCGTAAACCCAAAAATGAGGAGGCCCCCGCCAACCTAGAGCCGGTGGCCCTACGCCTGGCCGAGGTAAAACTGCTATTTATGCAGTATGCGGACGATGACACCGCGGCCTTTAACAAGGTGATGGCTGCGTTTAAGTTGCCTAAGGAGACCGAGGCCGAGCAGGCCGCGCGCAAACAGGCCATAGCCGAAGCAAACCTGCTGGCCACCCAGGTGCCGCTACAAACGGCCCGCCTTGCCACAGAGGTGTGTGAGGCGCTGCCGAACGTGGTGCAGTATGCCAATGGAAATGTGCTAAGCGATTGCGGCGTGGCGGTGGAGTGTGCCAGAACCGGGGCGCTGGGTGCTTTTATGAACGTGGGCATCAACCTGCCCGGGGTGAAGGACGAAAAGGCCGCAGCAGAGTTTGCCGCCGAATTGGAAAACCTAAAAAAACGCCTGGCAGCAGCCTATGAAAAAGGCACCGGCGCGCTGAGAGAGCGCTTTGAATACTAACGCATCAATGCGCCGCGGAAGGGAGTGTGGCCTGTGGCCCTAAAAATGGTGGACCTTTCTCAAGAGATATACCAGGGGATGTCAATATTCCCCATGCACCAGCCCACTTTTATTATGACCAATATGAGCTATGAGGAGAATATGCGGAAAACCGGTAGTAAAACCCTGGGGTTTTCCGCCCGCAACCTCCTCATCAGCGAGCATTGCGGAACCCATACGGACGCGGTTTCGGAGTTTAAGCCTGGGGGCGCCCCGGTGGATAAAATGCCCCTGGAATACTACTGGGGCAGCGCCATTTGTGTAGACCTTTCGGCTGTTCCGGCCAGCCGTTGCATTGAGCCGCGGGATTTGGAGCAGGCGCTGCGGGCTTCGGGGCAGGAGATACGCCAGGGGGATATCTTTGTGATGTACACTGCCCACCATGATCGTTATGCGGGTACTGAACAGTACCAAACCACCTACACGGGCCTTTCCTACGCGGCGGCCAAATGGCTGGCCGAAAAAGGGGTGGTAAACATGGCGGTGGATGCCCCGTCTATTGACCATCCTGGGGATTTGGATTTTTCGGCCCATATGGTGTGCGCCGAATACGACATCACCAATACAGAGAATTTGTGTAACCTAAAGGGTCTGGTGGGGCGGCGCTTTTTGTTCATGGGCCTGCCGCTGAAAATCAGGGATGGTTCTGGCTCGCCCATCCGCGCGGTAGCGCTGTTGGAGGAATAAGGGCAGCCCGGGGGGCGGCCAGGGTTTTAGAAATGTACGGGAATAAAGATGAGGGAAGAAGGGGTTTGACGTGGCAGAAAAACAGTATGTTTTGGCAGTGCCAAACTTTAGCAATGGACGCGACCAAGATGTGATTGACGCCGTGGTGGCAGAAGTGAAGAGTGTGGCGGGCGTAACGCTGGTAAGCGTGGAGCCCGAGGCTGATTTTAACCGTACCGTGGTCACCATGTTTGGCGAGCCGGGGCCCCTAAAAAAAGCCCTGGTGGCCATGGGGAAGAAAACGGTTTCGCTGATCGACATGACAAAGCAGCAGGGCAGCCACCCGCGCATTGGCGCGCAGGACACTTTGCCCATCTTTCCCTTCAAGAATATTTCGGTGGAGGAGACCAAAGCCCTTGCCGAAGAGATAGGCAAGGAGTATTATGAAGCCACTGGGGTGCCGGTTTATTTTGCCGGGCTTAATGCCCGTACACCCGATAGGGCCTCCTTTGCCTATATCCGCAAAGGCCAGTACGAAGGGGTGCGCCAGCTTTTGCTGGACTGCAAAAGCGACCCTGCGCGCGCCGAAGAGTATGAAAACCGCAAGCCGGACTTTTCGAAGGACGGCCTGCTGAGTGACCAAGCCGGGGCCACCATTGTAAGCTGCGAGGAGAATGGCCTAACCGCCTACAATGTGTTCCTGGGCACAGAAAATGTGGAGTTTGCCAAGAAGATTGCCAAGGCGGTACGCGGCCCTTCGGGCGGGTTTTCCAGCATACGCGCCGTGGGCATCAAATTCCCCGAACACGAGGGCGTGGTGGTCTCGATGAACCTGTTCGATTGTGATAACACCCCCATTCCACGGGTGTTTGAGTTTTGCAAACGGGAGGCCGGGCGCCTTGGCGTTGCGGTAACAGGCTCGGAGTTGGTGGGGCCCATCAAATTGGATGCCGTGATGGCGGGCCTTGCTTACAGCCTGGGGCTGGAAAGCTTTCAGGAAAGCCAGATTTTAGAAACACACCTAATGGGCTTATAAAAGCCCTTACAAAGGGAAACGAGGGCTTTGAGCGCCGGATGCATCACACCCAGCATCCGGCGCCTATGCCATATCCGGCGGTGGTGTGGCAACAAAAAATAAAACGGTAGGGTGCGGGTAAGTATGAAAATTTGTGTGGGTTTATCGGGGGGGAGCGGGGCGATATACACCCTAGCTCTTTTGCAGATGCTACGCGGGATGGACATAGAGACCCATTTGGTGGCGTCGGAGATGGGGCTGAAGGTGGCCCAGCACGAGTGCGGGGTTACAGAGGACGAACTGCGCGGGATGTGCGACGTGTGGCACGAGAACAAAAACCTGGGGGCCACCTTAGCCAGCGGAAGCTTTAAAACCGATGGAATGGTGGTGGCGCCTTGCTCGATGAAAACCTTGTCCTCGGTGGCAAACGGGTATTCCGATGGTTTGCTTACTCGGGCCGCCGATGTGTGCATTAAGGAGCGCCGCCGCCTGGTGCTGCTGGTGCGGGAAATGCCGTATAGCAGCATCCACCTGGAAAATATGCTGCGCCTTTCCAACCAAGGGGTGGTCATTCTACCGGCCAGCCCCGGGTTTTATAACCACCCCAAAGAGCTAAGCGATATCGTGGCTTTTGTGGCGGGTAAGATGTTGGACGCCCTGGGGATTGAGAACCAGAGTTACGCGCGCTGGGAGGGGGATTTTCTATGACAGAAGAGCGGCAGATGATGCGCGCCGGGCTGGAGATTCTGCGCCAAAAAGGGGCCCTGCGCGTGTGCGAAACGCCGGTGGACCCAAAGTTTGAGCTGGGCGCGGTGCTCAGCTACTACAACAACGAAGAACCGGTTTTGTTCACCAATGTGAAGGGCAGCAAGGTGCCGGTGGCCGGGGCGGTGTTTGGAAAACGGGAGCTGATTTGTGATATGCTGGGGGTGGGCATGGCCCAGTGTATTCCCCGTATGATGAACGCCATTGCAAACCCGGCAAAGCCCCGCCTGTTGCCCAGTGGGCCGGTGCAGGAAAACGTGGTAACCAGCGGCATTGATTTGCTGAAGATGTTCCCGGTGCCCACCTCCAACGAACTGGACAGCGGCCCCTTCATCACCTCGGGGATGATTTCCTACAAGGATATTGAGACAGGGCGGGTGCACATGGCCGTGCGCCGCTTCCAGGTGAACCGAGGGTCTTCCATTAACGTTCTGGTATCGCCGGCCTCCCCGCACCTAAACGCCATGCTGAAAGAGTGCGAAAAACAAAACCGCAGCGTGGAATGCGCGCTGATTTTGGGCTATGACGCCAGCTTTTTGCTCGCCTCGCAAATCAGCAGCCAAAAATATGGGCTGGATAAATACGAGGTGGACAGCGCCCTGCGCGGTGAGCCGCTGGAACTGGTGGCCTGCAAGAGCATTGATTTGGCGGTGCCCGCCTATGCGGAAATTGTGCTAGAGGGGGTTATCAAGCCCGGCAATGCCGGAAAAGAGGGCCCCTTTGCCGAACTGATGAGTTACTACAGCGAGGTGGGCACGGCCCCCTTGATGGATGTGAAATGTGTGACCCACCGCAATGGCGCCATCTTCCAGCATGCCTTCCCCTGCCGGGAGGAGCACCTGGCCTATGGCATGGTGAAAGAGGTGGAAATTTACTCCATGTTGGCCCACACGGTGAACGTGCAGGACGTGAACCTGACCATTGGGGGCGGCTGCCGCTTGCACGCGGTGGTGTCCATCAAAAAACGGGCCGCCGGGGATGGGAAAAGCGCCATCTTGGGGGTGCTGGGCTACTACAAGGACATAAAGCACGTGGTGGTGGTGGACGACGATGTGGACATCTACGACATGCTGGACGTGGAGGCGGCCATCGCTTCCCGGTTCCAGGCCGCGCACGACATGGTGGCGGTGTATGGGGCCCTTGGCTCGCCCTTAGAACCCAGCCATTTGGAGGCGGGAATTTCCGACAAGCTGGGTTTCGACTGTACAAAACCCCTGGGGGAGACGAAAGAGCGCTACCTGCGCGCGGTGATACCTGGATTTGACAAAAAGACCTTCCCTATAGAAAAGTATTTTCCAAAGTAGCATGTGAAACAGGCTAGAGCAATAGAATGGCAACGAGAGAAAGGTGGGATACCGTGCGACAGGCGCTAGGTACGGTGGAGACAAGAGGCCTGGTGGGGGCTGTGGAAGCCGCCGACACCATGCTAAAAGCCGCCAAGGTGGAGATTTTGGATTTCCGCGTGGTGGGTTCGGGGCTGGTGGCCGTGGTGGTGGCGGGCGACGTAGCGGCGGTACAGGCCGCTGTAGACAGTGGCCAAGAGGCCGCCCGGCGTGTGGGCGAACTGATATCCAGCAACGTGATACCGAACCCCAGTGGGGAAGTGTCCAAGCTGATAGAATAAGGTGGGGGTGCAAACATGCCGGATAACCTAACCTTACAAGTGATGAGAAACCTGGCCGCCCGCCAGGGCTACCACCCCAGCGAAGCCCCGGCGGATGCGCCGGGGGTGGGCCCCGCCCATTTGGATAAAAAAGAAGAACAAATGCTGCTGCGGGCGATAGGGCAGCAAGAGCGCCGCGGCCCCCAGCGGCCAGAAGGGCCAAAGGCCGCCGGGGGGATGATGAGCCTGGACGAGCTGGCGGCGCAAAAACGCTGAATATCAGCGGGAGGTGAAGTGAATGGCACTGGGACTGATTGAGACCATCGGCCTTTCCACCGCTATGGTGGCCCTGGACGCGGCCACCAAAAGTGCGGACGTGGAACTGGTGGGGTATGATAAAGTGATAGGCGTGGGCAAGATGATTAGCATCACCCTAAACCTTTCCGGCGAGGTGGCCGATGTGCAGGCGGCCGTGGAGGCGGGCCAGCGCGCGGGAAGCGCCGTGGGCACCGTGGTGGCGGCCCATGTTATTGCCCGGCCCCATGAAGAGGTGGACAAGGTGATAGGCAAGTATGAAAAATCCTTTTTGCCCGGCAGTGAGGGCAAGGTGGAAAAACGCAAGAGATAGGCTTTTGTTCCCAAAGGGATAGTTCAATACAATACAACATGGAATCTAGGAGGGTTTTGAGTATGGCTGCAACAGGAATTGGGACCGCATTGGGTATGGTGGAAACCAAAGGGCTGGTGGGGGCTGTGGAAGCTGCCGATGCGATGGTAAAAGCCGCCAACGTAACCATTGTGGGCTATGAGAAAATTGGCTTTGGGCTTGTCACCATCATGGTGCGCGGCGATGTGGGCGCGGTGAAAGCCGCCACCGACGCCGGGGCCGAAGCAGCCCGCTCTGTGGGCGAGCTGGTGTCGGTACACGTGATTCCGAAGCCCCATGCCGACGTAGAGAGCTGCATCTTGTCCAAGCTCCAGTAAAATGGATAGCCGTAGGGAATTCACCCAGCAGCTGCTGGCGGGCCTAAAGCCCGCCGGCCTGGGCGGTGGCGTTGCCGCACCGGCGGCGCCCGGCCCGGCCAGGGCAAAAACGGCCCCGGAGGTGCTGGTGGTGGCCGACGCCGGGAGCTGGCAGGCCGGGCCCGTGGTGCGCGAGAGCATGTCCCTGTGCCGTTTTGGGCACGTGGTGGGGCTGCTGGCCGATGCGCCGCTGGCAGATATGTTGCACCGCCAGCTTCCCCCCGGGGGGCTGTGCCTGGAAAGAGGCCCCTCGCCTAGCGGAGGGCCTGGTTTGGTGCGGGCGGTGGTAGCGGCGGCCGCACCGGGGCATTTGGCCAAGGTGGCCCTGGGCATTTGGGAAGGTCCGGTGGCGGGTACCGTGCTGTGGGCCCTGTGGCAGGGCCTGCCGGTGCTGATGGACCTAAGCTGCGCGGTGAAAACCCCGGAGGGTGCGGCCTGCCAAAATGGGGAACTGGCCGCGCTGTATGCAAGCTACGCGGAAAAATTGCGTGCCTTAGGTGTACGGCAGGTGGGGCGCGGGGAGATTTTGCCCGCCCTGCGGCAACTGCTGCAAGTGGGGGAGGAAAACCAGCCGCCAGCATTCCCCTGCCAAGAAAAACCGCCGGAGGGCCAGCGGGTATTTATCACCCAGCGGGACGTACGGCAGTATACGGGGGGCGGCCAGTGGCAATTGCCCCCCGGCGCGGTGGTAACAGCGGCGGCCAGGGACGAGGCTGCCCGCCGTAAAATTACTTTACTGAAATAGTGGTTGTATAGCGAATAGACACACAGCTTCCGTCCGGTTTCCCCCTGGGAAGGCGGGCTGGAAAGGAGTGGAAGGGCATGAATTTAGGAAGAGTGGTGGGCACGGTGGTGGCCACCCGGAAAGATGATACCCTGGTGGGCATGAAATTGCTGGTGGCCCAGCCGCTGGATTTGGCGCTGTGCCCCGAGGGCCCAGCCAAGGTGATGGTGGATACCGTGGGCGCGGGCGTGGGGGAACTGGTGTTGTACGTTTCGGGCGCGGCGGCCCGTAATGCCGCCGGCCGGAAGGAGGGCGCCATCGACGCCGCCGTGGTGGGCATTGTGGATGAACTGGAAGTGGATGACCAGTGGGCGGCTGGCCCGGCGGGCGGCACAGAGGGGGACGAGTGCATTGAATGAGGTGAGCACCCTAAAAAAGGCCGTGGAGTACCGGGGCCTGATTGACGTCCTGCTATCGGAAACCCGCTATGCAGACCTGGTGCTGCGGGGTGGGCAGGTGGTCAACACCCTCACGCGGGAGTTGTATTGTGCGGATGTGGCCGTGAAGAAGCCCTATATCCTCATGGCGGGGGACGCCGGGGCTCTAATAGGCCCGGAGACCGTGGTGGTGGACGTATCGGGCTGTTGCATTGCGCCGGGCTTCATCGATTCCCACATGCACTTCGAGAGTAGCATGCTCACCATTACAGAGTTTTCGCGCCTGTCCATTCCCTCGGGCACCACCACCTTGATTGCAGACCCACATGAGATAGGCAATGCGCTGGGCCCGGTGGGGATGACCGCCATGGCCGATGAGGCCGGACGGGTGCCAAACTTTGTGCGCCTGGTGGTGCCGGCGCTGGCGCCGGATTGCCCCCGCCTGGAGACGGCCGGCGTGGACGTGAACTCCAAAGATATGGAGACGCTGCTGCATTACCCGAATATCATTGGCATAGGGGAGCTGCAAGGCTTTTCCATCGCCCGGCATGTATACAACAATACCCCCGAGGTGATAGACGATTTGCTGGCTTCCACGGCCTATGCCCGCAGCCAGGGTAAGGTGGTGGATGGCAACGCGCCCGACCTGTTTGGCGAAGAGCTGGCGGCCCACATTGTGGCCACCGGCGGCTGGACAAGCTGCCACGAGACCACCTCCAAGGCGGAGTGTGTGGAAAAACTGCGCCAGGGTGTGCATGTGTTTATGCGGGAGGGCTCCACCCAGAAAAATATGGCGGAGTGTATCCGCGCGGTAACCGAAGACGGGCTGGATTCCCGGCGCTGCATTCTGGCCACCGATGACATGGTGGCGGGAGACCTGCAAAGCCTGGGGCATATGAACGAAATTGTGCGGCGCACCATCCGCCAAGGGGTGGACCCGGTGGAGGCCATCCAGATGGTGACCATCAACCCGGCCAACTATTTTGGCCTAAAAGACCGGGGGGTGATAGCCCCCGGCATGGTGGCCGACCTGGCCGTGATACGCGATTTGGCCGAGATGAAGGTGGAGGCGGTTTTCCTGGGTGGGGAACTGGCGGCAAAAGATGGAAAATTGCTGCTGGATCTACCCCCCTATCGCTACCCGGACACCGTGAAGCACTCGGTGCGGCGCGCCGCGGTGGACGCCGAAGATTTGGCCATTCACGCCGAAGGGCAGGCCGTAACGGCCCGCTGCATTGTGGCCATACCAGACCAAAACCTGACAGAAACCCGCGAGTTGCCGCTTAAGGTGCAAAATGGCGTGGTACAGGCGGATACAGCCGCCGACGCTTTGCACATGGCCTGCGTGGAGCGCTATGGCAGAAATGGGAATATCGGGCGTTGTTTCTTGGCCGGGATGGGGATGAAAGCGGGCGCCATTGCCGAGAGTGTGGCGCACGACACCCACAACATCATGGCCTGTGGGGCAAACTTGCCGGATATGGCCGCCGCCATCAACCGCGTGATAGAGCTGGGCGGGGGGATTGTGGCGGTGAAGGACGGTGCCGTACTGGCCGAGCTGGCCCTGCCTGTGGGGGGGCTGATTACCGATGAGCTGACCGGAGAGGAAGTGAGCGAGCGCACCCGCCAACTGGATGAGATTGTGCGGGACAAGCTAGGCTGCCAGATACACGCGCCCTTCATGCATCTCTCCTTTTTGGCTCTTTCCACCAGCCCCAAGTGGAAGCTGACCGATAAGGGCCTAGTGGATGTGGAGACCTTTGGCCTGCTACCGCCCCTGGTAGAAGCATAGAGAAAAGAACCTCCCGCCTGCATGGGTCGGGAGGTTCTTTATGGGAAGAGGGGGGTGCACACCCTGTTGCTAGCACCCAGGCCCCCGGCGTTTTCGCCGGGGGCCTGGGTTTGCCAGGTTCTAATAGAGGGTTTCCCCTGTTTTCCGCTGTGCTTCCAGGGCCGCCAGCACCTTTTCCGGGGTGATGGGCAGGCTGCAAAAGCGGATGCCGATGGCGTCGTACACAGCGTTTACCAGCGCGGCGGCGGTGGGTATGATGGCGCCTTCACCCACGCCCTTGGCCCCGAAGGGCCCCCTGTCCACGGGGTCTTCGATGATGAAGGTGTCCACTTCGGGCATATCCAAGGCGGTGGGGATGAGATATTTTGTGAAAGAGGGGGTTTTGGTGATGCCCTTTTCCAGCAGCACCTCTTCCATCGTGCCATAGCCCATACCCTGGGCCACGGCGCCCTCCACCTGCTGCTCCACCATCATGGGGTTGATGGCCTTGCCCACGTCGTGGGCGGCGGCCACCCGCAAAACGGTCAAATCTCCGGTGTCGGTATCCACCTCCACATCCACCACCTGGGTGGCGTAGATGTAGGTGGCGTAGGCATCACCCTGGTTCGTGTCGTGGTCTACGTCCTGGGTGGTGTTGTCGTACCAGGCAAAGCCGATAAAGCGTTTGCCGTTGGCATGGGCCAGGGCGGCCAGTTCGGGAAAGGGCATGCCCTTATCCTGCTGCTGCAGGGAGAATACCTGCCCGTTTTCTACGCACAGTTCCCCGGCCTCGCAGCCCAGCAGGGTGGCGGCGTAGTTTAGCAGATGCATCTTAGCATCCCGCGCGGCCAGTTGCACCGCCTTGCCGGAGACGAAGGTCTGCCGGCTGGCCGTGCTGGCCAGCGCATCGGGGGTAACGGCGGTGTCGGCGCTGATGATGCGTACATGCTGGTACTGAATGCCCAGTTCCTGGGCGGCAATTTGGCAAAAAGCGGTGTCGGACCCTTGGCCGATGTCACAGGCGCCCGAAAGCACCGTGGCGCTACCGTCGTCGGCCACCTCCACCATGGCGGCGGAATGGTCGGGGCGGGAAAAGCCGTAGCCCACGCCATACAGGTTGCACCCGATGCCACGTCCTCTTTTTTTCATAAGCCTGCGCCTCCTTTACAGCGGATGTTCCTGCATGAATTTTTGGGCGGCTTGCAGGGTTTGCTCAAAGCCCACACTTTCGGTAAAAACCTGGCCTGTGGCGGTGGAAAGCCCTGTTTTGAGGGCGTTTTTCATCCGTATTTCCAGCGGGGAGATGCCCAGCTTTTCCGCCAGCCTATCCATCTGGCTTTCGTGCGCGAAGGAGGCCTGCAAAATGCCAAACCCGCGGAAAGCCCCACAGATGGTGTTGTTGGTGTAAACGGCGTAGGTATCCACATGCACATGGGGCACATAGTAGGGCCCTGCCAGATGCAGCCCGGCTTTTTTGGTGATGAAATGGCCGATGGAGGTGTAGGCCCCTTTGTCGGAGTATACCTCTCCCCACACGGCCTGTAGCTTGCCCTCTTTGTCGCAGCCGTGCCGCACATGAATCGTCATGGGGTGGCGTTTGGTGGAGCAATCCATGCTCTCGCTACGCGTCCAGGTAACCCGTACCGGGCGCTTGGTAAACAGGGCCAGTAGGCCCGCTTGAATCTCGGTTGTGATGTCGTCTTTTCCGCCAAACCCGCCACCCGTTACCATCTGTTTCACACGCACCATGTTGTGGAGCATATTCAGCGCGGGGGCAATCTGCCGCCGGTCACGGAAGGGGTACTGGGTGGAGGTGTAGATGTTCATCACCCCGGTTTCGTCCAGATGGGCCAGGCTCGTTTCCGGTTCGATGTAAGCATGCTCTACCCGCTGGGTGCGGTAGGTGCCCTCCACAATGTGGGCGCTTTGGGCAAAGCCCTCTTCAAAGTTGCCCTTACGTACCTGTGTGTGCTGCAACAGGTTGCCGGGAATGTCCTCGTGCACCAGGGGTGCACCCTTTGCCATGGCCTCCTCTATGCTGAACACCCCGGGCAGTTCCTCATATTCCACCCGGATGGCCGCCAGGGCCTCCTCGGCGGTGTCCAGGTCTTCGGCGGCCACCAGGGCCACGGCATCACCCATCATCCGCACCTTGCCGCTGGCCAAAATCTCCTGGTCTTTGATGGCCAGGCCAAAGCAGTTCGTGCCCGGCAGGTCTTTGGCGGTAAGCACACAGTGTACACCTGGCATGTTGCTGGCGGCGGCGGTGTCAATTGAAAGGATTTTCGCGTGGGGGTAGCGGCTGCGCAAAGCCTTGCCCACCAGCATGCCCGGCAGGTTCATATCCCCGGTGTATACCGCTTTCCCCAGCGCTTTGGCCGCCACGTCTTTGCGGATGTGGGGCTGGCCCACAGATTGATAGTTTTCCATTTTTCTGCCCCCCTTATTGCCCAGAGGCAATTTGCACGGCTTTTACGATTTTGCGGTAGCCGGTGCAGCGGCAGAGGTTGCCCGAGATGGCTACCTTGATTTCTTGCACGGTGGGATGTGGGTTCTTGTCCAGCAGCGCCTTGGCAGAGAGAATCATGCCCGGGGTGCAAAAGCCGCACTGGATGGCCCCGGCGTCCACAAAGGCCTGTTGCAGGCGGTCCAGCTCGCCATCGGGGGAAAGCCCCTCGATGGTGATGATTTCTTTCTCTACGGCCTGGCCTGCCAACATGAGGCAGGAGTTGACGGCATTGCCGTTTAGGATAACGGTGCAAGCGCCGCATTCTCCCTCGCCGCAGCCCTCTTTGGTGCCGGTGAGGCCAAACACCTCCCGCAGCGCGTCGATGAGACGGATGCTGGGATCCAGCTCGGCGGTGAGGGCCTTGCCGTTGATATGGAATGTAAGCGTTTCTTTGCTCATCACAGTCCCTCCCCTTTGGCAATGCGCGCAAGGCCGCGCCCCAGTACGGCGCCGGCAATTTTGCGCTTGTATGGTGTGGTGCTGCGGCCCGCCAGGTTCCGGGCCACCGTGTCATCCATCAGCGTCACGGCCTCGGCAATCACGTCCTCCCGCAGTTCTTTCCCGGTTAGGAAAGCCTCCACTTCGGCCACGCGGTAGGCGGTTTTTCCCACCGCCCCCACGGCCACCGCAATATGGCCCACCCAGCCGGCCTGCATGTCGGCACACAGCGCCAGGTTCACGCGGGAGATGGCCAGGGCTTTCCGCCTGCCAATTTTTTCAAACACCTTCGCTTGGCCGGGGCGGGCGGGCACCAGTAACTCCACAAGAATCTCTCCGGGGGCCAAGCTGTTTTTGCCTGGGCCCACCACCACCTCGGCCACCGGCAGGGTGCGGCGGCCCGTATGGCTTGCCACCACGGCCAGCGCGTCCATGCTCAAAAGCGGGGGCAGGCCGTCGGCGGCGGTGGCGGCGTTGGCCACATTGCCGCCCAGGGTGGCCAGGTTGCGCACCTGCACGGCGCCCATCAGCCCGGCGGCCTCCGCCAGCGAGGGCAACACCGCGCGCACGTCGGGGCAGGTTTCCAAATCGGCAAAGCAGACACCCGCGCCTATATGCAGGGTGCCATCCTCGATGAAGATACGGTCTAATTCCGCCAGGGTGGACAAATCCACCAGCGCCGCTGGCTGTAGCTTCCGCTCATGCAGGGCAATCACCAGGTCGGTTCCTCCGGCTATGGGCATGGCGCCGGGTTTTTGGTGCAGTAGCGCCAAAGCCTCGTCCACCGTTTTTGGCCGGTAGAATTCTTTTACTTTCAAACCCTCTCCTCCTTTGGCAAGGTATAGCGGTGGGGCAACACGGCCCCACCGGGGGGAACGCTTCTAAAGGCCCGCGGCAAGCGGGCCTTTAGAAAAACACACTCAGTCCACTAGTGTAATGGCCTTGGCGGGGCACATCTGCTGGCAAAGGCCGCAGCCATCGCAAAGGCTCCGGTCGGCCCAGCGGGCCTTGTCCTTTTCCGAAATGGCGCGGTAGAAGCAGACTTTTTCGCAGATGCCACAGTTTGTGCAGGCGGCTTTGTCCACCTGGGCAAATTTGGGGGGCAACTTGGCCAGTTCTTCCACATTGGCAATTTCCGGTAGCGCAATGCCACGAATTTCATCGAAACTCTTGTAGCCTTTTTTGTCCATCCAGTCGTTTAAGTCTTTCAGAATTTTGGGGATGATGCCGTAGCCGTTCCACATCACGGCGGTGCAGGTTTGCACGGTGGAAGCGCCCAGCATGATGTATTCAATCACCTCATGGAAGCTGGTAACGCCGCCCACGGCCGAGATGGGAATATCCACATTGCGGGCCACTTCGGTTAGATGCCGCATGATCACCGGTTTGATAGCGGGCCCGGTGTAGCCGCCATAACCGCGCAGGTAGGGCTTGCCGGTTTCAATATCCACCCCGGCGAAGGAACGCACCGAGTTCGAGATGGTGACGCCGTCGGCCCCGGCTTCTTTGGCGGCCTGGGCCACCTCCACCATATCGGTAACATTGGGGGTAAGCTTTACGGTGAAGGGAATTTTGGCGGCGGCCTTGCCGGCTTTCACCTGCGCAAAGGTGCGCTCGGCGCTTTTGCCGATGTGCATGCCCACGGTGGAAGCAGGCATGGGGCAGGAGACGTTCAGCTCCAAAAGGTCGGCGTATCCGGTGGCCTGAATTTCCTCCACCAGTTCTGCGGTCTCTTCGGGGTTAGGCATGGCCAGCACGCTGATGTGCATGGTGGCACCGCCTTTTTTAGCAATGGCCAGTTCTCTTTGTACCCATTCGTCCCGCGTCATGGTGGTGAACAATTCCAAGTTTACCATACCAATGGGTTTGCCCCCCAGGCGGTGTAAAAACAGGCGCCCATTGCAAGGGTGGGCGGCCCAATCTTGCCGGGGGCCAATGGTTTTGGGGATAACCCCCCCGATGCCTGCCTCGGCGGCCAGCCGCATGCCCTCTCCATCCTGCCCCGGTGTGGCCGAGGCCAGCACTAAGGGGTTTCTATACTTCGCACCGGCGTAGTTTACTTCCAGGTTTGCCATGATTAGAATCACCTTCCCACATCTTGATGGTTTTATAAATTTCACTACAAGTCATGAAGCATAACACACCCAGTACATCCGAACACGTTCATCCAGTGTTCCCCATGATAGCACAGGGGCGGGGGCTTGTCATTGTAACAAAAAGCCAAGATTATGAAAAAAACTTTGGCATGATGAACCAAACGAAAAAGGGCTGGGAGAAGCCATTCGCCTGGCAGGGGAAGAAATAGACGGGGAAAAATTTACCGAGAGCCTCGGAAGTGGCCAGCAAGATGTTGGCTGCCCCCAATGCGGGAAGTAGGAGATTGTGAAGGCGGTCAAGAAGGAGAGGACCTTTTCAAAAATGAATAATTGCTGCCCGTTGAGGGTAGAACCCCCCGCACAGGAGGGGAAAAAGGGCGGGAAAGCCCCGTATGAACTATTCAAAAATGAATACTCTGATTTTTTTGTCACCTCGGCTGGTCTTTACAACAGGTAGCTAGCCGAAGTATCATAAACCCTAAGCTAAGCTGGGCCGCAGGTGCAGCAGCGGCCCCAACAACAGAATATACACCCTTCATCCAGTATGTTTCATTCAGTGTTCGCGGTAGCAGAGGCCGGTTTGGCACAAGGCAACCGGAAGGAAGAGAAAAGGAGGTCGTGCACGGACGGTAGGCTCACTAGCACTGGAATTTGGTCTTTTCCTGGCGAGGCTTGCAGCATAAGAACCCCAAGAAAATGGACAAAGTGAAGGAGGAACGAAAAAATGAACGGGAAAAAAATGATAAGCTTGCTATTGGCACTGGTTTTGTGCGTGGGATTGGTGGCCTGTGGTGGTGGCACCAGCAGCGCGGCGCCCGCAGGCACAAGCGCGGCGGCGCCTGCCGCCAGTAGTGCAGCCGCGGGGGCTTCCAGCGGGGCGGTAGATGCGGCCGTGGACACGGCCAACGCGGAATTTACCATGAAGTTGGCCCATGACCATATGGTGG